>NZ_JBEIET010000157.1:0-3890 GCF_040382755.1 Flavobacterium sp.
ATTTAGTTTCAAAATAGAAGGTACACCAGATAATAATTGTAACTGGTTATTGTTTTCATCACATAATTTCACTTCAATGTCTGTTAGTGAACTGTTTAATAGTGGTACATATTGTTTTGATTCAAACTCATGAAAGTAATAATTATCATGGGTCTTAAAATCAGGGCAAAAAACTACCATATCATTTGAATAGCTGTTATTAAATATTTGTGGTGAAATATTATTGGAGACAACTTTAACAACATTAGGTAGTATAATTTTATCAATGGGTGATTTGGTGGCTCTTACAATATCTGAAATATTACCAACTTTAAAAAGATAATATAAATGTCCCTTATAAGTCACAACTTTTTTGATTACCTTTTTTTTCCACTCAGCCTTTATCTGATCTGAGGAAATATTTTGTTTTGTTTGACTTGGGTCATGTTCTATAACCAATGTCGATTGAATATCGAAAGTTTCCATCATTGTTGGATGTATTAAAACATGATAAAATGCACTTAAGGGATTCTCTTGAATAGAACTTCTTGAAAAGTCTAATAACCCATTTTGTAATGATAACTTAACTGGTGCTTTTCTATTTACATCATTAATATGAGTTATCAAGTCTTGTTCTGTATATAATTTTTCTAAAAAACGACCCATATAATAAAAATACTGCTTATTACCACTATACAGATCATCATTTTGTCTTATTACAGGTTCAGTTTTAATTTCAAAAACTTGAGGTGTGTAACAAAGATTAGACACAGTAGTACCAGCCTCTTGAAATGTTCCTTGACCTTCATATCTACAACTGTACTCAATTGCAGGATCTGGCGTAAATTGGTTAGTTATTATAAAACTTGGATAATCACCTTCTGGTAATTTAACATTACGAAAAAGGCAAGAAAATCCTACACTTTCAATAGCAATTTCATATTTGTTTTCATTTTGAAGGTCTATTGGTGCTGGTAATTTATTTGTAAAATGTGTAAGTGTGTTATTTTTGTATATATCACTAGAACCATTTGAGAGAAGAAACAAAGTCTTTTTAGTTTCCATTTTGTAAAAATTACATTTATTTCTTTAAAAAATACATAGATAGTGATTAAAATTGTTGAGTTACGTCATCAGCAGGAATCCAAGAATTATATGTGTCATTAAATCCCTTCCATTTCACTAAATGTTCAACAATATTATTTTTCTTTCTTGTTCTTAAAACTTTTTCAACACGAAACACATCATTTGCGACTTTGGTTAGTTCAAAGTCATAAAAACCACCTTTAATTTTTTCACTACCATCATATGTTTCTAAATAGTACATTGGTATTTTAGATTTTGTTTTTATTTCGTATATTTTAAATATCTCAAGTTGAGATTGTTCTTTATACCCTCGAGAAAATTTACCTTTTTGTTTTGAAATGCGAACTGTGTCACCAACATTTAAAGTTTTCTTTTTAGGCTTTATTTTCTCATAATATTTAGACATTCTAAGTCTCATGTCTAAATGCACACTTTCATCGTTTTCAGCTATGCATGGTGATGTACCAATCATTCTATGTTTTCTTGTGTTGTATGTATGCATTAGGTTGTGGAACACATTTGTCAGAGTACCATCAGGATTAATTCTGTCGATAAAACGATGTGTTTCATTTTCAGTCATATATTTATAAATTAGACTTTGCAAACTTCTATTAAATCTTTCAATATAAGCAGCATGCACAGAACTGTCAGGAGTTAATAGTTTAATGTTGCTTTGTTCGCAAAATGTTTGAAAAAGTTTGTTGAAAAATTCTGTACCTCTGTCTGTTACAATAATTCTTGGATATTCACCAGCACTTTTCAAAATGGACTTAAACGCTTCTAAAACTGTTTCTCCTCTTTTATCTTTAAGTAATCGAACCCAGGCAAATCTAGTAAAAGTATCAATAACAGCCAACAAATATCTAATATTATCATTGAACGGTGCCAATTCTTGGATATCAACTAAATCCATTTGAAATTGGTTCCGTTTAAAATGTGAATAAGAAGGATTTCTTTGACCTTTGTGATATTCTTTATGTAAGGTATAACTTTCAGCACCTGAAAGAATATCTTTGATTTTCTCTTTATTGAGTAGACCCTTGTAATATTCATAAATATTATTTATCCCACTAAATGCTATTGGGTGACCTGGGATTCTGTAATTAGCTTTAAGATCTTCTTCACATTCTTCAGGTGTTTGTAGATTTGTACCATAGTCTTTATGAGTTTGCAATTTTTCAAATGCCATGCTTAATCAAGTAGTGAATATTTTTTAGCTTTTGATTTTTTGCTACAAGGTTTATCGTCGTCCTCGTAATCAAGAATACCTGTCTTCTTGGTTTTCTTTCGTTTTTTTGCACAACCTCCCTTTAACTTTGATGCAATCTTAGATTTTGCATCATCCAATTGTTCTTGGGCTGAATCTGACAACTTCTTACCTTCCAAAAGATCAACAGCCATATTTGTTGCCGCTGTTTTTCCGATATCTAAAGCGGTGTTGCCTATACTTTTTGCAAAATCGCTTTTAATGAATCTTTTGCCTGCTGCTAAACCCATTTTGGCTAAAGGTTTCAAGCCGCGAAAAATGGAGCCAAAAATGGAGCCAAGTCCACGACCTTGTTGGAAGCGAACTCCAGAATGAAAATTTAACATTTCCTAATATATCTTTGTATTGAAACTGTACTTATATTTACAACAGTAGCAATTTGTTTCATGGATAATTTCAGCTTGTTCCTTCTACTATATTTATAAATAGTGGAAGCTATTACAGTTAACGGATTATGGCCTGTTTCAATAACTGTAGGTAATTCTTCCTTAATTACTGAACAGGTCTTAAAATCTAAATTTAGCATTTTACAGTATTTTTCAACTAAATCTTTTGGTTGAAGACAAATGCTTTGATCTTCTTGCAAATCATATATTTTTGAATCAGAAATACCTGTTACACACGCAATATCTTTAATAGATATGGGAAAACCACACTCATGAAGAGTTAAATAGACAACGTATTCTAATAAATATTTCCGTGGAGGCATCTTCAAATACCGTTTTAATATATCAGTTGTAAAACAAACGGGTAAATTTAGTTTGTGAAGAATATCATTTATTTTAATTACTAAATTATATTCTTTTTCATTTCTATCACACCTGTAGGATTCTTGAAAGATTTGTGTTGTTAAAACTAAACCACAAGTTGTACAAACAATAGTTCCTTCTCTATCATCTGTTACTTGGTTCACATGCGGGCAAAGATTTTCTGAATGAGGCATTGTAAATCTTTTTCGTTTTTACAGCCAACAATTACAATTTTGCCAGAGTGAAATAGTATTACGGTACCTGTCGGAAATTTAATAAACAATCCGGGAAACTTTTCATTATTATATTTTACATTAGTAAATAGGGTACTTATTTGTTTTAAGTTTAATTGTTTAGGCCAGGATGTCGAAGCTATAATATTATCTATGTTTTGTGACAGAATTACACTTTTTGTCAGATCCTGTATTCTCGTAATTGCATTTGAAACTGAATCAATATTCGGTATTTTTGTTATATTTATATGATTTTGATTATTCTTATTTTGTTTGAATATGATATATGTGTAGATATCTTTAACAACAAGAAAGTTATTATAGTTTTTACAGTACAACTGTTTTTCACTACATACCGTAATAACATTATCTAAGACTATTGCAGACGTTTTAATACTAACTTTAACATTTGCAATTTTGTAATCCATTTTAAATCAAAATGGCCGGAAAACTTGGTGTAGGAACTTTTGTACAAGAAAGTTACGAAGGTAATGGTGACAGAATGTTGGATCTTTTTGCACCCGTCATGAAGGAAGATACCATGCAAGATGGTAAGGAAATTGAAATATTTCCAAC
>NZ_JBEIET010000158.1:0-3770 GCF_040382755.1 Flavobacterium sp.
CAAGAACTTCTTGTTTATGGGCAAATACTCTATTGTCAATTCCTTTACCGATATAAAAGACTTTATTTGTTAATGGATTCACTAAAGCATAGACGTAAAAGCCCAGTTTAGTGACGGTTAAATTATCAAACATATTTAATTGATTTCGTTAGTGTTTTTTAAATATTTTTTCTCTTATTACTTATAATTTAAGGATAAGAAGTCTTTAAATTCAGTAGGATTTAATTCTTTTGAAACTTTAAATACTTTTTGATTTCCATTATCTTTTTCTAAGCTTAAACCCTTAGGATAAGATGTGTTTGATAAATTAAACAACTCAATTGATATTAATTCTGTTTGTTTTGGCGGATTATTAAGCTTAGCAAACACATTACTATTTTCAAATTTAATGTAACTGCCTAAAATTGTAAATTTTCCAGCATTTGAATTGGTAATTGCCAATAATGCTTCGAAAACAATTTGATATGTTTTTAATTTTATTTCAAGCCCCTCTTTTTTGGCACCGTTTGCAATTAATTCTTGTTTTATGATGTCAATTTTTGTTTTTATATCAGAGAAAATAGTTTTGTTTCCTCTTTTTTCAACCACACCTTTCATATTTACATCGTCATCAACATTCGTAATTGAAGCAAATTTTAATGCCATTACTGTTTTTTCATCTAATACTTCGGGTCTATTTTCGAATTTATTTCTCAAGAAATTAAATAACTCTAAGATGTTAAAAACTTTAGATTTTAAATACACATCATTTTGACAAGCACCATATATAATTTGTTCCCAATCTTCATCTAATTTTTCATTATCACCATATTTTTCAATATCAAGTTTAACAGCATCTAAATTGATGTTATTTTTATTAGCAAACCCTTTATCCCAATCATATATATCAGGCATTTGAGTAATTAATCTAAAGATTTTAGGGTAGGATATTTGTACCCCAATCATAGCAAATAGTATCAAATCATCTTCAGAGTCTGGAGGGTTGTCTCCAAAATCGGATGCATCATTTTCAAAATCAGAGTTTCTTAGGCTTCTTAATAATGAAAATGAATTAATATATCTTTTTAAACTTCTTGGATTAAATCCAATCGTATATTTTACAACATTTGTATATGAATCATTAAGTTCTTCTGGAATTTCGATAGATAAGGAACTTAATTTTTCAGAGAGTAAATTACCCATATCATATGTTCCTGTTGGCATCGAAAACGGAACTTGAATGATTTTATCAAAAAAGGAACGAAATTCGCGTTCATTTTCTTCGGTTTTTTTACCAAATTTCGATTCTAAACCTTTTACAACTACATCATAATCAATTGCCAATACAAAAACACAATTTGGTACGTCAAATAAGTTTTTTAAACTTTCTAATACTTCTACAGCTTGATCTGGTGGGATACGATCTAAATCATCTACAAGGAAAACAACTTTTTTATAATCATTATTTGGATCCTCTATTAATTTAGCAATAATATTTTCAATTTCTTTTTTTATCTCAGCAATTTCTGCTTGTTCTCTGTTGGCTTCTTCATGAACCATAGCGCCTTTTATATCGACACCTGTTTGATTTGCTATTACTTGATTGGCTACGTTTCCAAAAAATGAAAAAACTTTTTTCATACCATCTTCTGTCTTCTTCTCAATAGTCCAATTTTCCCCACAACTCAACTTTAAATTGGTAAGCATACCTTTTAAAATGGCAGGCGTAGTTTCAGCCGGATTTCTAAACATACTATATTCCCAAGTATTTACCCAAGAAGTAGCTATGTCTTCGCGTTTAAAATGCTCTAAAAGCATGTAAAGCATAGATGTTTTTCCGGTTCCCCATTCGCCTTGTAAACCAACAGTTAAAGGCGTATCGCCTTGTTTGATGAAATTAGATAAAACAGCACTGTAACGCGTCATTTTTAATTTATCCTCATCATTTTTTTCAATGGGTTTATCGGTAATACAAGATTTTAAATCCATAGGGTATAAAATTTATTTTTATATAATTAGTTTTAGATAATTTCTCTTTCAATAGATAGTTTTATTTTTGAATGCGATATCTGATTTCATAATGAAATGTTTTCTCGTAAAGCGCTACAACATCCAACCAAGCATAAGTATCAGAGAATGAACTTGTAGATTGAAGGCCAATGTATGAAAAGCCCGAATAAGGTTTTTTAACCAGTCCAACGCGACTTTGTGTAGATAAAGCACTATTGTTTATATCATATTTAAATGCACTTGCATATTCTTTACCTGGATATTGTATGAACTTTTTTATTTCTTTTTGTTTGTCAAAAAAGAACACATTTAACGTATAATCTTCGTCTTTTTTTGGTGGAAAAAGTGAATTTAGTATTTCACGACTTAAACTGGTGCTTTTTTCTTCTGATTCCCAAAGCGGTAATCCAAAAACTTTTACCTTTTTGGAGATTCTATTCACGTCGTTAAATAACTTTCCGTCCTCTCTTTCAGTATCTTCATCACCCGATATTCTTAGAGTGTAAATGAATTCAACCGTATTTTTAGGTATTTCTATGGGTACATATACTTTACTTTCACCAGACATAGAAAAAGTACTTGATACAATAAATTTCTTAGGTTGGTTAAATACTTTTTCAAATGCCATTGTAGTTCCAATTTTACTTTTATTGGTTTTTTTACTTACAACAACAGAGTCGCGAATTAATTTTGCCTTACTTAAGTAATTATCTATACTTCCAGATTTTCTTGAAACCTCTAAATTATAGTAGGATTCTTTTGGAAAGTAAATTTTTACAGAAAACGGATTATCAAAAAACACATCATAAGTAAAATCAACATCAGATGTTTTTTTAAATGTTTTTACAATTCGTCCACTGCGTTGCTCTACGATTGAAAAGAATTTAACTTTATTGTCGGAGTTAAATTTAATTCGGATACTGTCTTTACTTAAACCAAAAAAGTCTTTAACAATGAAGCTGTCTTCTGCTGCAAGTTCTCCGCTTTCTGCAATAACGGGTTTAAAAACTAAATCTTTTTCAGTGATTTTCTTTTCAGTTATTTCCGAATCTTCGGTTTTTTCATTATCCTTTTTGTTATCGCTAGGTGAGGTATTTTCGTTTTTTCCACCACAAGAAATCAACGCTAGGAATAAAAGCGGGTAAAGTAAATTGTTTATTTTCATAATTTAGTTTTGTGTGTTTCAAATTAATTTCTTCAAATTTAATTTATTATTCACTATATTTAGCCCAAATTATGCCCATGTATGTATAACGATTATTCTCAACTACTTATTGACGTTCAAAAAAAGTCAAATATTACTGTAACTTCACTTCGAGATGTTAAGTTTTTGAAAGAAGAAATAGATACGAATATTGATAATTCTATTGGCTTTAATACCCTTAGAAGGTTATTTGGATTTTTAGATAAAACAGTACCTTCTGTGGCTACCTTAAATACGTTATCGTTGTATCTTGGTTTTACTTCGTTTTCCAGTTATAAAAATAATCAAGCCAATTATAGCGAATGGTATTTTCAGCAAACTTTGTTACGCATGCAACGCCAAAGTAAAATAGGAGCAGAGGAAATAAATAAAATAAACATTGGTTTATTAGACGAAAAAAACATTGTTTATTTGGCTTATTTTTTATCATTTCATGTTGAGAAAAATAATTTAGAAATATTAGATGTTATTTTTAAGCATGTCGATTTTAAACACATAACAGGTACGCAGTTTCATAAATTTTCTACAACTATTTCATTGAGTCTGTCTAATATTCCAGAAAAAAAGGCTTTGCCCA
>NZ_JBEIET010000159.1:0-3716 GCF_040382755.1 Flavobacterium sp.
GTAATAAAATTCTTTTTAGTACGACAAGAAGAATATTGGGAGGCAATGACAATAGTGCCTTTAATCATAATCGCGAATTTCTTTTTAGGGATTTATACGAGTTTATCTGTTTGGTATAAATTAATTGATAAAACAATAATTGGAGCCTACATTTCAGCAATTGGTGCTCTAATTACGTTAAGTATGAATTATATTTTAATTGTAAAATTCAATATGAGTTATGTAGGTTCAGCGATTGCAACTATTTGTGCTTACGGGAGTATGATGGTGATTTCGTATTATTTAGGAAAAGAAAAATACCCAATTCCTTTCGAAATGAAAAAGATCTTAACCTATCTTTTTGCGTCCATAACTTTAGCTTGTATTTCATTTTATGTTCAAGAATTAAGAGAAACGTTTGTTTTTGGAATACTTGCAATCACTGGCTTTAGTTATTATATTTACAAAAATGAAAAAGAAGTAATTATGAAAATTTTAAAACGAAAATAAACAGACTTTACGGTCTTAAAATAAATAAAATCTTGCGAACTTTGCGAAATAATTTTACGACTTCGCGATAAAAATTCAAAACAATGCAAATAAAAATTATAAATAAATCGCAACATCCATTACCTAACTACGAAACGAATGCTTCTGCAGGAATGGATTTACGTGCGAATTTAACCGAATCAATAACTTTAAAACCGTTAGAAAGAACATTAGTAAAAACTGGGCTTTTTATAGAATTACCAATTGGTTATGAAGCACAAGTGCGACCAAGAAGTGGTTTGGCTTACAAAAAAGGGATTACTGTTTTAAATTCACCAGGAACAGTGGATGCCGATTATCGTGGCGAAATTGGTGTGATTTTAGTCAATTTATCCAATGAAGATTTCGTTATTGAAAACGGAGAACGCATCGCGCAACTAATCATCGCCAAACACGAACGCGCCGAATGGCAAGAAACAATAGAATTAACCGAAACGTCTCGCGGAGAAGGCGGATTTGGTAGTACGGGAATTAAATAAGTGTTCAGTTTTCAGTATTTAGTGTTCAGCTAGAAAAAGTAAACAGCAGATTTAGTAAATCAAATAAACAAACAAAACCTTGCGAACTTTGCGAAAAAACCTTTGCGACTTTGCGGTAAAAAATATATAATATGAAAATAATAGTACCAATGGCTGGTCGTGGTTCACGTCTTCGCCCACACACATTAACAATTCCAAAGCCATTAATTCCAATTGCTGGAAAACCAATTGTACACCGTTTAGTAGAAGATATTGCTAAAGTAATTAATCAACCAATTGATGAAGTAGCGTTTATCATTCACGAAAGTTTCGGCGCAACTGTAGAAAAAGATTTACTTGCGATAGCTACAAAAATTGGAGCAAAAGGAACCATTTATTACCAAAATGAAGCTTTAGGAACGGGTCACGCTATTATGTGTGCGAAGAATTCTTTATCCGGACCTGCAGTTATTGCTTATGCAGATACGTTAATTCGTGCCGATTTTGAATTAGACGCAACTGCCGATAGCGTAATCTGGGTAAAACAAGTCGATCAACCAGAAGCATTTGGTGTTATTAACTTAAATGAAGCCAATGAAATTATTGAGTTAGTAGAAAAACCTAAGGAATTTGTTTCTGATTTAGCCGTTATCGGAATTTATTATTTCAAAGATATTGCCGTTCTTAAAAACGAATTACAAGCGGTTTTAGATAACAACATTATTCACGGTGGCGAATACCAAATTAATGATGGCATTAAACAAATGATGGCGAAAGGTATGAAATTCGTACCTGGAAAAGTTGATGAATGGATGGATTGCGGAAATAAAGATGTTACTGTCGATACCAACAACAGAATGTTAGGATTTTTACATCAAGATGGCGAAGATTTAGTAGCTAATGATGTGCGTTTAGATAATTCACAAATCATTCCACCTTGTTTTATTGGCGAAGGCGTGCAACTTATTGATTCCATAATTGGACCAAATGTTTCTATCGGAAAAGGGTCACATATTCAAAATAGTAAGATTCAAAATAGTTTAATTCAAACGCATTCACATATTAAAAACGCAAAATTAGATAATGCTATGATTGGAAATCACGTAAATTATAATGGTGAGTTTACGAGCGTAAGTTTAGGTGACTATTCAACAATGGAATAATTTTTGAAATACTTTCATTTAACAACAAAACATGTATAAAATAATAGCTTTTCTTTTTCTTTTTCAAATTTCTTTTGGACAAATTGATCCTGAAGTAACAAATGCTGAATACAAAGATTCTATAGTTGAAACTAAAAAATTTTATATCGGCGATGTTGATAATGATAAAATAAAAGATTATGCCATTTCAATTGCTTCAAGAAATAAAGAAACTAATAAAGTTTTTCGTAATTCGGTAGACGTTAAATTTTCCAATAATAATGAAACAATCGGATTTTACCCAAGTAATGGAATTTATATTACAACAATTGAAGATTTAAATAATGATACTGCTAACGAAATAATAATATTTTCTAATGCTAATGAAGGTTTGTGGCACTATATTTCAGTTTGGACTTTTAAAAATAGAATCTGGAAAAAAATCGGTGAAACAAAAGGCTTTTGCTCTGACTTTGAAGATTTTTTAAATAGAGTTGTAAAAATTAATGATAAATTTTTTCTTATTGGAGACACTTGGGATTTAGATGAAAAAGGAGATTTTAAAAAAATAAAAATCAAATTGAAGACAAAATAATAAATTTTGCGGAACTTTGCGCAAGTCTTTGTGTAACTCTGTGTAACAACAAAATATGTATAAAATAATAGCATTTCTTTTCCTTTTTCAAATTTCTTTCGGACAAAAAAATCCAGAAGAAGTAGAAACTGCGGAAAATGAATTTGAAACTAATTTTTTTGATGCTTTAAAGGAAAAAGCTATAGAAAATTACGACAAAGCTATTATAGCCTTACAAAAATGTTTGCTAAAAGAACCTGCAAACCCAGAAATTCATTATCAGTTAGGCGTAAATTATTTAGCGCAAAAAAAGTATATAGAAGCAGAAAATGCGTTTCAAAAAGCGGTCGATTTAGAGCCCAAACAACGTTGGTATTGGAATGGTTTGTACGATGTACATTATCAAACCAAAGCGTATGAAAAAGCAATTATCATAGTTGAAAAATTAGTCACTTTCGATGCAAATATGAAAGAAGATTTGGTATCGTTATATATGACCACACAACAATTTGATAAGGCAAAAACAGCAATTGACGACATCGAAAGTAAAGGCACATTGTCTAAAACAATTGAAATGTACCAATTGCAACTTCAAAATATGTCGAAAGGCAACAAGCCAAATATTAACGATTTAGTTGAAGCCATAAAAAGCAATCCTAAAGCAGAACAAAATTATATCGATTTAATTTATGCGTATTCTGTAAACAATCAAGAAGATAAAGCATTTCAAACCGCTTTGTTCTTAGAAAAAGAGCTGCCAAATTCTGATTTAGCACACGTTAGTTTGGTTAAATTTCATATTCAAGCAAATGACATTTCAAAAGCTACAGATTCTTACAAAAGAGTTATAAAAAGTAGTAAAATTGATTTTAAAATTAAGCAACGCGTTTTAAACGAGTACTTAATATTTGCCATTAAAAATCCGCAATTACTTGTAGAAATTGACAATAGCATTTCATATTTCGACAATAATGTGGGTATGGATGTAAATAAAGAATTAGGAAAATTTTTCTA
>NZ_JBEIET010000160.1:0-3697 GCF_040382755.1 Flavobacterium sp.
AATTGTTTTTCCAGTTCTAAAATTTGTTTTGGCACTTCAATATTTGTAATGTGCACACGAGAACCCGCTTCATCTAAAGCATCAATAGCTTTGTCTGGTAAAAATCGGTCCGTCATATAACGACTCGTAAGTTTTACACAAGCTTCTATAGCTTCAGGAGTGTAATTTACGTTATGATGATCTTCGTATTTTCCTTTGATATTATTCAAAATCAAGATAGTTTCATCAATTGTAGTTGGTTCTACAATTACTTTTTGAAAGCGTCGTTCTAAAGCGCCATCTTTTTCAATATATTGTCTGTACTCGTCTAAAGTTGTGGCACCCACACATTGGATTTCTCCTCTTGCTAAAGCAGGTTTGAACATATTACTGGCATCAAGCGAACCTGTAGCGCCACCCGCTCCAACAATAGTATGAATTTCATCTATAAATAAAATAATATCATCGTTTTTTTCCAGCTCATTCATTACAGCCTTCATTCGTTCTTCAAACTGTCCGCGATATTTTGTTCCAGCAACTAACGAAGCCAAATCTAACGTTACTACACGTTTGTTAAACAATATACGAGAGACTTTTTTCTTCACAATCATAATCGCTAAACCTTCAGCAATAGCGGATTTTCCAACACCTGGTTCTCCAATTAAAAGTGGGTTGTTTTTCTTTCTTCTGCTTAAAATTTGCGATACACGTTCAATTTCTTTTTCGCGTCCTACAACGGGGTCTAATTTTCCATCTTCAGCCATTTCAGTTAAATCTCTTCCGAAATTATCTAAAACAGGCGTTTTCGACTTTTTCGTAGTTTTATTTCCGCTATTGCTTATTGGATTTGGCATATCTTCTTTGTAATTATCTTCTCCAGAATCGAAATTTTCAGCTCTGGGAGTATCTTTAAAAATATCTTCATTTTCGTTAGAATTCAGGCTCATATATATATCTTTTACATTGTCATAATTAATTTTCAACTTGTTTAAAAGCTTTGTTGTAGGATCGTTTTCGTTTTTTAGCATACATAATAACAACAAAGCGGTACTTATAGAGGTAGTATTGAAAACTTTTGCTTCTAAAAATGTATATTTTAATGCTCTTTCTGCTTGGCGCGTTAAGTGTAAGTTTTTTTTATCGTTTGTAGACAGCCCATTTGGGTTCGCAGGACTTAATATTTCTACTTTTTTTCGTAGCAAATCAAAGTTAATATTTAAAAGGTTTAAAATATCAATTGCACTTCCATTTCCGTCTCGTAACATACCTAAAATTAAATGCTCAGTACCAATAAAATCGTGCCCTAAACGCAAGGCTTCTTCTTTACTGAACTGTATTACATCTTTAACTCTTGGTGAAAAATTATCTTCCATAAAATCTTTAAACTATTTAAAAACGTGAGCAAATACTATGAATTTTTCATAGGTAGTATGCATACTGCTAATTGACAAAAAAAAAACGAGAAATAAAAGTAAATTAGCTATTTATTTGTTAAAATTTTCTTCAATTATTGTTGATAAGTATTTCGATTTTGTTGGAAATTTTAGTTTCAAAAAACGCAAAAAATCGTATATTGGCACGTTTAAAAAAAATCAGTAAAAATTAAATAAATACCTATGACTGACGGAGAAAAGTTAATACCTATTAATATTGAAGATGAAATGAAGTCAGCCTACATCGATTATTCGATGTCGGTTATTGTATCAAGAGCGTTACCAGATGTAAGAGACGGTTTAAAACCAGTTCACAGAAGAGTATTATTTGGTATGTATGAATTAGGAGTTTTTTCTAATAGAGCCCATAAAAAGTCTGCCAGAATTGTTGGAGAAGTTTTGGGTAAATACCACCCACACGGCGATACTTCTGTATATGACGCTATGGTTCGTATGGCGCAAGAATGGAGTTTACGTTATTTGATGGTTGACGGACAAGGTAACTTTGGTTCGGTTGATGGTGATAGTCCTGCAGCAATGCGTTACACCGAAGCCAGAATGAGAAAAATATCTGAAGAAATGTTAGCGGATATTGACAAAGAAACGGTTGATTTTCAGTTGAATTTTGATGATACTTTAGAAGAACCTAAAGTGTTACCTACAAAAGTACCTACGTTATTAATAAACGGAGCTTCAGGAATTGCAGTAGGTATGGCTACTAATATGGCGCCTCACAATTTATCAGAAGTAATTGACGGAACGTTAGCTTACATTGATAATAATGATATTGAAATTGATGAATTAATAAAATATATTAAAGCACCAGATTTTCCTACCGGAGGAACTATTTATGGTTACGAAGGGGTAAAAGAAGCTTTTAAAACAGGTAGAGGTCGTATTGTTATGCGTGCAAAAACTATGTTTGAAGAAGTAAATGGTAAAGAATCAATTATTGTTACTGAGATTCCATATCAAGTGAACAAAGCCGATATGATTAAGAAAACGGCTGATTTGGTTAACGAGAAAAAAATTGAAGGTATTTCTACTATTCGTGATGAATCGGATAGAACAGGTATGCGTATTGTTTATGAATTAAAACGTGATGCCGTTCCAAATGTAGTTTTAAATACACTTTATAAATTCACTCAATTGCAATCTTCTTTCAGTGTTAATAATATTGCATTGGTTAACGGAAGACCACAAATGTTAAATCTTAAAGATTTAATTCATTATTTCGTAGAACACCGTCACGAAGTTGTTGTTAGACGTGCACAATACGATTTAAGAAAAGCAGAAGAAAGAGCGCATATTTTAGAAGGTTTAATTATTGCATCCGATAATATTGATGAGGTAATTAAAATTATTAGAGGTTCAAAAGACGGCGAAGAAGCAAGAGCAAGATTAATTGAACGATTTAAATTATCGGAATTACAAGCTCGAGCAATTGTTGAAATGAGACTACGTCAACTTACTGGTTTAGAGCAAGATAAGTTAAGAGCGGAATACGATGAAATTATGAAGTTAATTACTAGCTTGAAAGAATTATTAGCTAGTAAAGAATTAAGAATGCAAGTCATAAAAGATGAGTTAGCTGAAATAAAAGAGAAATACGGAGATGAACGTCGTTCGTTAATTGAATACTCTGGAGGTGATGTAAGTATTGAAGATTTAATTGCCGATGAAAATGTAGTTGTTACTATTTCGCACGCAGGTTACATCAAACGTACTTCATTATCAGAATACAAAACTCAAAATAGAGGTGGAGTAGGTCAGAAATCTGCAGGAACAAGAGATCAAGATTTCTTAGAACATTTATTTGTAGCTACAAATCACCAATATTTATTATTCTTTACTCAAAAAGGAAAATGTTTCTGGATGCGTGTGTACGAAATTCCTGAAGGAACAAAAGCAAGTAAAGGAAGAGCAATTCAGAATATTATTAATATAGAACCAGACGATAAAGTTGCTGCTTATATTTGTACACAAGACTTAAAAGACCAAGATTATATTAAGAGTCATAACTTAATTATGGTAACCAAGCAAGGCCAGGTGAAGAAAACCTCTTTAGAGAAGTATTCTAAACCACGTGTAAACGGAGTTGCTGCAATTACTATTAAAGAAGGTGATGAATTATTAGGAGCAAAATTAACCAATGGTGAAAGTCAAGTGTTAATTGCAGGGA
This sequence comes from Flavobacterium sp., assembly GCF_040382755.1. GTDB lineage: Bacteria > Bacteroidota > Bacteroidia > Flavobacteriales > Flavobacteriaceae > Flavobacterium. The sequence goes on from NZ_JBEIET010000160.1 coordinate 3,595, forward strand.
AATCTGGTAAAATGGTTCGTTTTGAAGAAGCTAAAACACGTCCAATGGGTAGAACGGCTTCTGGAGTTAGAGGAATTACTTTAAAAGATGAAGCTGACGAAGT
>NZ_JBEIET010000161.1:0-3693 GCF_040382755.1 Flavobacterium sp.
ACATTCGGAATAAAAATTACTTTACCATCTGGCGCTTTTGCTACCGATACACCTTTTGCACCTGCATCAAGGATTTGTACGTTTTCGAATACGATTCTTTCTGTTCTCTTTTTTCCCATGACGCAAAAATAAGAATTGTTATGCGGATTAGATAAATTATTTTACTTTTATAACAAAATTTTAGAGTAATGATAAAATATTTGGCGCTTTTACGAGGTATAAACGTATCGGGACATAACATGATAAAAATGGATGCCTTGAAAAAAATGCTTGAAAACATGGGGTTTCAAAATGTAGAAACGTATATTCAATCGGGTAATATTTTTTTTGATTCGGAAGAAGAAAATGCAGCGAGTGTAGGTTTTAAAATCAAACAAGAAATTTCAAAAGTATTTGGCTATGATGTTCCTGTTATTATGGTTTCTAAAACCGATTTAGAACTTTGTTTTAAGAATAATCCGTATTTGAAAGAAAAAGAATGCGATATTAAGAAATTATATGTAGCTTTTATTTCTATAGAATTGACAGCTGCAGCTATAAACGATTTGAAAATTAGTAATTTCAAGCCAGATGAAGCGGCTATTGATTCTAATAGAATTTATATTAAATATGCAATTGGCGCTGGAAAAACCAATTTAGACCAGAAATACATAGAAAAAAAATTAAACGTTGTGGCTACCATAAGAAATTGGAATACAGTTACAAAGTTATTAGAGATGTATAACAGTTAGAAATCCCAAATACCAAAACCCAAATTCCAAACTTAATTTCTCTTTTTGGAATTTGGAATTTTTCTATTTGGAATTTTTCTATTTGGAATTTTGGAATTTATATTTTGTAATTTGGAATTTATATTTTGTAATTTTACGCATTAAGGATGATTTCTCTCCAATAAGTAGGAATTGCGATTTGACAATCAATAAAAATAAATCATGTCACTTTTAGAAAAAATGAATCCAGCAGAAATTATTGCTCTGGAAGACCAACACGGTGCTCACAATTACCACCCGTTACCTGTAGTATTAAATAAAGGAGAAGGGGTTTTTGTTTGGGATGTAGAAGGAAAAAAATATTACGATTTTTTATCAGCCTATTCAGCAGTAAATCAAGGACATTGTCATCCAAAAATTGTTGGAGCAATGATGGAACAAGCACAAACACTTACCTTAACATCGAGAGCGTTTTATAATGATAAGCTTGGTGTGTATGAAAAGTATGTAACCAACTATTTTGGTTTTGATAAGGTTTTGCCTATGAATACAGGCGCTGAAGCTGTGGAAACGGCTTTAAAAATCTGTAGAAAATGGGCGTATGAGAAAAAAGGTGTGGCAGAAAAACAAGCACAAATTATTGTTTGTGAAAACAATTTCCACGGAAGAACCACTACAATTATTTCGTTTTCAAATGATGAAAATGCTCGAAAAAATTTCGGACCATTTACAGATGGATTTATAAAAATACCTTATGATGATATTGAAGCTTTAGAAAAAGCAATTTCGTCTTCACCAAATATTGCAGGTTTTTTAGTAGAACCAATTCAAGGTGAGGCGGGCGTTTATGTGCCGTCTGAAGGTTATTTAGCCAAAGCCAAAGCAATATGTGCTAAATTTAATGTGTTATTTATTGCAGACGAAGTACAAACAGGTATTGCAAGAACGGGTTCTTTATTAGCTGTTTGTGGAAATTGCACTTGCGAAAAAGCTTGTGAAAAACAAAGCACGTATGTGCAACCTGATATTTTAATATTAGGAAAAGCAATTTCTGGAGGTGCGTATCCAGTTTCGGCAGTTTTAGCAAATAATGAAATAATGAATGTAATAAAACCTGGACAACACGGTTCTACTTTCGGTGGTAATCCTGTGGCAGCTGTTGTGGCTATGGCCGCTTTAGATGTAGTTTCAGAGGAAAATTTATCTCAAAACGCTCGTAAATTAGGAAAGCTATTTAGAGAAGAATTGAACAAATACATTCAAACTTCCAATATTGCAACATTAGTTCGTGGAAAAGGTTTGTTAAATGCTATAGTTATTAATGATACCGAAGAAAGTGAAACAGCTTGGAATATCTGTATGAAATTAGCTGAAAACGGATTATTAGCGAAACCAACGCACGGTAATATTATACGCTTTGCGCCACCATTAGTGATGACAGAAGAGCAATTATTAGATTGTGTATCTATAATTACCAATACTTTAAAAGAATTTGAAAATTAATTTATTATGGAAAACGAAAAAGAAATAGAAAATTTTGAGAATAATTTGACTAGTGCTGCCGTTGGGTTTTTACAAGAAAGTGCCAAATGGTCAAAATTTATGGCGATTATTGGTTTTATTGGAATTGGTTTAATGGTATTAGTTAGTCTCTTTATGGCTATTGGCCTTGGAGCAACTAATTTGCCTGAATTACCTTTTTCAATGTCGGTTTTCTCGATAATTTATGTGCTTTTTGCAGCTATTTATTTCTTTCCGGTGTATTATTTGTATCAATATGCTACTAAAACAAGTGCTGCTTTACATTCGAAAAACAAACAATTATTAGCCGATGGCTTAGAAAATTTAAAATCACACCATAAATTTTTAGGAATATTTACTTTAATTATTATTTCCTTGTATGGCTTTATATTTGTCTTTGCTATTTTAGGAGGAATTCTTTCGACTTTAAGTTAGGAGAAAATAGTAGACATAAAAAAAACCGACTTATAATTAAATAAGTCGGTTTTTGTATTTTTATTAAAATCTTAGAAATGTAAAGTTAAGTTTATTGAAGTAATTCCAACATTACCAAACCCAAACTCTGAACTTTTACCACCTTCTGTAGTTACAGCAGCAGCAGTTCCATTTTTGAATGTGCTTTCAGACTTACCTTGAACATCAAAACCTACTCTGTAAGTATATTGAGCTCCAATAGCAAATTTAGGGAAGATGAAATACTCAGCTCCTAAAAACCCTTGAACACCTAATCCTAGACCTAATCCAGATTTGTTTTCTGTACTACTTACGAAAGTTCCAGTAGAAGTTGTTACTGTAGATTCAGTACTTCTAGAACTTACGTTAATTAATGCATCAGCACCATAAAAACCTTGAAGACGAGTAGAACCTTTTCTCCATTCTTTTCCTAAACCTGCAGTTAAATCAAATCCTGAATTTTTGTTTTCTGTCATGTTCGCTCCAGATGGAACATTGTTAGTACTTGAACCAAATCCTAAATTAGCAACTACTCTGTAAGCCATTTTGTCAGTAATGAATTTTTTACCAACAAATGCGTTATTAGTTACAAAATCTACAGATGGAGCTGAATTGTTGGTGTTTCCGTTAAATGCATTTCCTGCATATTCGAAAATTCCATCAGCATTAAAACTAACAGCCCAATCACCAGCAACTGGTAAATAAGCTTCTCCTTTTTTAGATTTTAAATCTTGCGCATTAACAAAAGTTAATGATAATACTGCAGCAGCAGTTAGTAATACTTTTTTCATAATTTGTTTATTTTTAAAAGTTATGAGGCAAATATAAAATGTTTTTTTTAAATAATAACACTTTTTTATGAGGTTATTAACATTTATATTAACATTTTTTTTAAACATTATTGAAAATCAAATATTTACGAAAACGTTGTAAATATAATGTTTTTAAAAAATTTACAATTTCAATTAGTTAAAGTTATTAACAATTTGTGAAAAGTCTATTTTTGATA
>NZ_JBEIET010000162.1:0-3692 GCF_040382755.1 Flavobacterium sp.
CGGATTAGAACATCAAATGGAAGGCAAACATCGCCCAGGGCATTTTGACGGAGTAGGAACGATTGTGAAGAAATTATTTGAAATTGTAGAACCAACTCACGCTTATTTTGGCGAAAAAGATTTTCAGCAATTACAAATCGTAAAAAAATTAGTGCTAAAAAATAAAATTCCAGTAAACATAATTCCTTGTGAAATTTACAGAGAATCGAGTGGATTAGCAATGAGTAGCCGAAACGAAAGACTTTCTAAAAAAGCCAGAAATGAATCGAAATTAATTTACAAAATTCTTTTAGAAGCAAAAGATAAATTTATGCTAAAATCGGCCAAAGAAGTTGGTGATTTTGTGATGCGAGAATTCAAAAAACATAAAAATTTTACTTTAGAATATTTTGAAATTGCAGAAGAAGAGACGCTTTTAACCTGTAAAAGAAAAATAAAAAATAAAAAATACAGAGGTTTTATTGCGGTTTTTATTGAAGATATTCGATTAATTGATAATATTTCGTTAAAATAAATTATAAAATTTACTTGAATTAATTAACTTTGCCACATGCAAATACAAGTAGTAAAATCTAAGATACACAGAGTTTCTGTTACTGGAGCCGATTTAAATTATATTGGAAGTATTACAATTGACGAAGCTTTACTTGAAGCAGCCAATATTGTAGAAGGTGAAAAAGTAGCCATTGTGAATGTAAACAATGGGGAACGTTTAGAAACTTACGCCATTAAAGGACCAAGAAATACAGGTGAAATCACTTTAAATGGACCCGCTGCAAGAAAAGTACATCGTGGTGATATTATTATTATTATTGCGTACGGAATTATTGACTTTGAAGAAGCAAAAACATTTAAACCTTGCTTAGTTTTTCCTAATGAAAAAGATAATTCTTTAACCTAGTTTTGAAAACAAAAATTAGCAAAATTGCCTCTGTTTTTATTCCCTTGTTATTGGGTTTCGGACTTATATATTATCAATATACCACACTATCCGTTGAAGAATTAAATAAAATAAAATTTTGCTTTCAAAAAGCGAATTATTTTTATATTTTCCTTTCATTAATAATCTCACTTTTTGGTTATTGGGCAAGAGCCTACCGCTGGAAATATTCCTTACAACATTTAGGATACCAAACAAATTTCAAAAACGACTTTATGTCGGTTTGTGTTTCTTATTTTATGAATTTAACCATTCCTAGATCGGGCGAAATTACTAGAGCTGCCTTATTAAAAAAATATGAAAACGTACCTTTTGATAAAGGCTTTGGAACCATTGTTGCAGAAAGAATTGTAGATTTAATACTGTTTTTATTGTTTGTAGGTTTGGCTTTTGTACTTCAATTTGAAAAACTATACAATTTCATCAAAGAAAAAATTGCGTTTGAAAAAATAATTTTATTCGGAATAGTAGGGCTCATTTTAGGCGTTATATTTTTACTAATTTGGATATATGCTGAATGGAAAATTATTAAAAAAATAAAAAATAAATTTTCAGGATTAATTGAAGGCATGTTAAGCATTGTAATGATGAAAGACAAATGGAAATATATTTTCTTTTCATTTTTAATTTGGTTTTCCTATTTATTAATGTTTTACATTCCTATTTACGCCTTACCAGAAACGGAAAATATTGGTTTTGACATTGTAATTATGGGATTCATTTTTGGCAGTCTTGCCGTTGGTTTCACAAATGGCGGACTGGGTGCTTATCCGTTAGCTATTGCCATGATTTTTTCGTTATACGGTATATCAAATGAAATTGGAACGGCATTTGGTTGGCTGGCTTGGACTTCACAAACTATACTAACCATAATTCTAGGTTTGCTATCTTACGCATTTTTACCACTTTATAATAAAAAATAAGTAGTATATTGCTACTTTATTAAACCAATTACTTATGAAAATTAAATCTATCCTACTATTTTTAATGGTCGCAATGACTGCTTTTTCTCAAAAAGTAGCTGATAAAATTCAATCTAAAAAACTTAACGAAGACCGAAATTTTTCAATTATTTTGCCGCCTTCTTACGAAAATAGTCCGGATAAGAAATATCCCATTTTGGTTTTATTAGATGGCGAATATTTAGCAGATCCCTTTTCAGGAATTTTAAAATATGGAAACTATTGGGATGATTTACCTGAAATTATTATTGTTGCGGTAAATCAGAATTATGGTGAAACTCGTTTTAATGATAGTAATTACGGAGAAGATGGTTTGCCAGCAGAATCAGGTGCTAAATTTTTTGAATTTATTGGATTTGAGTTATTGCCGTACATACAACAAAAATATAGAACACTTCCGTTTAGAATTATAGCGGGTCACGATACTACAGCCGGGTTTTTAAATTTTTATTTATATAAAGATGACCCAATATTTAATGCATACATTTCAATTTCACCAGAAATGGCTCCGGAAATGGAAGTTCGTATTGCAGAACGATTAGCAAAAACACAAAAACCAGTATTTTATTATCAAGCTACGTCAAAAGCCGATTTAGAGGAAATTCAAGAAAACACAAAAAAGCTTGATGATGTTGCTAAAGAAATTAAAAACCCAAATGTAAATTACCGATATGATGTTTTTCAAAACACCTCTCATTATTCATTAGTTGCCGAAGCAATTCCAAGTGCTTTTTACTTTATTTTTAATGGCTATCAGCCCATTTCGAAATTAGAATTTAACGAAAAAATATTAAAATTAGAAAGTGGATATGCACAATATTTAATTGATAAATATGATAATCTTGAGAAAAAAATGGGATTAAAAATCCAACCAAGATATTCTGATTTTAAAGCCATTGAAGCCGCAATACTTAAAAATAAAGCGTATTCAGAACTTGAAAATTTAGGCGCTTATGCTGACAAACAATATCCTAAAACCATGTTAGGAACCTACCATAGAGGGCTGTATTTTGAGAAAATTGGGGACTATAAACGAGCAGCTAAAGAATATCAAAGTGCGTACACAAAATCTGAAATTGGTGATTTATCTAAAAATTATATCTTAGATCGTGCAGAAGCTTTAAAGTCAAGAAAAGAAGAACCAAAACAAGAAATTGAAGAATCAGCGCCAGTGGAAACTCCAACAGAAACACCTGCTGAAGCTCCTAAAAAAGACGAATAATTTCGAAAAATAAAATACAAATGGCTAAATTAAAAACTTCCTTCTTTTGCCAAAGTTGCGGCACCAATTATTCTAAATGGCTTGGACAATGTACGTCTTGCAAGCAATGGAATACAATTGTAGAAGAAATTATTCAGAAAGAAGAGAAACAAGCCTGGCGAAGCACTACTTCTGAAGCAAAAAAAGTAGCGAAACCTTTAAAAATTAACGAAATTTCGACTTCAGAAGAAGTACGAATGAATACTACTGATGGCGAATTAAACCGCGTATTAGGTGGCGGATTGGTTCCAGGTTCTCTTACACTTTTAGGTGGCGAACCAGGAATTGGAAAAAGTACACTTTTACTTCAAATTTCATTAAAATTACCTTATAAAACGCTTTATGTTTCTGGAGAAGAGAGTCAGAAACAAATAAAAATGCGTGCCGAAAGAATTACAGGACAAACGGATAATTGTTTTATTTTAACCGAAACCAAAACACAAAACATATTTCGTCAAATTGAGGAAATTGAACCGCAAGTAGTAATTATTGATTCAATTCAAACCCTACATACCGAATATATTGAATC
>NZ_JBEIET010000163.1:0-3594 GCF_040382755.1 Flavobacterium sp.
ATGGTTCATTCGGATGCTTTAAATTTAATTTATGCTTCTAAATTTGCAGGTGTAGCTAACTATTGGAAAAACCGTCAAGGTATGATTGTTGCCATAACAAAATTTGGAACAGCAAAATCTAAAGCGGCTCAAGAAGCTAAATTTAATACTTGGGCGAATCAACCAGCCAATCAAGCTAAATACGGAAATGTTGTAGCTACAATCAATAAATATTATGATATGACGAATGAGAAATCGCGTCATGATAATTATTTACAGCAGTTATTTAGAACATCAGCTTTTGGAACAATTAGCAGATCTTTAGGAAGACAATTAGAAATGTATACTAAAGCAGATGCGGCTAAACGCGCTGAAATGGCTCCGGCTATTGAAGAAATGGCAAATGAAATGTTTAAGGAATTACATATTCCTGCAGAAAAAGATATATTAGCTGCTCAGTTGGCTTTATACGCTAAAAAAGCAGGTTATGCATTAGCACCAACAGTAGAAAAATTAGCAAAAGAAAACAATGGTGATTTTACAAATTATGTAGCTTCAGCTTTCGATGCAAGTATCTTCACTTCAGTAGAGAAAATTAAAGGTTATTTAGCAAATCCGAACGATGTAACTTTAACAAGTGACCCATTATATGTTTTATCAAATGATTTAACATCTCATTTTGGTAAAAGAAGTGACGAGTTAATGAAAGCACAAAACGATTTTGGTGCGTCTTTCCGTTTATTAGTTGAAGGTTTAAGAGAATCTAAAATTGGAACTACTTTATATCCAGATGCGAATTCAACGTTACGTTTAACGTATGGAAAAGTTCGTTCATTACCAGCTGATAAAAGAAATGACGCTAAAGTAAATAACTACACCACTTTAGCGGGACAAGTTAAAAAATACAAAAAAGGTGATTTAGAATTTGATTTACCTACAAAAGTATTAGATATGAATGCTAAAAAAGAATTCGGACGTTATGCAGATAAAGATGGTTCTTTACACGTTTGTTTCTTAACTGACAATGATATTACAGGTGGAAATTCTGGTTCTCCAGTATTAAACGGAAAAGGAGAATTAATCGGTTTGGCTTTTGATGGAAACATTGAAGCAATGGCTGGTGACGTTATTTTTGACCAAAAGTTACAAAGAACAATTAACGTAGACATTCGTTATGTGCTTTGGGTGATTGAAAATTTCTCAGGTGCAAAACACATTGTAGATGAAATGACTTTAGTGAAATAATTTACATAAAGTTAAAAATAAAAAAAAAGAGTCTCGAGAAATCGGGACTCTTTTTTGCTTTCTATAGTTTTAATTGTTATCCTGAGCTTGTCCAAAGATTGGGCGTTCCCTTTCAGGTCGTGCTGTCCACTATATCTTTTTAATTTTGTTGCCTTTCTTTAGTCGTAAAAGTTATCTTCGAGAACCTCAGATAACGTTTACTTTCATATGTAATAGTTGTTTTGTTGCCTTAGAAGCTCGAAGGCAACAAAATCAAAAAGGATGCCGTTCCCATCACTAACGCAAATCCGTTTTCAAAACAAAAGAAAGTCAACACAATCTTATCATGCTGAAAGCATCTTTTTTTTCATTGAATTGTAAAACGTTTTTGAATTATTTTTTAAACCAAATTATCAATTTCCTCCTGAACCATTTCCCAATCTGAAAGTAGTTTATCTAATTCCGATTTTTTCTTGTTGTACGCCGTGAAAAAAGAAGCATTTTCCAAGTGCTTGTCGTAATTAGAAGCCAATTCTTTATCATCGTTTTGAATGTCAATTTCTAATTGTTTAATTTGACTTTCAATTTTTGATAATCTATTTTGTAAGGATTTGTTTTTCTTTTGGTCTTCGTAAGAAGCTTTGGAATTTGTATTGTTTGTAGCTTCTTTTTTCTCAATATCCTTTATTTCTACTTCACGCATGTTTTCTAAATTGCGTTGTTCTAAGAAATAATTGATATCGCCTAAGTATTCTTTAATTTTTTGATCTTTAAATTCGTATACTAAATTAGACATGTCTTGTAAAAAATCCCTATCGTGAGAAACGAGTAGGAGCGTGCCTTCATATTTTTGAAGTGCCGCTTTTAAAACATTTTTCGATTTAATATCTAAGTGATTTGTCGGCTCATCCATTACCAAAACGTTAATGGGTTGCAACAATAATTTACACAAAGCCAAACGGTTTCTTTCGCCTCCAGAAAGTACTTTTACTTTTTTCTCTACATCATCACCACGAAATAAAAACGACCCCAGCATATCTCTAACTTTTGCTCTATTGGTATCCGTTGCGGCATCTTCCATGGTTTGCAATAACGTAATTTCACCATCTAAATACTCCGCCTGATTTTGTGCAAAATAACCCACTTGAACATTATGACCTAATTTTATGGAACCTTCAAATTCAAATTCGTTCACAATTGCTTTTATAAAAGTCGATTTTCCTTGCCCGTTCTGACCTACAAATGCAATTTTACTACCACGTTCCACTAAAAGTGAAATGTCTTTTAAAATCGTATTGTCTCCATAGGCTTTTGTTACGTGTTCGGCTTCGATAACTACTCTTCCAGGTACTTTTGAAACGGGAAATGAAATATTCATCACGGAATTGTCGTCTTCATCCACTTCAATTCGTTCTACCTTATCTAATTTTTTAATTAATGATTGTGCCATAGAGGCTTTAGAAGCTTTGGCACGAAACTTTTCAATTAATTTTTCGGTTTCTTCAATTTTCTTAGCTTGATTTTTTTGGGTCGCCAATTGTTTTTCACGAATTTCATGACGCAATTCTAAATATTGCGAGTATGGTTTATTGAAATCATACGCTTTTCCTAATGAAATTTCAATGGTACGATTCGTAACATTGTCTAAAAACATTTTATCGTGCGATACAATAACTACCACACCAGGATAATTTCGTAAAAAACTTTCCAACCAAATGATACTTTCTATATCCAAGTGATTGGTAGGTTCATCTAATAAGAGAATATCGTTGGCTTGAAGCAATAGTTTTGCCAATTCGATACGCATACGCCAACCACCTGAAAACGTTTCTGTTTGGTTATTAAAAACGTCTCGCTTAAATCCTAAACCTAATAATATTTTTTCTGTATCACCCACATAATTATAACCACCTAAAAGTTCAAATCTATGAGTGTAATCTGATAAATCTTCAATAATTTGAGAATACGCTTCGCTTTCGTAATCGGTTCTGGTTACTAATTGGTGATTGATGTCTTCTAGCTTTTTTTCTACTTCTTTGATGTCTGTAAATGCTTGATACGCTTCTTCTAAAACCGTTCTTCCTGCTTCAAAATCAATATCTTGTCTTAAAAAACCAATTCTTACCTCTTTTTCTGTAGCAATTTGTCCAGAATCAGGTTTGAAATCGCCAGCTAAAATTTTCAACATGGTCGATTTTCCTGCTCCGTTTTTACCTACTAAACCGACTCTGTCGCCAGCGCCCATTCTAAAAGTAACTTCTTCAAATAAATACGTTCCACCAAAGGAAACAGAAAGATTATGTATATTCAGCATGTTTTTTTCTAATAAGGTGCAAAAGTACTATACTTATTTTACCTTTACATCAAAATAGTAAAAATGTTTGGTAAAGG
>NZ_JBEIET010000164.1:0-3576 GCF_040382755.1 Flavobacterium sp.
AAAAGTGGCTTCCAATTGTTTTTTACATAATTGTCAAATAATTTTGTTGGAGAATTTGGCTGAGTTGGAATATCATGGTTTACTTGTTCATTAAATAATTTAGTTGGCAAATTTTCATAACCACCTTCAAAACTCATTTTTGAAATGGACTGGTTTGTAAAATGTGCCGATTGTTTTTTTAGCAAATCCTGTTGATGGGCAACAGGAAATAATTCTGCGAATGTTGGTTTTCTAGTCTTCATTTTTTTCTTTTATTATTATTTTAAAATGTTTTTTCTCTGCGTCAATTAGTAAGATACCGTGATTGTAACAAAAATGTATTTCTCTATTTGTCGCTTCGTCATACTTTATAGTGTGGTAAGTCCCAAAATCGTAATACTCGTGCTCCAGAAAAAAAGTGTGTGAAAAACCATTTTTAATATAAAAAGGGCTACCAATAATTTTAATTAGTATTTTTTCGTTGTTTTTAGCTCTTGATGTGAAATTACTTTCAATTGCATCTATTATTTTTCTTTTATCATTGTTGCTATCGATGCGATGCTGAGAAGAACAATATACTTGTCGACCATCTGTTGGTACAAATTCCATGTTACAGTCGGTTTTTTTACAGAGCTTAGGCGGGTAAGTTCTATTAGAAAACCTTTTCTTGATTAAATTTTTCTTTATCATAAAAATATCCTTTAATTTTTTTTCAAATATATAAAAAAATTTATATATTTACCAACTGGTTATCTTCTATTTACTTAAATTACAAAAAAATAATTTGATTTATGAACAAAAATGAGAGAATAAAAATAGGACGATTGATTTCAAACGATTGCTTTTTGCCCGAAAACTTGAACATAACCGCAAGACAATTTAATTATTGGAGAAATTGTAATGTCCTGCCTTTTTTCTTAAAGGAAAAGAAAGGATATATGAATATGTCGGAGGCACTTTGGATATTAATAATTAATGAATTATCAAATATTGGTGTAAACACAAAAAAATTACAAAGTCTTTCTAATAACATTTGGGTAGTTCCATTTGAAAAAAAATATGCAGATGGTGTTTTTAAAGAAGCTCTTAATTCTGTAGATTTAGATTTATCTGAGAAAAAATCAATAGAAGAGTTAATAAAGTTTGACCCCATGATGAATACAATTTTTAGAAGAGAGATAAATCCTTTTACTGATGCATTCAAAAGTTGTTTGATTTCAAATAGAAGTGTTGTGTCCTTGATTTATTGCCCTAAGACAGGAGAACATTCTTTTAATTTTAGCAATGTTGGTTTGACAGCTGATTTGAATAACTTGTATTTTGGTGAAACCTTAATAGTAATTCCATTCCTTCCTTTAATTTCAAAATTAGTTGGAATTGAAATTGGAAAGAGCAATACAGATTTGGAGTATTTATCTTCTATAGAAAACCAAATCCGAAGAGTGTTGTTTTTTGACAAACCTAAACTCTTAGAAATTGAAGTTCAACAAGGTGATTCGCCAAAAATTATCAAAATCACCGAAGAACATAAAAAACCCGAAGAGTTAGCTAAGTTTTTTCTAACCAATAAATTGCCATTGGGTTCAAAAATTATGATAGAACCAAGACCACAAGGCAATTATAAAATAACGATAAAATCAAAGTAATATGCCAAATGTAAAACCGAATCGGTCCCTGAAATTCCAGCCCGTGAACATACAAATACGGTATGGGCCAAAAACATTTAATATCAAATGAAGCGGACTACTTTTTAAATTATGAAGAACTCATAAAAATAGTTCCAACATTAAAAGACAAACTAACACAGGAAAATTCATTTGAATTTTCAAAACAATTATACGAATTTACAAGAATAATTTACGAACAATACAAAAATGAAGAACAACAACTTAAAACTAAGTGATTTTAAAAATGCAATTGTTTGGTCTTACACCAGAGTATCTACTAAAGACCAATTTGTAAATAATGGAAGTATTGAAACACAAGTAAACAAAATTAAAGATTTTGCAAAGGAAAATCAATTAATCATTACCCAAGAGTTTGATGCCGAGTATGAAAGTTCTAAGCGAATAAACACACAAAGTACGCTAAAAGAGCTTATGGATAGGATAAAGAAAACTTCTATTTCCAAACGCCCAAAAATGATACTAATATGGTCGCCAAGTAGATTTGGTAGAGCTGGAGCGGAACATATTCAACTTTTTGTGAAACTTAGAAAAGAATATAATGTTTTTCTGTATTCTGTAAGTACAGATAATCATACGTTTAACGAAAGAGCAGAAAATGAATTTTCAACTCAGCTACTTTATGCTCAAAAGGAAAATTTCAATCGTCAAGATACTGTAATTCCTGGTTTAATCAACGCATTGGAAAATGGCAAAGTATTTGGAAAAACTCCAAGAGGATACGACCATTATGGTCCACGAGTAAAAGACCCAATAAAAGTTCAAGCATTTCAAGAGATTAAGATAAGTACTGAAGGTCAATTCTTAAAGGAAGCCTTTAAATTAAAAATTTATAAATCTTATACCGATTCTGAAATTATACATTGGTTAAATTCAAAAGGAGTTCAAATGAGAAAACAAAGGATTTCTGAGATTTGGCGCAATCCGTTTTATACTGGAAGAATATTCAATTCCTTATTGGAAGGTAGAATAATTAAGGGTTCTTGGGAGCCAATGATAACTGTAAAAGAATATAATCAATTACAACGAATTCTCGAAGGTTCAAAGCAATTTGGTGTTGTAAAAACTACAGGTAAAGAAGAAACTCCTCTTGTTCCAAAATTTGCTATGTGTTCCGATTGTAACGATACTATGACCGCCTATTTAAATAAAAGCAGAAATATACATTATTATAAATGTAATTCTTGCCACAAAACCGTCAATGCTGAAAGCACTAAAAGCTCTCAAAATGTTGGTCTAAATAATGAATTTAAACAAGTTCTAGACGAATTTAAATTTTCTGATAATTTAAAAGGTTTGTTTTCGGCTCAATTAAAAAAAATAATTGACAATGAACTGTCTGATTTTTCTGAGAAAAAAAGACTTGCTTCTATGGAATTAAATAACCTGAAAGAAAGTTATGATAAAATGGAATATCGATATGCAATTAATGAAATTTCAAAAGATATTTTTGACAGACAAAGTAAAAAAATAAATGACGCAATTTTTGAAAAAACAAAAGAACTTGATTTTTTACCAACAAAAATATCGAACAATGAAAATGCCACAAAATATTTTCTAAAAATCGTCCAAAACCCCAGTAAATTCTATGATTCTTTGGATTACAATAAAAAAAGAAAGTTCCAATATTTGGTGTTTCCAGAAGGGTTTCATTATTCGATCAAAAATAGAAAATATCGAACATCAAAAACCAATGCTTTATTCGAGTTAACTAAATGTATTTCAGATAGTTGTGATTCTGAAAAACAAAAAACCCATCCTCAAAAATGGAATGGGTCCTCTTTAGTAGCGGGAACAGGACTCGAACCTGTGACCTTCGGGTTATGAGCCCGACGAGCTGCCTACTGCTCTATCCCGCGATATATGTTTAATTCTACTTCTATACTTTAGAAGTAAGAATATGTATTACTTA
>NZ_JBEIET010000165.1:0-3574 GCF_040382755.1 Flavobacterium sp.
AAATTCGTATGATTAAAAACAAAAAGCCCAAGTAACTTTCGCTACTCGGGCTTTTAAAACAAATTAACTTTTGCTAATATTATTAACTATTAGCCACGTGAAATTCTATTAATCCGTCTATTGGACGTCTTAATACATTCCCTATTTTGATTCCGTATTCATTTAAAACGGCTTCTAATTCCTCTTTTAAATAAAAGGCAATAGAACCTACAAAATGAACAGGAACTTCTTTACAATTTTCAAACTGCATGATGTAATTTTCTACAAATGCAACCAATTCTTCTCTAATATATTTCTGACAAAATTCGGTGTTTTTATGCTTAATTAAAAATTTAGCATAGGTTGCCAAATAGGCATTAGGATTTGGTTTTTTATATAAGTTTTCTTTAACTGCATCTGGTTCAACATCGAATTCTTTTTCAAATTCTACAGCCAAATTCGCAGGCATTTTATTAAAATAATAGCCACGTAATAAATGACGACCGAAACGGTTTCCACTACAATCATCCATAGCAATATAACCTAATGATTGCACTTTTTGATGTAAAATATGTCCGTCGAAATAACTACAATTTGAACCTGTTCCTAAAATACAAACAATCGCTTCTTGATTTTTAGGAGTTGTAGCAAAAACTGCCGCATAAGTATCTTCGTATACATTAACAGAAGCATTTTTAAAATAATCTTTAAATACGTCAGTTAAGAAGTTTTTCATACGATCTGTTCCACATCCTGCACCGTAAAAAAACAAATGAGCTGCTTTATCTTTATTGTGTGAAATATCAAATTTATCATCCAAACGAGCAATTATTTCTTCTTTTGTTAGCACTTCAGGATTTAATCCTAATGATTGTGTGGTAAATAACACCTTCCCGTTAGTGTCTATGGCAATCCAATCTGCTTTAGTGGAACCACTATCTACAAGTAATTTCATTTTTTAGAATATAGAGTATAGAAAATAGAGTATAGAAAATAGATTTTTTGATTCTATTTTCTATACTTAAGTATTTATTTTATAGCATTGATATGTACTGCTAAATCGATTAATTTAGAAGAATATCCGTATTCGTTATCGTACCAAGAAACCAATTTAAAGAAAGTTGAATTTAAACCAATTCCTGCATTTGCATCTACGATTGAAGTACGTGTATCTGATACGAAATCTTGAGAAACTACTAAATCTTCTGTGTATCCTAAAATACCTTTCATTGACGTTTCAGAAGCGTGTTTCAATACACTCATAATTTCTGCGTAAGTAGTTTCTTTAGCTAATTTTACAGTTAAATCTACTACAGAAACATCAACCGTTGGCACACGCATAGACATTCCTGTTAATTTTCCGTTTAAATCTGGAATAACTTGTCCTACTGCTTTTGCTGCACCTGTTGAAGATGGAATAATATTTACTGAAGCCGCACGACCACCTCTCCAATCTTTTCTTGAAGGACCGTCTGCTACCATTTGAGTAGAAGTAGATGCGTGAACTGTTGTCATTAACCCTTCTACAATTCCGAAATTATCGTGAATTACTTTTGCTAAAGGCGCTAAACAGTTAGTTGTACACGATGCATTAGAAACTACAGTATCTGCAGCTGTTGCTTTTTCGTGGTTTACCCCCATTACAAACATTGGTGCATCTGCTGAAGGTGCTGAAATAATAACTTTTTTGGCACCACCTACAATATGCGCATTTGCTGTTTCTTTAGTTGTAAAAAAACCTGTACATTCTGCTACTACATCCGCATTAATACCTGCTTCATCCCATTTAATTTGTGCTGGATCTCTTTCTGCTGTTACACGAATGTATTTATCGTTAACGTATAATTTTCCGTCTTTAACTTCTACTTTTCCAGCAAAACGTCCGTGTACCGAATCGTATTTTAATAAATACGCCAAATGATCTACGTCTAATAAATCGTTAATAGCTACAACTTCTACATTGTCTCTGTTGTATGTTTCTCTAAAAACAATTCTACCAATTCTACCAAATCCGTTAATTCCTAATTTTACTGTTGACATAATTTTTAAATATTTGATTCCTTTAGAATCGTTTTGTTAATTGAGTTGAAAAGCACTCTTTACTTTTTACTTTTACCTTTTATTATGATGATACGATATCTGAAACTTTTACAAGTTCTAAATCGATTTCACTTTGTCCTTTAATGGCTTGTTCTAATGGTGTTAAGCAAATTTTATCATACTGTAATCCTACCATATAGTTAGATTTGCCTTCTAACAAACTTTCTACTGCTTTTACTCCTAATCGAGAAGCTAAAACCCTATCAAAACAAGTTGGTGAACCGCCTCGCTGCATATGACCCAGTACCGAAACACGTACATCATATTCTGGCATATTTTCTTCAACGTAATCTTTAAGTTCAAAAACGTTTTTACCTATTTTATCCCCTTCAGAAACAACTACTATACTTGATGTTTTTCCTGATTCTTTACTTTTTTTCAAAGATTCTACCAATCGGTCTAAACCAAAAGCTTCTTCTGGAATTAAAATTTCCTCTGCTCCTGCTCCAATTCCTGCGTTTAACGCAATATGTCCTGCATCTCTTCCCATTACTTCTACGAAGAATAAACGGTTATGAGAATTGGCTGTATCTCTAATTTTATCAATTGCTTCCACAACGGTATTCAAAGCCGTATCATATCCTAAAGTATGACTGGTTCCAAAAATATCATTATCTATAGTACCTGGAATTCCGATTACAGAAAAACCAAATTCTTCATTAAAAATTTCTGCACCTGTAAACGAACCATCACCACCAATAACTACTAATGAATCTATTCCACTTGCCTTTAAATTATCGTGAGCAATTTTTCGTCCTTCCGGAGTCATAAAGTCTTTTGAACGTGCGGTTTTTAATATAGTACCACCTTTGTTAATGATGTTTTTTACATCACGAGGTCCCATAGGTTTAAAATCGCCTTCAATCATACCTTGATAACCACGGTATATTCCAACACACTCAATGTTATAATACGCACAAGCACGAACTACGGCTCTGATAGCTGCATTCATACCTGGCGAATCGCCACCTGAAGTTAAAACTCCAATTTTTTTAATTGCTGTTGACATATTTAATACTATATTATTTGTAAAATTAGTAAAGGAAATTACATATTATGCTAAAAAAAGACATATTTTTTGTCATAATGTTATTTTCAAACGTTTTCGTTAATAAATTTCTAAAAATTAACAAAAATTCTTGATTTAATGCACATCATTAATATCTGGAACTCGGTTTTTTGGATCGACTTTTTTCTCTTCTTTAATTTGTCGTTTTCGAGTTTCTTCTATAAAGTTTATAAACTCTGGATTGGTTTCCGAATCATCCGATTCGTTAATAGGTTTGTTTACGTTATCTTTTACGTTTTGAGATTTAAATAATTTGTGTAGCAACTCTTTAAAATCGTCAAAATCTACACGATACGACAACCCTAAACCTTGCGTATAGCCAATATTTTGCCCAATAGTATTGGAATTTAAATCGTTTTCTCTATTAAATACGTGTGCAGTTAACGTACCATCTGTGTTTAAACGCATTTCAACTTCTACATTTCC
>NZ_JBEIET010000166.1:0-3540 GCF_040382755.1 Flavobacterium sp.
ATTAATTCCATATAATATGTTCAAAAAGTATTAAAAATAAAATCTTTGCGAACCTTAGCGGGAAACTTTGCGTTTCTTTGCGGTAAATTTAACAATGAAAGAAAAGAAAAAATTAAAATACGATTTAGCCTATTTGCGCATTGCAACCGAATGGGGAAAGTTATCTTATTGCAAACGCAAACAAGTTGGTGCTATTATTGTTAGAGATAAAATGATTATTTCTGACGGCTATAATGGTACGCCAAGTGGCTTTGAAAATTGTTGTGAAGATGAAGAAAACCTAACAAAGTGGTACGTACTTCACGCTGAGGCAAATGCCATATTAAAAGTGGCGCGTTCTACACAATCTTGTGAAGGGGCTACGTTGTATATTACCCTTTCACCTTGTAAAGAGTGTAGCAAATTAATTCATCAATCCGGTATAAAACGCGTGGTGTATTTAGATGAATACAAAGACACTTCAGGTGTAGATTTTTTAAGAAAAGCAGGTGTAGAAGCCGAACATTTGCAAGAAATTTATGAGTAAACATCAAAATAAATTTTACATTTATATACCTATAATCATCGCCTTGTCTTTTGCGGGTGGAATGCTACTGGGAAGTAAATTAGATGTTTTACAACAAACCAACTTAGGTTCAAAATCTGCAGGAAAATTAAAGCTTAATAAATTACTTGATTTTATTGATAAAGAATATGTAGATGAAGTAAATACCGATTCAATTGTAGATTTAACAGTTTCCGGAATTTTAAAAAACCTCGATCCACATTCTATTTACATCCCAAAAGAACAATTGGCGGCTGTAAATGAAAGTATGGAAGGAAATTTTGTAGGCATTGGCGTAAATTTTTATATGTATAAAGACACGTTAACGGTTATTAAACCCATTCCAAACGGACCTTCTGCAAAAGCAGGAATACAATCAGGAGATAGAATTTTATTTGCCAATAATAAGCAACTTTTCAATAAAAAATACCAATCAGAAAATTTATTTCCAATTTTAAAGGGTGAAATTGATACGCCTGTTAATTTGGTAGTATACAGAAAATCTGAAAACAAAAAATTTAAAGTAACTGTTGTTAGAAATTTAATTCCAGTTAAAAGTATAGATGTTGCCACAAAAATTAACGATAAAACAGGTTATATTAAAGTAAATCGATTTGCCGAAACGACATATAGTGAATTTCATAACGCTTTAGTATCTTTAAAAAAGCAAGGAATTAAAGAAGTAATTATAGATTTAAGAGAAAATGGTGGCGGTTACTTAGAAATGGCTGTCGCAATGGCCGATGAATTCTTAATAGACAAGCAAGTAATCGTTAAAACCAAAAATAAAAAAGGAAATGTAGATGTATCTTACGCTACTTCAAAAGGTATTTTTGAAACAGGACGTGTGTACGTTTTAATTGATGAAAATAGCGCTTCGGCAAGTGAAATTTTCGCAGGTGCCATTCAGGATAACGACAGAGGAACTATAATTGGGCGTCGTTCATTCGGAAAAGGATTGGTGCAACGCGAAATGAAAATGAATGATGGTTCTGCGGTACGATTAACCATTGCAAGATATTATACACCTTCTGGCAGAAGTATTCAAAAACCTTATGAAGACAAAGGCGAAAAGTATTTTAACGAATTTGAAAAACGTTTTTTAAGTGGCGAATTATACGAAGCAGACAGTATTAAGGTAGCCGATAGTTTAAAATTTAAAACAAAAAAAGGCAGAATTGTATATGGCGGCGGCGGAATTATCCCTGATGTATTTGTACCGATTGAAAAAAATCACAATAAGGAAGGTTTAGAATTACTTCTGCAATCGGAAATAATGAGCTATTATGCTTTTGAAAAATTAGATGAAAATCGAGCATATTTCAGTAAAATGAATGCAGCACAGTTAAAAAACGAATTGTTTAAAAAGGACAAATATTTTTCTCAATTTAAAGAGTATATTACTTCAAATGGCTTGCTTTTTAATATATCCAATCAAAAGGAACAGGTGCTAACGTATTTATATGCTGAATTTTCTAAACAATTATTTAACGACATTTCGTATTATAAAATTGTACTTCCAAAAGACAAAATGATTACTAAAGTTTTAGAAAAGCAGAAATGACAACTTACTCTTTCACAGCATCGTGAACCTGAACAGGTTTTCCATTATTCCATAAAGTCAAAACATCTGTAGCCGCACTTGCGCCACTTCCAGCAGCAATTACAAGTTGACTTCTGTGTCCGGCTAGAGTACCGATAGCATAAATACCTTCTGCTACCAAATGATCATTATTTTCTAACTGAATTCTATTTTTCTCAGGTGCTGCTTTTTTGTGTGGAATAATGTAGTTTTCCAATCCTTCAATCGTAAACGGATTTCCAGCACCAATACCAATCATAATTAGTTTTGAATGATAGGTGTTTTTATTTGTAGTAATTGTGAAGTTATTAAATTCACCAGAAATTCTTACAACTTTTTCGCCTTCAATTTGTAAAATTTGTGGATATAAATTTTGTAAATGTTCCAAACTACTATTTAATAAATTACGACCTAAAGTTCCAGGTGCAATTCCGTAGGCATTATTAAATATAGCGTTTTGTAAAGAAGAGGCTTTCTGATGTGCAATAATGCCAATTTGTTTATCACCCATAAAAGATTTCTCTTTAGCCGAACCAAAAATTAATGCAGCTGAAACTCCAGAAACACCGCCGCCAATTATTAAAACGTCAAACATATTATTTTGTTTGTTCTACTACTTTTTTCGCAACTCTAAAAAGTGTTACAACTAGGATAGCACAAAACGAAGCAATAATTCCAATTATAGCAATTGTACTTTCTCCTTCAAATGGTTTTTCAAAATCAATTTTTGTAGCATTAAAAATAATTGTGATTACAGATAATACGATAATAATGTAACTAAATATTTTCATTTTCATTTTTTTTTGTTGCCTGAGACTCTCGATGGCAACAGTTTATTATAAATTACACAAACAATCCTTTTACGTTAGCGGCAAATAACTTAATTGAAATGGCTAACAAAATAACACCAAAAACTTTTCGTATTATTCCTAAACCATTTACACCTAATAATTTTTCAATTTTACCAGACGATTTTAAAACACCATACACTAAAATAACGTTAATTAAAATAGCAATAATGATATTAATTTTATCATAGGCAGCACGTAAAGATAATAAAGTTGTCATTGTTCCAGCACCTGCAATTAATGGAAAGGCAATTGGCACAATAGATGCAGTAGTTGGGTTATCTTCTTTATATAATCGTACACCTAAAATCATTTCTAAAGCTAAGAAAAAAAGCACAAACGAACCTGCAACAGCAAACGAATTGGCATCAATACCAATTAATTTTAAAATTTCTTCTCCTACAAATAAAAAAGCAATCATAATTATAGCTGAAACTATAGTTGCCTTTTCTGATTGTATATGTCCAATTTTACTTCGTAAATCTACAATAATAGGAATACTCCCTAAAATATCAATTACAGCAAATAATATCATCGATATGGTAAAAACTTCTTTCCAGTCAATC
>NZ_JBEIET010000167.1:0-3527 GCF_040382755.1 Flavobacterium sp.
ATATCTTAGCCTTTGAAGGCGAGTCACAAGTATACAGTTTTGAAGGAAGTTTTACGGAATACGAAGAAAACAAACGCAAACGATTAGGTAAAGATGTTACCCCAACTCGAATTAAATACAAGAAATTAATCAGATAATTTTATTATAAAGTAAAAGGGCTGTTTCATTGAAACAGCCCTTTTTTATTTAATAATAAACGAAATTCTTTAAACCTATAATCTTATATCTATATTCTATAATCTATTATCTATTTTCTCTCTTCAATCCATTTTCTGGCATTCACAAAGGCTTCTAACCAAGGTGAAACCTCATCTTTTTGATTTCTGTCTGGATAATTTGCCCAATTCCAAGGGAACGTAGAACGCTCAATATGTGGCATCATAACCAAATGTCTTCCAGTTGTGTCGCACATCATCGCCGTATTATAATCCGAACCGTTTGGATTGGCTGGATACCCTTCATAACCATATTTTGCAACAATATTATACGCATTTTCAGGCATTGGTAAATTGAATTTTCCTTCACCGTGCGAAATCCAAACCCCTAACGTAGCACCTTCTAATGTTGAAAGCATTACCGAGTTGTTTTTCTGAATTTTTACAGAAGTAAAGCCGCTTTCGTGTTTGTTAGAATCGTTGTGTTTCATTTTTCCGTGCACCTCGTGGTCAGGATTAATTAGCTCTAATTCCATCATCAATTGACATCCGTTACAAATTCCTACAGAAAGTGTATCTTCTCTTTTAAAGAAGTTTTTTAAAGCAGAGTTTGCTTTTTCATTGTATAAAAAGGCACCAGCCCAACCTTTAGCGGAACCCAACACATCTGAATTAGAAAAACCTCCTACAGCACCAATAAATTGTATGTCTTCTAAGTTTTCTCTTCCCGAAATTAAATCGGTCATATGAACGTCTTTTACATCAAATCCTGCTAAGAACATCGCATTTGCCATTTCTCGTTCAGAATTACTTCCTTTTTCACGAATAATAGCTGCTTTAGGAGCCCCCTCCCGACCTCCCCCGAAGGGTGAGGAGAGCTTACCGGTAAAATGTTTTGGGAAACTAAACTGCAAAGGTTGTTTGTCAAAATTCTCAAAACGTTCTTTTGCTTTGCCGTTCTTCGTTTGTTTTTGGTCTAATAAATAAGATGTTTCAAACCAAGTTCTTCGGTACGTGGCAATATCCAAATTCCAAGTTCCAAATTCCAATTTTCCAGTATTTGTAACTTTACCAAGATTGAAAAATTCTACTTTATTTTCATTCAAATAAGCTTCAAATTCTTCATTATTAGCAGGTTGAACGACAACGCCGATGTTTTCTGAAAATAATATTTTGACTAAATCTTTTTCTTCAAAACAATCAAAACTTAATTTCATTCCCGTTTCCTCAAAGTTTGAGGTTCCCCCTTCGGGGGTTAGGGGGCTGAAACATAATTCTAATAAAGTGGTAATCAAACCACCGCTACCAATATCGTGTCCGGCTTTAATTTTTCTGTCTTTAATTAAATCTTGTAAGGTATTGAATGCTTTTTTGAAAAACGCCGCGTCTTTTATAGTTGGCGTTTCATTTCCAACTTTATTTTGCGTTTGATAAAATGAAGAACCTCCTAATTTAAAAGTATCTTGTGATAAATTGATATAGTAAATGTTTCCGCCATTTCGTTGTAAAACAGGTTCTACTACTTTAGTAATATTTGAACAATTTCCAGCAGCCGAAATAATAACCGTTCCTGGTGCAATTACTTCGTCATTCGGGTATTTTTGTTTCATTGATAAGGAATCTTTTCCTGTTGGAATATTGATTCCTAATTCAATAGCAAAATCCGAACATCCTTTTACTGCTTGATACAAACGGGCATCTTCGCCTTCGTTTTTACACGCCCACATCCAGTTTGCCGATAAAGAAACCGATGCTAAACCGTCTTTTAAAGGCGCCCAAACTAAATTTGAAAGGGATTCTGCAATGGCATTTCTACTTCCTGCTACCGGATCAATTAAAGCTGAAATAGGAGCGTGCCCAATAGAAGTAGCAATTCCTTCCTTTCCTTTATAATCTAAAGCCATTACACCTACATTATTTAAAGTTAATTGTAACGGACCTGCACATTGTTGTTTGGCTACTTTTCCACCTACACAACGGTCTACTTTATTAGTTAACCAGTCTTTACAAGCTACGGCTTCTAATCGTAAAACTTGATTTAAATAGGTTGGAATTTCACTTGCTTTATATTCCGAATTGCTATAATTTCTGTCTACGGTAGTATCTGTCATTATGGTTTTTGGCGAACTTCCAAAGAAGTCTTCCAAGGCATAATCCATAGGTTTTAATCCCGTTGATTTTGATTCAAATGTAAATCGATGGTCGTTGGTTACATCACCCACTTCATACATTGGCGAACGTTCTCTATCGGCAATGCGTTGTAACGTTTCGATGTCTTTTTGACCAATAACTAATCCCATTCTTTCTTGCGATTCGTTTCCAATGATTTCTTTTGCAGAAAGAGTAGGGTCGCCTACAGGTAATTTATCTAAATCGATTAAACCTCCTGTTTCTTCCACCAATTCCGATAAACAATTTAAATGTCCACCGGCACCGTGGTCGTGAATAGAAACAATCGGGTTGTTATCGCTTTCCACCAATCCACGAATGGCATTGGCAGCACGTTTTTGCATTTCTGGATTGGAACGTTGGATCGCATTTAATTCAATTCCTGAACCAAAAGCACCTGTGTCTGCAGAAGATACTGAGGCACCACCCATTCCAATTCTATAATTTTCACCACCCAGAATGACAATTTTATCACCTGCAGTTGGTTTCTTTTTTATCGCTTGGTCTAATTTTCCATAGCCAATTCCACCTGCTTGCATAATTACTTTATCGTAACCTAATTTGCGCGCTGTTTCTTCGTGTTCAAAAGTTAAAATAGAACCTGTAATTAACGGTTGCCCAAATTTATTTCCAAAATCGGATGCACCGTTTGAGGCTTTAATTAAAATATCCATTGGTGTTTGGTATAACCAAGGGCGAGCTGCCATATCGTTTTCCCAAGGACGATTTTCAGCTAAACGAGAATACGACGTCATATACACCGCTGTTCCTGCTAAAGGCAATGAACCTTGTCCACCCGCTAAACGGTCACGAATTTCACCTCCCGAACCTGTTGCTGCACCATTAAATGGTTCAACAGTTGTAGGGAAATTGTGTGTTTCTGCTTTTAATGAAAGAACCGAATCAAATTCCTTTTCTTCGTAAAAGTCTGGTTTATCTGCACTTTTTGGTGCAAACTGCGTTACTTTTGGACCTTTAACAAAAGCTACATTATCTTTATATGCCGAAACGATATCATTAGGATTGGTTTCAGATGTTTTTCTAATTAATTTGAATAACGAGGTTGGTTTTTCTTCGCCATCTACAATAAAAGTTCCGTTGAAAATTTTATGACGGCAGTGTTCTGAATTGGCTTGTGAAAAGGCAAATATTTCAGAATCGGTTAATTTTCTACCTAATTTAGTTGAAAGATTGTTTAAATAA
>NZ_JBEIET010000168.1:0-3486 GCF_040382755.1 Flavobacterium sp.
AAGATGGCCAGATTGGGATTCGGAATTATTTGATAAAGTTTTAGAATCGTTATTGAAAAAAACAAGAGAATTTCATTATACAATTGTTGGATGCGATAAAGCACCGAGTGCTGTTGAAAAAGCGAAAGACAATATAAAAAATGCCAATTTAGATGATTATGTAACTATCAAACAAGCCGATTTCTTTCAATCTGAGAAAGAAGTAGAAGGACCGTTGCATATGGTTTTCAATCCGCCTTATGGGGAACGTTTGAATATAGAAATGGAACGATTTTATAGAGAAATTGGCGATACGATGAAGCAAAATTATCAAGGAACAAATGCTTGGTTTATTACAGCGAATTTGGAAGCCTTAAAATTTGTTGGTTTACGTCCAAGTAGAAAAATAAAATTATTTAATGGAAAATTAGAAGCACGTTTCGTGAAATACGAAATGTATGCCGGAAGCAAGCGAACCAAATTTCAGGTCAATTAATAATTAGTTTATAGTAAATAAAAATAATAGTATGTCAAAACAAACCAAATCTTTAGTATTTAATATGTTAGGATTTTTAATCCTTTTCATTGCATTCCGTTTTATAGTTGCTACGTATACCGGTTTTACAAGTTGGCAAATTCCATTAGCGGCATTTGTAGTAGCCACTATTTTAGCCCCAAAATTTCAAGTAGTAAAAACCAGTGAAGGTGAAAAACTGTTTATGAAATGGCTTTTTATTAAAGGGGTGAAAGAGATTAAATAGTTAAATTTTAAGTTTCAGAGTTTCAGAGTTTCAGAGTTTCAGAGTTTCAGAGTTTCAGAGTTTCAGAGTTTCAGAGTTTCAGAGTTTCAGAGTTTCAGAGTTTCAGAGTTTCAGAGTTTGGGTTTTGAAATTTTGGAATTTGATTTCCCTTTGCTTTTATAAAATGGTATAAAATAGCTTATAGAATAGTTAAATCCTGCTCCAAATTTACTGTTTTCGTAAGTTTTATTAAAACCAGGGATATATAAATTAGCGAAGCCTTCAGGTTCATTGTTAGACATTAAATAATTTAATCGCAAGGAAAATCCAACGTATAAATTATTTAAAACTTCTGCTTTTAGTCCACTTACCACTTCTAACCAACTTGCTGAAAGGCCGTTGAATTCTTGATTAGATGTATTTGTATTTACACCGTAATAATTTCCGGGTTGATAAATTGTAAAGCTGTTTAATTTGTGATTAAAACTTCCAACACCAGCACGCATTCCAATAAAAATCATATTTTCCATATCTAGCCAATTTTCATAGGCGTTATAATCAAAACCTACTTTAAAATAGGTTCCTTTTGTTGTGTAATTAAGGTTGTCGTCAGCTGTAGTTTTTTCTTCGTTACCTATTTCTCCTGCGGCATAAAATTTCTTAGTAATTCTATAATCTCCTACTAATTCTAAACCTTTATAGTTGTCGTTATATAACGATTTTGTCAAACGATGTGCATCAATTCCCAATCGTAGTCCATATCGTTGAGGAATTTTCAAAGTATCTTTTTCTTGAGCTACACCATTTTTTGAAAACAGCAGCACAAAAATTAGACTAAAAATATATTTTAATATGTGTTTCATCTTCGTTTTCAATATTTGGTTGTGAAACAATAACGTTTTGAATCCAATTGTTTGAATCAGGTGTTACTGTAATTGGGTTAGTAGTATTTAGTGTGAATAACGTTTTATAGCCACAAGCGCGAGAAACAAAAACTGTTTTTCGACTGTAATTAAATGTGATTTCGTCTAAATTATCGTCTGTTGTAGGATCAATACTTCCATTTTTTATGAAATATAAAATTGAAGTATCTTGAAATGTTTTTAATGGCACTTTTATTTTGCTTGTGGCAGTAAATCCAAAACCATTTGTAAATCCTGGAGCAATTACGCCTAAATTAGTTACGTTTTTTAGTGTTGTTGGATTGGCAGCATCGTAAAATTCAATCACAACTTTTGGTGTTGTTGGCGTATTAGCATCGCAGATATCGTCTTTTTCGCAACCCGAAAAGAAAATACTAAATACTACTACTAAAAACAGCTGTTTCATATCTTATCTTTTTTCTAAAAGTACAACATTTTCTACGTGATGCGTTTGCGGAAACATATCTACTGGTCGCACGCGTGTGACTTTGTACATTTCATCTAATAAAGCCAAATCACGTGCTTGTGTTGCCGAATTACAACTTACATACACAATTTTTTCAGCTCCAATTTTCAATAATTGTGCGACTACGTCTTTATGCATTCCATCTCTTGGTGGATCGGTAATTACTACATCTGGATGTCCGTGAGTGTTTATGAAATCATCATTAAACACATTTTTCATATCACCCACAAAAAATTCGCAATTTGTAATGTTATTTCTGTTGGCATTTTCTTTTGCGTCAGCAATTGCTTCTGGAACAGCCTCAACGCCAATTACTTTTTTTGCTTTTTTCGATACAAATTGCGCAATTGTTCCTGTTCCTGTATATAAATCATACACTAATTCGTTTCCTGTAAGTCCTGCAAAATCTCGTGTAATGGCATATAATTCATACGCTTGTTGCGAATTGGTTTGGTAGAACGATTTGGCATTAATACTAAAATGAAGCCCTTCCATTTCTTCTAAAATGTAATTTCGACCTTTAAAAGTAATTATATCTTGATCATAAATTGTATCATTCATTTTCTGATTGATAACATATTGTAATGAAGTAGTTTCAGGGAAACGTTCAGCTAAAAACTGCATCATTAATTCAATTTCAGATGTATTATTTTCGAAAAACTGAATTAAAATCATCAATTCACCTGTTGAAGCGGTACGAATCATCAATGTTCTCAGTAAACCTTCGTTGGTTCTTGGATTATAAAATGATAAATTATTTTCATTCGCAAATCGACGAATTTCATTTCTTATATCGTTTGATGGATCTTCTTGTAAATGACAAGTTGTTATGTCTAAAATTTTATCCCACATTCTAGGAATATGAAATCCTACCGCATTTTTATTGTCTAATTCTGCTCCTGAAGCCACTTCTTCAGGTGTCATCCATCGCGTAGATGAAAAACCAAATTCCATTTTATTTCTGTAGAAAAATTGTTTTTCCGAACCTAAAATGGGTTCAAATTCGGGCATTTCAATCTTTCCAATACGTTTTAAATTATTGTATACTTCGTTGTGTTTGTAATGTAGTTGTTGGCTATACTTCATATTTTGCCATTTGCAACCGCCACAAACACCAAAATGTTCACAAATTGGTTCTGTTCGGTGCTCTGAAAATTCGTGAATTTTTATGGCTTTACCTTCATAAAATGCTTTTCGTTTTTTCATAGTTTGAATGTCGGCCACATCACCTGGAACAACATTCGGAATAAAAATTACTTTACCATCTGGCGCTTTTGCTACCGATACACCTTTTGCACCTGCATCAAGGATTTGTACGTTTTCGAATACGATTCTTTCTGTTCTCTTTTTTCCCATGACGCAAAAATAAGAATTGTTA
>NZ_JBEIET010000169.1:0-3453 GCF_040382755.1 Flavobacterium sp.
AAATCCGTTTGCAAAGTAGAATTATTGGTTTTTAAACCATCATTTTCATCTGCTAACGCGTTGCGTTCTTTTTTTAAATCGGCAAACTTGTTTTCTAAATCTTGATAGATTTTTTTTGAAACACATGATGTACTCATGCTTAATATCACTAATCCTAATGTGATTTTTCTTATCATCTTTTTATATATATTTGATTCTGTTCGAATCGGTTATTATTATTTACTTTAGACGTTTCTTATTCTAATTTGGTTGTATACTATTTAATTAACCTATTTCCACCAAAACCGGACAATGATCTGAATGTTTGGCTTCTGGTAAAATTAGTGCTCTTTTTATTTTATCTTTTAAAGGTTCGGCTGCTAAACAATAGTCAATTCGCCAACCTTTATTGTTATTTCGGGCATTGGCTCTGTAACTCCACCAACTATAATTATGCGGTTCTCTATTTAGATGACGAAACGTATCAATCATTCCTGTTTTCATAAAACCGTCTAACCAAGCACGTTCTTCGGGTAAAAACCCAGAAGTTTTTTCGTTTCCTTTTGGATTATGAATATCTATAGCTTCGTGACAAATATTATAATCGCCACAAACAACTAAATGCGGAATTTCTTGTCGCAAGTTTACGATATAATCCTGAATTTCGTCCATATATTGAAACTTATATCCAAGTCTGTCGTTATTGGTTCCAGAAGGCAAATACATACTCATTACTGAAAGGTTTTCAAAATCCACACGAAGGTTTCTTCCTTCAAAATCCATACTCTCAATTCCTGTACCAAATACGATATTTTTAGGTTCGGTTTTACATAAAATGGCGACACCACTATACCCTTTTTTTTGTGCAGAAAAATAATATTGATACGGATAACCCGCAGCCGTTATTTCATCTGTTGGTATTTGATCTTCCGTAGCTTTGATTTCTTGTAAACAAATTACATCTGGGTTAGCGCTTTTTAGCCATTCTATAAACCCTTTGGTTATGGCTGCTCTAATTCCGTTTACATTATAAGAGATAATCTTCATTAACTATTTTAAGTTTTAAAACTGTAATAAATTTTTAATTTCAAACCTACTTTTACTTATTTTCAGAATGTACGATTGTGTTTAAAAATCTAATTCTCAAAAATAGAAAAAGTTTTCAATAAAATGTGTCAATAAATGAGTAATTTATAAAAAATTTAGCAAAAAACGCCAATTATTAAATTGTTGGCAATTGTTACAGCAAGTTATACGGAAATTGAATAGAATTGTTATCTTTGTTTCTCTGTCAAAACACAAATAAATGGGATTAGTTACTGCAAAAGAAGTAGCGAAAGCGATAAAAACGGATAAGTATGGTTTTGTTGGAACTTTTTCTGGGTGGTTGCTCATGAAAGTTCTCAAAATTTCTACACTTAATAAAATTTATAATAGAAATAAACATTTAAGTGATTTAGAATTTTTGAATGCTATTTTAGATGAGTTTCAAATTAAATTCGAAATTCCGGAAGAAGATTTAAAACGTTTACCAAAAGACGGCGCTTATATTACCATTTCTAATCATCCTTTAGGTGGAATTGACGGAATTTTATTATTGAAATTAATGTTAGAACGCGAACCTAATTTCAAAATAATTGCCAATTTTTTATTACACAGAATCGAACCGATGAAACCGTATATTATGCCGGTAAATCCGTTTGAAAATCATAAAGATGCAAAATCAAGCGTTATAGGAATAAAAGAAACGTTGCGTCATTTAAGCGATGGAAAACCTTTAGGGATTTTTCCTGCAGGAGAAGTTTCTACCTATAAAGATGGCAAATTAATTGTAGATAAACCTTGGGAAGAAGGTGCCTTAAAAATTATTAAAAAAGCAAAAGTACCTGTTGTTCCTATTTATTTTCACGCACAAAACAGCAAGTTGTTTTACAGTTTATCTAAATTAAACGAAACGTTACGAACGGCAAAATTACCAAGTGAATTACTAACTCAGAAAAACCGAGTAATTAAAGTTAGAATTGGAAAACCAATTTCGGTTAATGAATTGAATGAATACGAAAGTATTCCAGAATTAGGAAATTTTTTAAGAAAGAAAACTTATATGCTATCTAATTCGTTTGAAGAAGAAAATTTTAAGTTAACATTTCCAAAATTCACCAGTCCTAAAGCAGCGAAACAAATTGTAAAACCTGCCAATCACGAACAAATTATTGAGGAAATTAATTTCTTAAAAGAAGGCGATTATCAATTATTACAAAGTAAAAACTATAAAGTATTTTTAGTAACTGCCGAAAAAATTCCAAATATTCTTCACGAAATTGGTCGTTTGCGAGAAATTACTTTTAGAGAAGTAGGCGAAGGCACAAATGAAGCGATTGATTTAGACAAATTTGACCAATACTATCACCATATGTTTTTATGGGATGATGATGCTCAAATGATTGCCGGAGCATATAGAATGGGATTTGGCTCTAAAATATTTCCAAAATACGGTTTAGAAGGTTTTTATTTAAATGAACTATTTAAATTTGAACCCGAATTAAATGATATGATGAGTCAATCTATTGAAATGGGAAGGGCTTTTATTATATCGCAATACCAACAAAAACCAATGCCATTGTTTTTACTTTGGAAAGGAATTGTACATACCACTTTACATTATCCGGAACATAAATTTTTAATTGGCGGCGTGAGTATTAGTAATCAGTTTTCTGAATTTTCAAAATCGTTAATGATTGAATTTATGAAATCCAATTATTACGATCCATATGTTGCGCAATATATTAAACCGAAAAAAGAGTTTAAGGTAAAATTAAAAGACGCAGACAAAGATTTCGTGTTTAATGAAACTGAAGCCGACTTAAATAAATTTGATAAAATTATCGACGAAATTGAACCAGGATCGTTACGATTGCCTGTTTTAATAAAAAAATACATCAAACAAAACGCGAAAGTTGTAGCGTTTAATGTGGACCCAATGTTTAATAACGCCATTGACGGGTTGATGTATATTAAAATTTCAGATATTCCAGAGAGCACGGTTAAGCCTGTAATGGAAGAATTTCAAGCCGAATTAGAAAGAAAACATAAAGGCTAATTATTCTCATAATTAGCCTTTAGTTTATATTTAAATAAATATATTATTTTGAATCTTCGCCATAATTATTTGGCCCTTTAGTACCTTCTGAACAAAAAAGCACTAATAACCAAATACTTCCTATTAAAGGAATTAAAGCAATAAACATAAACCATCCGCTTTTGTTTACATCGTGAAGTCTTCTTACTGCAGCAGCTAACCCTGGAATAAATACAGCTAACACATACAATAAATAAAACCATCCATAAGGAATTGGATCAAAATTTAATCCCAGCAAATTATCTAAAATCATTGCTGAAATAGCAAAAATCATATTAAATAAAACGAAATACCAATACTCTGATCTTCTCGCTCTACCATTAAAATTTGCATAG
>NZ_JBEIET010000170.1:0-3376 GCF_040382755.1 Flavobacterium sp.
GTATTTCTTTGATAGGAATTATTTTAGTTCAGTTATATTGGATTAATAGTTCGTTTCAAAAAAATGACGATCAATTTAGACATCACGCACTGGTAGTTCTGAATAACGTTTCAGAAAAGCTAAACAATAAAGAAATGGTTGATTTCTATACGTCTTATAAAAAATTTAAAGACAGTACCGGAAAAGAGCCCATGCAAGACCAATTGAAACAACTTTTTTATTATGAAAAAGATTCCAATACAAAAGAAGTTTTAATTTATTCAAATACCATTATTCCAGAAGATTTTGGTATAGATGGTTCGTTCTTTGATAAAAAAGCAAGCTCTATCAAGATTAGAGATTTTCAAGCAAAAAGAAAAACACGTATATATAAAGATAATTCACTTGAAGGAAGTGAAGCAAATATAGGTTCTAATCCAGATGTAACTATCGAAAAAAATGGTAGGTTAGGAATTTTAGACCGTGTGCAATTTGAACTTTTGTTTCGAGATATTGTTTCGCAACGCCAAATTCATAAGAGAATTTCATCAAAATTAGTGAATGATGTTTTGAATTTTGAATTATACAAATCAGAGTTAAAAACACCTTATGAATTCGCAGTATATAAAAACGGATTGGCAACCAAAATAAAATCCGAAGAATTTAGATATGACAAATGTACTACTTACAGTGTCCCGATTTTGTTAGATGCTGATGGAAAAACTGCATATAAGTTATTACTTAGGTTTCCTAACAAAACAAATTTCGTATTTTCTTCTTTGTTACCAATGACTATTTTAACATTGTTATTTGTGGTAATTATTTTGGTAACGTACACCAGTGCTTTAAGACAATTAATCATGCAAAAGCAAATTTCTGAAATTAAAACAGATTTCATAAATAACATGACTCATGAATTTAAAACACCAATTGCGACAATAAATTTAGCTTTAGATGCAATAAAAAATCCGAAAATTATTGATGATAAAGAAAAGGTTCAAAAATACCTTCAAATGATTAAGGATGAAAACAAACGAATGCATGCCCAAGTTGAAAACGTACTTAGAATTTCAAAATTAGAAAGAAACGAATTAAATATAGACAAAGAGCCTCAAGAAATAACAGATTTTATTGAAGACGCAATAGATCATGTGAGTTTAATTTTAGAGGATAGAGAAGGAGAAGTGCATACTCACTTTAACGCAAGCAGAACTACAGTGCTTTTAAATGATGTGCATTTTACAAACGTGTTGGTTAATATTTTGGATAATGCTATGAAATATGCTACTGAAAAACCAATTATTAATGTATACACAGAGAATATTAAAGATTATGTGCTAATTAAAATAGAAGATAACGGAATTGGAATGTCAAAAGCGGTTCAGAAAAAAGTTTTTGAGAAATTTTTTAGAGAGCATACGGGCGATTTA
Organism: Flavobacterium sp.; assembly: GCF_040382755.1. GTDB lineage: Bacteria > Bacteroidota > Bacteroidia > Flavobacteriales > Flavobacteriaceae > Flavobacterium. The sequence goes on from NZ_JBEIET010000170.1 coordinate 1,410, forward strand.
CATAACGTTAAAGGACATGGTTTAGGTTTAGCCTACGTAAAACAAATTATCGACGACCATAATGGCGAGGTTTTTGTTGAAAGTGAAAAAGGAAAAGGAAGTACATTTATAATTAAATTGCCATTAATAAATTAAGATATGGAAGCAAAAAAAATTTTATTAGTAGAAGATGATCCAAATTTTGGATCTGTCTTAAGAGATTATTTATCATTAAATGATTTTGTAGTTACGCTTGCCAAAAACGGAATGGAAGGTTTCGAAAAATTCAAAAAAGACACATATGATTTATGTATCTTAGATGTAATGATGCCTTATAAAGATGGGTACACATTGGCAAGAGAAATTAGAGAAAGAAATACTGAAGTGCCAATTATTTTTTTAACAGCTAAAACATTAAAAGAAGATGTTTTAAAAGGTTATAAAGTTGGAGCAGATGATTATTTGAATAAACCTTTCGATTCGGAAGTGTTGTTAATGAAAATTAAAGCGATTATTCAAAGAAAAGCATCTGAAACAAAACCAGATTCAACCATTTTTGAGTTCATGATTGGTAAATTTCATTTAAATTCAAAATTACGATTTTTAACTTTTGAGAACGAAGAGCCAATAAAATTATCTCCAAAAGAATCTGAATTATTAAAAATGTTAGCGCTTCATGAAAATGATTTAATGCCAAGAGAATTAGCATTAACAAAAATTTGGAGAGACGATAATTACTTCACTTCAAGAAGTATGGATGTTTACATCGCTAAACTTAGAAAATATCTAAAACCAGACGAACGTGTAGAAATATTAAACATACACGGTGAAGGTTTCAGATTAGTAATAAATTCATAAATAAAAAGGGCTACCATTTGGTAGCCCTTTTTTATATTAAAACTGCCAGCAAATAATTTGTGTAGTTTTGTTTCCGTTTGTTAAATGAAGTGTAGTGCTGTTTTTAACTTCTACTTTCTTCATTTGTTTGTATAATGGCTTCAAGTTTGTTTTTTTAGAAACAATGGCACTAAACCATTTACACTGACTTTTAAAGTGAACACTTTCATAAATCATATTGGTTACAAAAGCCAATTCGCCACCTTCGCACCATAATTCGTTATTCTGACCACTGAAATTTAAAACGGGTTTGTCAGCTACTTTCTGACCTAAGTTTTTGTTTTTTCGTAACGAACCTTTTGCAGCTTCTTCTGCAGAAGTATGAAAAGGCGGGTTACAAATAACAAAATCAAAAACTTCTTCCGATTCTAAAATGTATTTTAAAACATTTCGTTTATTATCATTAAATCGGACGGTTACGTTTTCATTAAGTTTTGGATTTTTACTTAAAATGGTTTCTGCAGATAGTAAAGATTGTTTGTCCACTTCAGTTCCAACGAAAGTCCAACCATACTCATGATTTCCAATAATAGGATAAATACAATTTGCACCAACGCCAATATCTAAAATTCTAATGGCATTTCCTGTTGGAACTACGCCGCCATTTGAAGCAGCTAATATATCTGCAATATGATGAATGTATTCAGCTCTTCCAGGAATAGGAGGGCACAAGTTGGTTTTTGGGATATTCCAGTATTCTAAATTGTAAAAATGCATTAATAAGGCTTTATTTAATGCTTTTACGGCAATTGGATTTGAAAAATCAATTGACTTTTCTCCAGCTTTATTAAGGAATAAGTGTAAGTTTAAATCGGGATGCGTTTTAATTAATTGTGCAAAATCATATCTGCCAACATGTTTGTTTCTTGGGTGTAAACCTTCAAAGTAAAGGTTTGTTTCATTATTTTCCATATATTCTTATAAGTCGCAAATTTACAATTAATAATACGGATTTACATTATGATAAGAAACAAAAAATCCCAACCTTTCGATTGGGATTTTGTATAAGTAAGATATAAATATGATTAAACGTTGATTATTTCACTTTATTTACGATAGCTGCAAATGCTTCTGAGTGGTTCATAGCTAAA
>NZ_JBEIET010000171.1:0-3316 GCF_040382755.1 Flavobacterium sp.
TGTAAATCAATTACTTTTTCTTCATAAACATTTGCAACTGCAGTTAAAGAAGCCTCATCATAAGAAACAAGATTGGTAAAACTTGTTGGATTCGTTTGTGAAGTAGTAGAAATTTTAATGTCAAATAAACTACCTTGAACTCCAGTTTGAATGGTTTTAGTATAAAACCTTAACTGACCATTGGCAGGAACAGTAACGGCAGAGGTAACCATCCAGTCAATCGCCTGACCTGTAGTTACATTTTCTTTGTTAATCATTGCGGATTTACCAACTCCTCCGTAGGTAAAAACAGCTAAGTTAGTTTCAGACCAACTCTGACCTGCTCCAGTTCCTGTTTCAAATGTTGTCCAGCCAGTAGGAGGAAATGTTGCGCCTTCAAAGTTTTGGGATAGTTGTCCAAAAACACTGAAACCTACAAACATAAATAATAGTACAAGTAGTTTTTTCATTATAGTATTGTGTGATTAATTAATATTTTTAACTATACAAAAATATACATTTTTAGTAAACACCACCAATACATCGACAAATTGTATGTTTTTATCGTTAAAAAGCTGATTTTTGTGTGTTAATTTTTGCTAATTTTGTAAAAAACAAATATTTTGAATTCGAAAAAAATATATTTTGCTTCCGATCAGCATTTTGGTGCGCCAACTTCAGAAATTAGTTTTCTTAGAGAACAAAAATTTGTAGCTTGGCTAGACGAGGTTAAAAAAGACGCTGATGCCATTTTTTTACTAGGCGATTTATTTGATTTTTGGTTCGAATATAAAACGGTTGTACCAAAAGGTTTCGTTAGAGTTTTAGGAAAATTAGCTGAAATAAAAGACGCTGGAATTCCTATATATTTCTTTGTAGGAAACCACGATTTATGGATGGGCGATTATTTTGAAAAAGAACTCAATATTCCTGTTTATCACGATAATCAAGAATTTACCTTTAACGGAAAAACCTTCTTAATAGGTCACGGCGACGGAAAAGGTCCTGGCGATATGGGTTACAAACGGATGAAAAAAGTATTTACAAATTCTTTTTTTAAATGGTTGTTTCGTTGGTTGCATCCCGATATTGGCGTGAAATTTGCGCAATACTTATCGGTTAAAAACAAGCTTATTTCTGGCGCGGAAGACGTGAAATTTTTAGGTGAAGAAAACGAATGGTTGGTTCAATATTGCAAACGTAAATTAGAAACAAAGCATTATGACTTTTTTGTTTTTGGACACCGCCATTTACCTATGGAAATTACTTTAAATGAACAATCGAAATACATCAACTTAGGTGATTGGATTGGCTATTTTACCTACGGCGTTTTTGATGGCGAAACATTTGAATTGAAAAAATACGAATAACAAAAGTGCTTTTGAAAACGAATTTGCGTTAGGGATGGAAGCGGCATCCTCCGATAAACAAAAACAAAAATTCATTTGTAGTTTTTGCTAATCGGAGATATAGCGTACAGCCCGACCCTTGTGGTAACGCCCAAAAAATTATTTTTCTATTTCTAAATTTCTGAATTTTGGCGAAGCCATTGCGGTGGTTCCTGCTACGAATAAAGTCATTATACCTCCAAAAACTACCGCATTTACCACTCCGAATAATTTAGAGGTGAGTCCGCTTTCAAAGGCCCCTAATTCGTTTGAAGAACCCACAAAAATGGAATTTACGGAAGAAACTCTTCCCCGCATATCATCGGGTGTGTAAATTTGCAAAATTGTGGAACGAATAACCACGGAAAATCCATCGGTAACACCACTTAAAAATAATGCAATTACCGAAATCCAAAAGTTTTGGGATAATCCGAAAACGATTATACAAATTCCGAATCCGAAAACAGCTAATAGTAATTTTTTACCTGTATTTTTTTCGATGGAAAACATCGTAGAAGCCAACATAGTTAGTAATCCACCAATGGCTGGTGCGGCTCTTAAAATTCCGAAACCTTCTGAACCTACTTGTAAAATATCTTGTGCAAAAATGGGCAATAAGGCAACTGCTCCACCAAATAAAACCGCAAACATATCTAATGAAAGTGCGCTTAAAATAATTTTATTTTGAAATACAAATCTAATTCCGGCCTTTAAACTTTCGGAAATGGGTTCGCCAATTTTTGTATTTAAAATGGGTTTTTTACTGATTTGTAACAGCATAAAAATTCCTAAAAAAATAGAAATTGTTACAAAAATCATAGAGTTGAAAACGCCAATTCCGCCAATTAAAAATCCAGCTAAAGCGGGACCGATTACGGCAGAAACTTGCCAAGATGAACTTCTCCAAGTAGCCGCGTTTGTAAATTGTGTTTTTGGCACAATTAATCCTAACAAACTAAAAACAGAAGGAATGATAAATGCACGAATGATGCCGCCTAAAAAAACCAAGGCATAAATAGCATATAAAAAAGGTTGTTTTCCAATGATTTTAGCGGTTTCAGGATGAACTAAATAACAAAATAAAATACTGATTGTTGCCGTTCCTGCAAAACATTTGAGCAGCATATTTCTTTTTTCAGATTGGTCTACGATATGCCCAGCAAACAGCGCCATAACTATAGCCGGAATTACTTCCATAAGCCCAATTAATCCTAATGACCAAGGGTCTTTGGTAATTCGGTATACTTCCCATTCAATCAAGACAAATTGCATGGACCAAGCCAATACAATAGCTAATCGCATAAGTATAAACCAACGAAATTCTGGTATTCGTAAAGCTGAAAATGGGTCTTTTTTTGTCATTCTATGGGTACACAGATTAAACGGATTATATTAATTGGAAAAATTTTTTCTTTTTCTTAACCGCAAAGTTCGCAAAGTTTTTCGCAAAGCACACAATGAAATTATGAATTGTAAATGGTGAACGACTGTTTACTTTTTACTTTTTACTTTTTACTTTTAATTGGTTCTTTTCACTTTTAACTTTGTTACTATGCAGCTTTGCTACTTTTTACTTTTATTTACTCTTACATCGCGCAATTGCAATTGTAAACTAACCGTTCCGTTCCATTCGTTTTCTTCTAAAACATAAACGGCTTCAAACGGATTTCTGTTTTTTACAACAGCTATTTTATCTCCAAGTCCAAAACCAATGGCGTTGAAATTTGGCGAATTATTTTGTTTCACGAAGACTTTTAAATGTTCGGCATCGTTACCCAATGATTTAGCATAACCTGAATCGATAATATTTTTCGACAAAAAAACAGGTGTCATATTTTCTGGTCCAAAGGGTTCGAATTGTTTTAGAATACGCATAAATTTTTCATCAAGATCCGAAAAATTCATTTCTAAATCTACTGAGATTTCAGGAATTAATAAATCGGGATGAA
>NZ_JBEIET010000172.1:0-3276 GCF_040382755.1 Flavobacterium sp.
ACCTATGCCAATTATAGTAAACTTGGATGTGATGATGGCAAAACGAAAAATGTCATTAAATGAATTGTCTGAAAAAGTTGGATTAACATTGGCAAATCTTTCTATTCTTAAAACAGGAAAAGCAAAAGCAATAAGGTTTAGTACATTGGAAGCTATTTGTAAAGTTTTGGATTGTCAACCTGCTGATATATTAGAGTTTGTAAATAAATAGTGAAAATGATACCAAGAATAGAAACAATAAACGAGAAGAAATTGGTTGGAAAAAGAATGACAATGAGTTATTTCGATTATAGAATAGGAAAATTATGGGGTAGTTTTATGCCAAGAAGAAAAGAAATAACCAATACTTTGACAAACGATTTAATATCATTAGTTGTATATGCTTCTAATCACTTTATTGATTTCAAACCTACTAACAAATTTGAAAGATGGGCCACGGTAGAGGTTGAAAATTTCAATAAAGTGCCAGATGAAATGGAAACATATAATTTATCAAGCGGACTTTATGCTGTTTTTAATTATAAAGGAATGAGTTCAGGAGCCCCAGCTTTTTTCCATTACATTTATAGCGAATGGGTACCAAATTCAGACTATGCATTAGATGATAGAGCACATTTTGAAGTTTTAGGTGAAAAATACAAAAACAATGACCCATCATCTGAGGAAGAAATTTGGATACCGATAAAAGCAAAATAAGTAATAGACTTCCTGCAAACTTGCACCAAGTTTAACCCTTCAATTTCCTAATGGTCACATACTCAATCATCGCATTATAGTTGCATCTTTCGTAGAAAAGGGGAGCAAAATCAGTGTGAGTTTGAGGGGGGGAGTGTGAATCTCCTCACACTCAATCTCACACTCACACTAATTAAGGCCGGGAATCTAATCTCGGCTTTTTTGTTGCAACAATTGGAAGATTGCTGCATCTTCCGTCAATGAGGGGAGCAAAAGTGGAAAGGAGGTCAATTTTGACCTCTTTTTTGTTTTTAGAACCTTCCAAAACACCTCTGGTTTTGATTATAACCTCTATCGGTGGTGCATAAGTGGGTGCTGCTGCTCAATATCTGTTTCGATTTGGATATGAATTTACCCCTTCTTGTATGAGACAATTAATTAAATACAGAACAATTTAAAATTCAATGAAAAATCTGACTTTGTCTTTTCCTTTACCTCCAATTCGATTGTAAAATTTTATGGCTCTTTCATTTAAAACAGGTGTTTGCCATTGAATATTTACGCAGTTATTTTTTTTCGCAATTTCTTTTAGTTTTTCAAAAACTACTTCACCAATTCTACGTCCTCTATATTCTGGCTCTAAATACAAACAGTCCAAATATAGAAATGTCATTGCATCCCAAGTTGAATAATCAAAAGTGTAAGAAAAATATCCTTGGAGATTATTACGGATTTCAATTACATAACAATATAATTTTGGTCTGTCGGAAAATATCGCCTTTTTTAATAAAATTTCTTTTCCATTTCTGTTATAATTTGCTTGCTCAAATTCCGAATGTTTGCCACATAGTTCAACTAATATTGGCAAATCTTTTTCCGTACATTCTCTAATTATATATGCCATAGTTGATTGATTTCTGATTGTAAAAATTCGATAAAGTGATTAAAATATGCTGGATATTTTTTGTTATTCATAAGAGCGATAAAATGTTTCCTCTTTAATCCATTTTTGCCAATTCTAATCGTTTTAAGAGAATTCTCTTTCAAATAAGGTTGCACAGCCCATTTTGCCATTGACATAATACCCATATCTGCTTTTACCATTTCTATTGATGCTTCGGTAAGTGGGAGTGGTGTAATTTTTTTCGGTATTACTTTAGCTGGGGATAAAAGAAATTGATAAACAGAGACTGTTTCCAATGGCAATGAATGAATTAATAAATGTTCATTAATAAAATCCTCTGCTAAAACATATTTTTTGTCAGCCCAAGAGTGATTCGTAGAAACAATCATTAGCATTTCGTCTTGAAAAAGCTCTAGATAATTAATATTATCATCTTTTATGGGGTCACTTGTTATTGCAATATCAATAATATTTTTCTTTAATTTTTGTAATGGATAATGAGTGGCTTCCATCACAATTTGTAATTCAACATTAGGATAAAGCAGATTAAATTGTCTCAAAACGGATGGTAACCAATGATAACTTGAATAACATTCGGTACTTATTCTGATTGTACCATACTCTCCAAAAATCAATTGTTTTATTTCCTGTTCAGTATCAAAAAGTTTTTCTAAAATTTGATTTGCAGTAACGTATAATTTCTGTCCCGCTTTGGTTAAAATTAATTTTTTATTTTGTCGCAAAAATATTTGTGTGCCCAACTTATATTCAGCTTCTTTCAGTTGATGGCTCAACGCAGATTGCGTCAAATTTAATTTATCAATTGCCTTTGTTATGCTTCCTTCTTCGACAATGGCTTTAATTAGTTTTAAATGTCTTATTTCCATTTAATACAAATAAATTATTACAAAGAAACAAATTTAGATTAAATGTTTTCTATGAAAAAAATGAATGATTCTGATGAATTCTTTTCGTTTTTAATGTATTTGTGTTTGTTATATTTTTAGTTCATTAATAATTTAAAAATTCTAAAAATGGATGCACAAATTAAACATTACGAACAGAAACTGGCTTTTGAAATGGACCCCTCAGATTTGTTTGATGCGTTAAACAATGGCGAGAAAGTAATTGCGCTTGATGCAAGAATGGCATTTGGATTTGATGCCGAACATATTCCTACAGCTATCAATATTCCTCATCGTGAAATGAATGTAGAGACTACTAATCATTTAAACAAAGATTTTGTGTATGTTACTTATTGTGATGGAATTGGTTGCAACGCCTCAACAAAAGGAGCTTTAAATATGGCAAGGCTTGGTTTTAAAGTCAAAGAACTGATAGGCGGTATTGAATGGTGGAAATTTGATGGATATGCAACAGAAGGTACTAAAGCAAGTCAATCTGGTGCGAAAATTCAATGTGCTTGTTAAAATTTGAAAACTCAGGATATACACCTTTGTTTACAGAGACAAAAAGATTCAATGAAGAAATTTTGAGAATCTACTAATATTTCACTTTCTGTAAACTTTAACCAAGTTCAACCCTTTAATTCCCTGATAGTCAAATACTCAATCATCGCATTATAGTTGCATCTTTCGTCTGTAAGGGGAGCAAAATCAGTGTGAGAGCGAGATTGGGTGTGGGAAGTTTTCCTACACTGATTTTACTTCGCTCTCAAACTCAAACCTTGTGCGCCG
>NZ_JBEIET010000173.1:0-3243 GCF_040382755.1 Flavobacterium sp.
AAATTCAAATAGTATTGAAGGGATTGTAATTAAAGGTTCTACAAATAAAACCAAAGAAACGGCTTTGTTGAAAGAACAACAAAAAGCAGTGGAAATGAAACAAAGCATTGGTGCCCAAGAAATGGAAAGAAAAGGGATTAGCGATGTGGAAGAAGGATTAACGAAAGTAACTGGTATTACAAAAGCAGAATCAAAAGGACTTTTTGTGAGAGGATTAGAAAATAGATACAACAACTTATTAATTAACGATTTACAAGTTCCATCTAACAGTCCATTTAAAAAAATTATTCCTTTAGATTTATTTCCTACGGATATTGTTGGTGTTTTAAGTGTATACAAAACCTTTAATCCAAATGTTCCTGGAGATTTTGCTGGAGCAACAATTAATGTAGAAACTTCTGAGCCACAAAGCGCTCAAACTAAACTTAGCTTAGGTTTTGGATATGTTACAGGTAATAATGGTATAGATTTCTTGCTAGCTGAAACGGCTAATAATAGCGAAGGTTTTTTTGGAATTCAAAAGAAATTTAGAACCATCCCAACAGCATACGGAAACATAGGAAATGTATCATTATCTTCTACAGAATATAAAAACGGATATGCAAACAATTCTTGGAATGTAGATAAAGTTAGCGCGCCAATTAACAATAGTATAAGTTTTAGTCATTCTGACAAATTTAAATTTGACAAAAACCGTTCGTTTTCTTACTTAATGTCATTAAACTGGGATAATAAATATCAATTTAGACAAGGTGTAGAAAGAACTTTCATTGAGGGCGGAAATGAATATTACAACAATTTCGTTAATACCTCTTACAATTATATTACAAGTACATCTGCATTAGTAGGTTTGAAATATAAATCTGATAGATTTCAAATCGCAACCAATTCGATGTTTTTAAGAACTACAGAAAGTTTAATTCAAGATCAATTTGGAGTTTCTGCTACACAAAAAAGTATTCCAAATAGATTAATTAGATTGAATCAATTTGAACAATCTGATTATTTTAACAATCAATTATCTACAAGTTATAAATTAACTTCAGATAACAAACACAGTGTTAAAGCTGCAGTTTCTTATGTGAAAACTATTTTTGAATTGCCTGATAGAAAATTCTTAGTTGGTTTACGTAATAATGATTTATTTTCAAATACTTACGGTGGAAATACACTTAACCGTCAAAACTTTAGAATTAAAGGAAACTATTTTATGAGTGGATTAGTAGAATACAACTTTAATTTTGGGAAAGAAACAGATGGAAAAACAAATAAATTATCTGTTGGATATAATTCTTTCAGAAACAATTTAAGTGCTACGTACCGTTTATTTGCTTCAATTCCAATTAATTCTGGTTTACAAAGCACTACTGATATAAATGATATTAATAGCCAAATTATGTCTGATGCAGAAAATGGATTAATTTTCGAAAGAGAAGAATCAAATGTATCGTACAAACAAAAATTAGATCAATTTGTAAATGCTGGATATGCAAATCTTTTATTTAATATCAATGAAAAATTAGAAATTAATGGAGGTTTAAGATTAGAGGCATCAAATAGAATCATTAAATATAGAGATTTAAATACGTCTACAAGTTTTGATGATACTTATATTAAAAATCAAGTTAAGAAAAACTATTTTTTACCAGCCATTAATTCAAAATATAAATTAAACGACAAATCTAATTTACGTTTAGCTGCATCTCAAACCATAACAAGACCTGTTTTAATGGAATTGTTACCTGTTCAAATTGTAAATCCTGATGGAACTGTTACATTAGGAAATAAAGATTTAGTAGATACTCAAAATTTAAATGCTGATTTTAAATATGAATTCTTTTCAGATAAAAAAGATATGTTTGCAGTTGGAGTATATGCTAAAAACATAAAAGATCCAATTGAAAGAATTTATGAAGCGAGTGCCTCTTTATTGACTACCTACAAAAATTCAAAAGTGGCTAACTTATACGGTGCTGAATTTGAGTTTATTTTAAATATGGCGAATATTTCTTCAAGTTTAGAAAATGTTTCTTTAGGTTTTAATACCTCATTCATGAAAACGCAAGTAGAAATTGCTGATAACAACCAATTAGAAAACTCAAGAAAAAGAGAACTACAAGGTGCTTCAAATTGGGTAATTAATGCTGATGCTAAATATGAATTCAACATCAATCAAAAAATTAAAAATACAGTTACTTTAGTTTATGGAGTAAAAGGGAAAAATATTTATTCGGTTGGAACTGCAGGATTGGATCATATTTACGAATTACCATTTCACAAGTTAGACTTAGTCTTATCAAGTAAATTAACTAAAAACTTAAATGCAAAATTTTCAGCAGATAATATATTAAATCCAGTTCAAAAATTCGAATTAGGTTCAAATAACAGAACTGCTATTGTAGAAGATTCATTAATTGTAAGAGATTATAAAAAAGGAGTGGGACTAAGTTTTAACTTAAGCTACACATTCTAATAATAAAATCCTGTTTCGGCAGGATTTTTTATTTACAGAAAATTTACATAGCCAGAAATTCTTAAATTTTTAATAATATATGGTTAACGATATCATTAAGCAGTCAACATAAATTTGTGTAACAAAACTAAAAAACAAAATAACATGAAAAAATTAGTCTTAAGCTTATCAGTATTAAGTTTATTATTCACAGGTTGTTCAGAAGATAACGACGAAACTACAACAACTAAAACACCAGTAGTTGGAGAAATTACAGGTGACATTACAGCAAATACGAATTATGTATTTGGAAACTATACTTTAAAAGGTATTGTAAAAATTAAACCAGGAGTTACTGTAACTATTGAAGCAGGCTCTAAAGTTACTGCAACACTTGCAGATGGAACAGTAGATGCATTAGTTGTAGAAGCTGGTGGAAAATTAATTGTTAACGGTACGGCTGCTGAACCAGTAGTATTTACTGAATCTTCTCAAACTCCAGGTTCTTGGGGTGGAATTATCATGTATGGAGACGCTCCTATTGTAGCAGTTGGTGGATTAACTACTGCAACTTCAGAAGACGGTTTAGCAAAACCTTACGGTGGAACTAATGCTACACACAATGGTGGTACTTTAAAATATGTACGTGTTGAATACGCAGGAAAGAAAATTACTGATGGAACTTCAGAAATGAACGGGTTCTCATTTTACTCTGTAGGTTCAGGAACAATTTTAGAAAACTTAGTAGCTTATAAAGGAGCTGATGATGGTTTCGAATTTTACGGAGGAAC
>NZ_JBEIET010000174.1:0-3191 GCF_040382755.1 Flavobacterium sp.
GCTAAACGTGAAATTGCTTCTATTTATAGATGTGATTTATCACTTATGGTTTCGGATTATGAAATGCATTTGTTGCAAACTGTTTTTCAAGTTCCAAAATCTATTTTGTTTTATTTGCCAATATGTATTGAAAAATTTAATGCAGTACAACCAGATTTTCAGACTAAAATTGATTTTGTATTTATTGGTAATTTTTATCACGAACCAAATTGGGATTCCGTTTTAGTCTTGAAAAATGAGATTTGGCCTAAGCTAAAAGACTTACTTCCAAATGCAAAACTTAATATATACGGAGCGTATCCAACTCAAAAAGTTCTTCAATTACATAATCCTAAAGAGGGATTTTTAATTCACGGTAGAGCTGAAAGTGCTGAAGAAGTTATTCGTTCTGCAAGAGTTTTATTAGCGCCTATTCGATTTGGAGCCGGAATAAAAGGAAAACTATTGGAGTGTATGGAATACGGAACGCCATCTGTAACCACCTCAATTGGAGCGGAAGCTATGTGCGATAATCTAACGTGGAACGGATTTGTTGAGAACGACTATTCTGAATTTATTTCAAAAGCGGTTTTATTGTATTCCAATCAAGAAATTTGGGAAAAGACGATACAAAATGGTTATAAAATCATTCAACAGAAGTTTCTGTTTTCTATTTATAAGTCTAAATTTCTGAATACCTTAAATGAATTACAATCTAATTTAGATTCCCATAGAAATGCAAATTTTATTGGACAAATGTTACAATTTCATACGTTAAGAAGTACAGAATTTATGAGCCGTTGGATTGAAGAAAAGAATAAGTAAATTACTAATTCATTTCAGATTACATAAAACTTGCCAATAATATGCCTAAAGCAATTACGATTAATTTAGCTAAATTAAATTTATGCCCTTCGCTACTTTCAAAAATAATAGTTGACGAAATATGAAATAAAATCCCAATTACAATTCCAGATAATTGCGAGGAATAATTTGTAATAAAACTTAAATTATCTGCCAAGAACGTTCCTAATGGTGTCATAAAAGCAAAAGTTATCATAAAAAACAAAATTGCTTTAGAATTCAATTGTGCGTTTTTGAAAAATGTAGTTAATATGATGGCAATTGGAAAGTGATGAATCGCAATTCCGTAGGCCAAATGAGGATGTTTGTTGATTGGTAATCCTTCTAAAAGTGCGTGTAAACACAAACTGAAAAACAACAACCATGGTATGTGTGATATTCTTTGGTGCCCATGTACATGACCGTGTTCTGCCCCTTTTGAAAAATATTCTAATATGATTTGAAACACAATTCCAATCATAATAAAGATTCCAATTTTAGAATGGAAGTGGCCTTCGTGTCCTGGTTCGGTTACAATTTCTTCACTGTGATAAACTTCTGGAAGTAAATGCATTACGGTCAATGACAATAAAAATGCGCCGCTAAATGCTAATAATAATTTTAAATTATTTTTGCTTTTTGGTGCGAAAAATATGGCAAAAATATATCCTAAAATAACAGACAGTAAAGGAAAAAGGTAAATAGTATAGTTCATTATTTAAAAATCATAATTAAACGTTCTGATTGTGTTTTGTAAAACTTTTTTAATTTGTAATCCCCAAAAATTTCTAATAAGAAAATACCTGCTTCTTCCATCATAGATTCAAAATCAGATAATGTGAATGCTGAAACTTTTTCGGTAAAATAAAAAGATTCGCCATTGTCGCTAAATCTAATTTCTTTAATGATTTTCTTATTTTCAACAAAACGTTTGATGTTAAAAGTAATGCCATCAATTTCTTTGGTTTCTTCGGCTACTAAATTTTCAATAATAAAATCGGCATTAAAAAAATCAATTACTCCAAAACCATATTCGTTAATGCTATCTTTTATAGCTTTTAATGTTTTGATGTTGTCTTCGTATGTGTCAAAATAACCAAAACTTGTAAATAGATTAAAAACAGCATCATAAGTTTCGTTTGTTGGTTCACGCATATCGTGCGTTTTAAACCGTAACGATTCATTTGAAGATTCATTAGCAATAGCAATACTATTTTCGGATAAATCAACGCCAGTTACGTTGTAGCCTAATTTGTTTAAATAGATGGAATGCCTGCCTTTTCCACAAGCCAAGTCTAATATAGTTCCGTTTTCGGGCATATTCAGATAGTGTGTAACATTGTCCATAAAAACTTGGGCTTCTTCTTCATTTCTGTTTTTATACAAAATGTGATAATAAGGTGAATCAAACCAAGTACTGAACCAATTTTCTGAATTTTTTGCTGTAGAATTTGACATTTATCTGTTTGGAAATTATGAATCAACAAATTTAACGTATTTTTGCAAATAATTACTAATTAAATTCTCTCTGAGGGAAAGAGGTCTATGGAAAATTTTAAAATGGTTGCCAAAACTTTTTTTGGTTTTGAAGAAATTCTTGAAAAAGAATTGTTCCAACTTGGAGCACAAAATGTAATAAAAGGAACAAGAAGTGTAAGTTTTCAAGGTGATAAAGGTTTTATGTATAAAGCAAACTTGGCTTTACGTACGGCTTTAAAAATATTAAAACCCATTCATACTTTTAAGGCGTATAATGAACAAACGCTGTATGATGGCATCCAAAAAGTGGATTGGTCAGACTATTTAAAAGTGCAACAATCATTTGTTGTGGAAACGACTTTGTATTCAGAACAATTTACGCACAGTCAGTTTGTGGCGCAAAAAGTTAAGGATGCGATTGTAGATCAATTTAAAACCAATACAGGAGAACGTCCAAGTATTGATAAAGATTTTCCAGATTTAAGAATTCACATTCATATTGATAGAGATTTTTGTACGCTTTCGATAGATACTTCTGGTGTTTCATTACATCAGCGAGGTTATAAAACTGCTACTAACATTGCTCCAATAAATGAAGTTTTAGCGGCTGGAATGTTAATTTTATCTGGTTGGGATGGAAACGCCCATTTTTTAGATCCAATGTGTGGAAGTGGAACAATTGTTGCAGAAGCTGCAATGATTGCGTGTAATATTCCTGCTAACATCAACAGAAAGGAGTTTGCTTTTGAAAGATGGCCAGATTGGGATTCGGAATTATTTGATAAAGTTTTAGAATCGTTATTGAAAAAAACAAGAGAATTTCATTATACAATTGTTGGATGCGATAAAGCACCGAGTGCTGTTGAAAAAGCGAAAGACAATATAAAAAA
>NZ_JBEIET010000175.1:0-3179 GCF_040382755.1 Flavobacterium sp.
AAGTTTGTAGCTGCTTTTGATGATAATCCTCCGAAACCTTCTACTGGAAAATTCAGATTAAAAATAAATTCTATTTCCCTACAAAATAGTCGATTTAGGTATATTGATGAAAATTTAAAAACGCCTAAAGTTTTAGATTTTTCTAATTTAAATGGACAATTAGACGATTTTTATGTAAAAGGTGCAAATGTTTTTGCCTATGTGTATAAAATGTCATTTAAAGACCATAGGGGTTTGATAATGAAAAATTTAACTTCAGATTTTACCTATACCAAGAAGAATATTTTATTAAACGAATTAATTTTAGAAACCGAAAACTCTTCTTTTAAAGGAAAAACAGAATTACGTTACGATAGAAAAGATTTTAAAGATTTTAATAACAAAGTAATTTTCGATTTAGATATTAAAGAAGGTAAAATTTCGAGTAACGACTTAAATTTTTTCTATTCTGAATTTGGTAAAAATCAGAAATTTTATATCGATTCTCATATTTTAGGAACGTTAAATGATTTGAAATTTAATAACTTGAAATTCAATGATTTAAATGATAATGAAGTAGTTGGAAATCTTCAACTTAAAAATATTTTTGGTAAAGGCGAGCAGAAATTTTACTTGATAGGAAGTTTCGACAGATTATCAGCCAGCCAAGCAAGTGTTAGTAAACTTTTACCTAATCTGTTAGGAAAAAATTTACCCAAACAATTACAAAAACTGGGTAAAGTTGAATTGAAAGGGAAAGTTGAGCTTACCGAAAAATGGATTATTGCAGATGTAGATTTGTTTTCCAAAATAGGTCGTGCTATGGGCGATTTTAAAATGGATAAAATAGATACCATTGACCGTGCCACATATGTAGGGAAGTTTCAATTAGATAATTTTGATTTAGGTATATTTTTAGAGGAAAAAGACTTAGGTCGTACATCAGTTAATGTTGATGTCGATGGATCAGGATTTTCTAAAAAATATTTGAATACCAAACTAAAAGGAAATGTAAGTCAGTTTAAATATAATGGCTATACATATAGAAATATTGATATTAATGGTACGATGAAGATGCCTTATTTTAAAGGACATTTTCATAGTAAAGACCCTAATTTATTGCTTACTTTTGATGGTTTAGTTGATTTAAGTAAAAAGAAAAAAGTGTATGATTTTGATATAGAAATTGAATACGCCAATCTTAAAAAAATCAACCTATACACAAAAGATGCTACTTCTGTTTTAGCCGGCTCCATTATTATGCAAGCACAAGGAAATTCATTAGATGACTTAGCCGGAACACTTAGTTTGAATGATATTTCTTACATCAATCCAAAAAATAAATATTATTTTGATGCTGCATCCGTAACGTCTTCATTCGATAATCAAAACATAAGAACAGTTTCTTTTCATTCGGATGATATTATTGAAGGGCAAGTAGTTGGTAAATATCAAACCAAACAAATTAAAAAAATACTTGAAAATGCTGTTGGTAGTTTGTATGCGAATTATTCGCCACATAAATTATCGAAAAATCAATTTTTAGATTTCGATTTTACAGTTTATAATAAAGTGTTGGAAGTATTGTATCCTGAAGTTTCTATTGCAGAAAACACTCATTTTAAAGGAAAAATTAATGCCGATGCAGGTTTGTTTCAGTTTGATTTTAATTCTCCATTTGTCAATGCTTTTGAAAATAAATTTAATGGTATTAAAATCGATATTGACAACAAAAACCCACTTTATAACACCTATATTGAATTAGATAGTTTAAATACTAAAAACTATAAAATATCCGAATTTAGTCTAATAAATTTAACCCTGAACGATACCTTATTTGCCAGAACTGAATTTAAAGGCGGTGATAAAGGCGAAGATAAATTCGATTTAAATTTATTTCATACCATTAATAAAGACAAACAGTCGATTGTAGGTTTTAAAAAATCAGATATTACATTCAAAAACTTCCAATGGTATATTAATGAAAAAGAAACAGCTGGAAATACCATAATTTTTGATAAACAGTTTAAAAACTTTAATTTCAATCAATTGACTTTATCTCATAATGATCAGTTTATTGATTTTAATGGAATAATGAATGGAAATACATACAAAGATTTTAATTTCACGTTTAATGATGTAGATATTTCCAAAATCACACCTGATATCAAAAATTTAAGTCTCGGTGGGAAACTAAATGGAAACTTAAAATACAAACAAGATAATTTAGTATATGAACCATCTACAGATTTAACTATTGACGGTTTACAATTAAATAATGACGATTTAGGAAATCTGAAATTAAAAGTCTTTGGTGATGAAAATTTCAAAACATTTAATGTTGATGCATCGATTGTTCATCAAGATGAAGTAACATTTTCAACAACAGGAACGGTAGACATAGTTAATAGTCAGACGGTTTTAAATTTAGAGGCTGTTTTTGAAAACTTTAATATTAAACCTATTGGTGGCTTTTTAACAGGTATTTTAGACAATGTACGAGGTATGGCTTCTGGTAAAACCAATATTGTTGGTTCAATTGATAATCCAGATGTAGATGGTGTTTTATATTTAAATAATGCAGGTTTACGTGTACCATATTTAAATGTAGATTACAATTTCGATAAAAATTCAAAAATCGATTTAACACAAGAAAAATTTATTTTTAGAGATATTGATATTATCGATGTAAACGAGAAGACCAAAGGAATTTTAAGCGGAACCATTTCTCACGAAAAGTTTGGAAATTGGGAAATGGATTTAAAAATAGCATCGGATAAGCTTTTGGTTTTAGATACAAAAGATGCTGACGACGCCTATTATTTTGGAAAAGCATATTTTGACGGTTTTGCAACAATTGAAGGTCCTGTAGAGGCATTAGTCATCAATGCAGAAGGGGAAAGTGCAAAAGGAACGTCAATTAAAATTCCAGTCAACGATTCAGAAAGTGTTAGCGATAATGGTTTGGTTCATTTTACTACAAAAGAAGAGAAATTTGGTACAAAAACCACCATAAAACAACCAACCAAAACCTACAGAGGAATCGATTTGAATTTTAATTTCGCCATTACACCAAATGCAGAAATTGAAGTAATTTTAAATCGTGAGACTGGGCATTCTATGAAAGGAACGGGTAATGGATCGATGTTTATGAATATCAATACCTTAGGTAAATTTCAAATGACGGGTGACTTTATCGT
>NZ_JBEIET010000176.1:0-3174 GCF_040382755.1 Flavobacterium sp.
AGGTTGCAATTCGGTCGATATCTTTATCCTTGTAGAAAACGTTTGCTACTTCACTTCCATCAATATCATCTTTAGGAGAAGGAATACCCAACACTTTCGTTAATAATTTTAAAGAGGTGAAGTGTTTATAATCGCCAAATTTCCATAATTCTAACGTGTCTAAATGCGGCACTTCCCAAGGCTTTTTACCCATTAAATTCAATTTAGCAGGAATTTTAATCCCGTGAATTAACATACGTCGGGCGATATATGGAAAATCAAATTCTTTTACATTATGTCCGCACATCACGTGTTGTGGCAAATTAAAATGATTGTTTATCAAATTAGAAAAATCCAATAACAAACGTTCTTCATCTCCTTGAAACGTGGTGACTCTAAACTGTCGTTCGCCACTTTTTTGCGTAAAATAACCTACAGAAATACAAACAATTTTACCAAACTCAGCCCAAATGCCGGCTCTTTCGTAAAATTCTTCTGGTGAAACCTCATCTTTTCTTTGGTATTGGGTTTTGTGTGCAAAAAGTTCCTGAAAATCCGTGTCTAATTCCGAAAAATGTTCCATTTCTGGAACCGTTTCAATATCTAAAAATAAAATATTGTTTAATTGAATGGTGTCTAACATATTTATTTCTTTTTATTAATCATTTTTAAAGCTTCTTCTACATATACATACAAATCGTTACTATGAGGATCAGTTGTCGTTTGTTTGCCTTTTAAATGCCCCAATCGCACAATAATAACATCATCTTCTGGCAAGACAATCACAAATTGACCCAAATGTCCTCGCATGTAATATATTTTCTTTCCGTTTATTTGATGCAACCACCATCCATAACCATATTCTGGACTATCGGAAAAACGCGGTTGCAATGATTTTTCCACAAACGAGCGTGGTAAAATTTGCTTGCCATTCCAAACCCCATTTTGTTTGTATAATTTTCCAAAACGAGCAAAATCTCGAGCCGTACTGGCAATACAACAATACGCCTTTTCAATTCCGGTATCGGCTTCGTCTAATTGCCAAAGCGCATCGTTTTCTGCACCCATAGGTTTCCAAAAATGCTCAGACACATAATTAGAAAGGTATTCACCAGTAGCTTTTTCAATACACATGGCTAATAATTGAGTAGCACCGCTTAAATAATTAAATTTTTGCCCTGGCTTGTCTTTGATACTTAATCCTAAAATAACCTCTTTTAAATGGTCGTCAAAATACGCACGAGTTACAATAGAAAACGGACTGTAGTATTTTTCGTCCCAACTTAACCCAGATGCCATAGATGATAAATCACCTACGGTAACTTCTTTGGCAAATTTGCCTTTTAATTTTGGGAAAAAATCGGTAACTTTTTGATCTAAACTTTTAATTTTTCCTTCCATTATGGCTTTACCTAAAGCAGCTGAAACGATACTTTTTGCTATAGAAAAAGAATTGCTTTTTGAGGTGTTTGTGTACCCTTCAAAATAACTTTCATGCCAAATGCTATCGTTTTTTATGATTAAAAACGCTACGGTTTGTAAATTTTTGTGAGTCGTATTTAATTTGTCCGTAGCGGGAACGCTATTGTAATCTTTAGAAACCGCCCAAGGTTGAGCCGTCCCTTTTTGAATGGTACGATTTGGAAATTCTTTATAATCTTCTAAAAATGCAGTGGTATGTCCTTTTAAATAAATGGTTTTTACGGCACGAAGCAAATAATCTACATCAAACACATACAAGATAAGTATGAAGCCAACACAGCTTATAAAAAACCATTTAAAGAAGGTAAGTAACCGTTTCATAGGGCAAAAGATTTGATAAGCAATATAATAAAAATTATAATGTTATTGTTTCTTTCTAATGAAAAAATTTGTAAGTAACAATGAAATAGGGAACTTTAACCAATAAGGGTTATTTTTATACAAATTACTGAACACTAAAACCTACTCCACAAACAACACCAATCCTTTTAAATAATGTCCTTCTGGGTGGTAAATATTGGTTGGGTGATCTGGGCCTTGTTCTAATTTGTGTAACACTCTTATATTTCTTCCTGTTTCTATGGCTGCTGCGGCAACGGTATTGTAAAATAACACATCGTCAATGACTTGCGAGCACGAAAACGTAAATAATATGCCGTTAGGCGCTAAAGCTTTTAAACCTGCAATGTTTAAACGTTTGTACGCTTGTGTTGCGGTATGTTTACTTTTAATGCTTTTCGCGAAAGCGGGAGGGTCTAACACAATAACATCGTATTGCTGCGTGTGTTCTTTCATAAAATTAAACACGTCGTCAGCTACTGCTCTATGGTTGGCTTTTGGAAAGTTCAATTCCATATTACTTGCTGCTAAATCAACCGCTTTTTGAGAAATATCTACCGAAGTAACTAATTCTGCTCCAGCGTTCATAGCATAAATAGAAAATCCACCTGTGTAACAAAACGTATTTAGTACTTTTTTACCTTTTGAGAATTCTCCTAATAATTTTCGGTTGTCGCGTTGATCCAAGAAGAAACCTGTTTTTTGGCCTTCTACCCAATTTAAAGAAAATAAAATGTTGTTCTCTTTCGCAACCGTTTCGGCTTTGTTTCCAAATAAGAAATAATCGGTTCCTGTATTCGGTAACGTGCCTGCACTTTTGCAATAAATGGTTTCGCAATACTCGGAAAAATTCGATTTTATTGCTTCGGCAATTTGCTCCATTTGAAGAAAAATTCCCGTTGAATGGGCTTGAATTACCCAATTTTTATCGTAATAATCAATAATTAATCCCGAAATTCCATCACCTTCTCCGTGAATGACACGGAACGCATTGGTAACTTCAAAATCCAATAATTGAGTACGTAAATACCAAGCCGATTGTAGTTTGTCTTTCCAAAAAGATTCAGAGAAAGTTTCGTCGCCAAACGTCAAAATACGAACTACAATACTTCCTTTATCACTGAAATAGACTGTGCCTAAATGTTGGTTTTTTGAATCCACTACATCTACCATTTCGCCATCGTTTATTTCCCGACTTACGCCATACACCGCACCGCTGAAAATCCAAGGATGACGACGTTGAATGGATTTTTCTTTACCTGATTTTAGAATTACTTTTGCTCTCATATTACTTTGAAAAGACCTACCCGTTTTTTGACACCGGTTAGGTCAGTATAAAATTTTTATAATTGAAAAATTAGTTACGCAACAACC
>NZ_JBEIET010000177.1:0-3162 GCF_040382755.1 Flavobacterium sp.
GATAAACTTAAGTCTGTGTGTAAAACGTTATACACACATTCACACACGTGATCAATTGCGTCATCTGTTAAAAAATCCATTACGTGACTAACTTCATTTGCGTTTAGTTTACGTAGTACGTTTAAAAGAGGTAAATATTTTTTCTTTTCTAAGTCAACCATTATTTTTCAATGTAGACTACACACGGAAATTGATGTGGGAAAATGTGACTTCGAACTCGTAATAGTGGTGGTGTTTCTTGATTAAAGTCTAAAAGCAAATAGTCATATGCTTTTTTTGTTGCTTCTTGATAGGCAGATGTTATAAAACTACTGTTAAATGGGCTAATCTGTTTGCTTAATATACTGATTTGTTGTTTGTCTCTATCATTTTTCATTAAAACTATATAATGTGAATTTAAACTCATTGTCCGAAAAGATTTGTCTTTGAAAAATAAATTTTGCGTAAGGAAAATTATGCTGCAGTTTGAATGATGGCTCAAATTACAAAACAACAATTCAAAGTCAGTATTCACCGAGTTCATGCTGTCATCAAAAATAATAAGTGAACCGCCTTGATCTTTGTAAGGATTAACCATGTTATAAATTTCATCCAATGATGGAAAGTAATCTTTAACATCCACCAGTTCATGAATTAATTTTAAATTTTCCATTTCTATATACATATCTTGCATTGCTTGATAGAATAGAAATACTCTTTTTGGTGGTTCAGTAAATAGTTGGTCACCTATTGTTAGAAGATTTTTAACCCATGTTGTTTTACCAGAACCCGAGGGCCCACTAACAATACAATTAAAACTTGTTTTCAAACGAATATCCCACATTTTATATTAAGTCTTGTTTAACAGTATACCCAAACCCTAAACCATTTAAATAATGAACAACAAATTGTTTTGCGAGTGAGAATTTATTCAACAGTAAAAAAGCATCTTTTAAGAATGGTGTCAATCATTGTTTCTTTTTTGAAGAAGTCGTCACATGCATCCAGTTCATCCAAAAGTAGTCCGAGAAGTTTTCTGTAGATCCGTTCCGTGTTTTTTCGATCCGATCTCATTCGAAGAATGAGATAGTATTCTTGGTATGTTGTGTGATCCAGCTTTTGATATTGTTGGTCATCCGCAGAAAGATAGTTTTCTCTATCAGTGAAACTGTTTTTCAGTGATTCGAATTCAGTTTGTGATAACATAGGCATATCAAATCTATTTGTGCATGTTATGGACAAATAAGATCTCATGCTGTAGAGCAATCGTTGATGTTCCAATTTTTCTTGAGCTGCAATTTTTGTCCATCCTTCAAGCCTGCTGTGAAATGCATCCAATTCGATTTGCTTTAGTCTTAAGTGTTCATCAAGTCTTACCAATTCAGATGGATGTGTCAGCATGTGGTCCCAATTCAATTGATCCATTGTGGAAGATTGGTAATTTGCCATTACGATTGTTTTTTACACGATATGAGACAAAAATGCGAAGTGTCAGTACAATAAACTTCAAATGACCCACAAGAATGTTTGGAGCAGCTGGTGTAAAAGTTTTTGCAATTGCTGAATAAAACTTCAATGTTCCTTCCAAGAATGTTTTTGCCAAATCAATGTAGTGATGTAGTTCGATTGATTTAACAATTGTTGGACTTCCAAAAACTTCCAGTAGATTAGACTGGTGAGGTGGTATGATGATATGGAATTTTCTTGCCTTTTCTCGTTCCAAAATTGTCTCAATCAACTTAATGAACTCAATGTGAAGTTTCAAAACTGTGGCTAAATTATTTGACAAAACAAAATCTTTTTCTCTGCAAGTCTTATGTTCAAGTAGAGGTAGTCGGCCTGTGTGATACACAATGTTTCTAACGTAGGTAGAGACAAATTCAAATGTTGCTGTGATGGCTTTGTCAATGTTATCTTCTTTTTTCACAGCTTCAAGATCAGTAATAGCTTTGGTAAAATCAAAACAATCACAGCACTGTGTGTATAATCTTTCAATTACTTCTCTAGGAAGAACAAACACATAAGACATCCTCAATGTTTGATGGTTTGGAAATAAATGACTGGAGAAGTAAAAATGCTTTAAAACAATACCTTTGGTTACACAACAAAAAATCAAGTTTCAACTTGTTCTAATTTCTGGAAAATTATTTTTACAGAATTTCATCATAACCAAGGCAACTTGTTTCAACTGTTTCTAGAAACTTACTTTCTATCTTCATCAGAAGTTGAAAATTCCAAATTTAAAATTAGATCTTCATTAGTACCAAAATAAACATATTCACCATCATGGGAACGCAGCACTATTTCAATTTCTGAAATTTCTGTATTTTGAAGTGCTATAAATTCTTTATGCTTAAAGTCTGAAATAATGTAACCTTTTTCTTGGTTTGACACTGGAATGACACGTAAAATTTTACTATAAATACCACCAATTATTGAACTTTCAATAAAATTGGTATAAGCAATCATATAGTTTGGTTGTAAAGCATCTAAATTGATAGGTAGATTAAATTGTAGTATATAATTTTCTGTTCCATCTTCATTTTTACCAAGTCGTAATATTGGATTTCTACTATTTATTATTATCTTTGTTGCATTATCATTCAAATTTAAAGGGTAGTCACATCCCAATACACGTAATAAATGATTAGAAATAGCTACATAACCTTCTTTTTTGAAAATTAACTTTAAACGATTATTGGAATCAACTTTTACTTCACCAAAATCAGTACTAGCAAAAAATTCAACAAGTTCTTTTACTAATGTTACTATTGTATGAACTTCGTCACTTATTATTTTAATGCCTTTTCTTCTAGTATGTTCTTGTACCAGTAATATTCCACGACTATTTTTATCTGGTAAAAATGTTTTAAAAGTATTTGGGTAACTAATAGAAGTTAAAGCAACATTCCAACTTTTACTAAGACTTAATACAGTAGGCAATTTTACTCTAAAATGATAACTTTTGTTGTCTTGAAACTCTTTGCTAACAGCCGATGTAAGTCTTACATGAAAATTACTTTTTTCACTCATTCTTCGAATATTTAGTTTCAAAATAGAAGGTACACCAGATAATAATTGTAACTGGTTATTGTTTTCATCACATAATTTCACTTCAATGTCTGTTAGTGAACTGTTTAATAGTGGTACATATTGTTTTGATTCAAACTCATGAAAGTAATA
>NZ_JBEIET010000178.1:0-3086 GCF_040382755.1 Flavobacterium sp.
ATAAGAAAATAATCCCGCATTAACATCGTCTAGTCTGTCGGCTTTATCTTTAAAAGAATGTGCTAATGTTAAACGCTGAAACGGAAAAAAACAGCTCAAATACCAAGAAAGTTCAGCCGTTTGAGGCACATCAGACTGGCGGTAAAAAACTACACGATTTGTATCTAAACCACATGCAAGCCAAGCAGCAGCTACACTATAGGTGTTTTGTCTTAATTCTGCACCATTTTTGATTTGCGTAATCGAATGCAAATCGGCAATAAAAAGAAAAGATTCGTTATCAGGATTTTTTGCCATTTCAATAGCAGGTAAAATTGCACCTAATAAATTACCTAAGTGTGGTGTTCCTGTGCTTTGAATTCCGGTTAAGATTTTTGCCATTTTGATTCTTGTTTTTGCAAATGTAAGTTTTTAAGTAAAAAGAGCCAAGTAAAAAGGTGCAAGTAAAAAGAATAAGTTTTTTAAAATTGTTTACTTTTGAAAATCGAATACTATCTGAGAAATGAAATTATTAAAATATCCGTTTTGGTTGCTATACCGTATCTGGTTTTACCTATTGGTATTGCTGCCTATAATTGTGTTATTTCCCCTTATATTAATTACTATTTTAAGCGAAAAAACATATCCGTTGTTTTTTAAAATTGCACGACTTTGGGCTCGAGTTATTTTAATTGGAATGGGATTTAGATATTCTATAAAAGGCACTGAAAATTTTGAAGCAGGTAAAAGTTATATGTTGGTAGCCAATCATACTTCAATGACGGATATTATGTTGATGTTGTTAGCTGTAAAAAATCATCCGTTTGTATTTGTTGGAAAAAAAGAATTGGTTAACATTCCCATTTTTGGATTTATTTACAAACGTGTTTGTATTTTGGTTGACCGAGAAAATAGTAAAAGTCGTTTCGCTGTTTTTGAACGAGCACAAAACAGAATTCAACAAGGTTTGAGTATTTGTATTTTTCCTGAAGGCGGTGTGCCTGATGAAAGTATACTTTTAGATGAATTTAAAGATGGTGCTTTCCGAATTGCAATTGAACATCAACTCACAATTATTCCGTTAACTTTTTATGATAACAAAAAACGATTTTCGTACACGTTTTTTAGTGGTTCACCAGGAAAAATGAGAGCCAAAATTCATCCACCCATAGAAACAAATGGAAAAACGATGGACGATAAACTTCATTTAAAGCAACAAGTTAGAGACATCATTTTAACCGAACTTCAAAAATAATAAGCATAAAAAAACGCCTAATATAGGCGTTTTAATTATTGTACTACAACAGAAAATTCTTCATAAAGATTAACTCCGTTGGCATCTTTTCCTTTCCAAAATTTTAAAAGATAAGTTCCTGCTGTAGCTGGCTTAAATCTTAAAATTTGTGTTTGCAATTGGTTTAGTAACGGCAAACAGCCTTGTTCTTCTATCACGTAATTTAGTACGGCAATAGTTCTATTAAAACCGTCTCGGGTGTAATAAAAACCTTCAAAACCGTGACAACTTGAAGGTCTTGAATACGTTACTTCTATTTCGTTTACGGTATTTGCAGTAAAGGTTGTCGGTAAAACCACCGATTCTACTTTTAGTAATTCTAAATGAACTCTCGGCCCATCAGGTTCTTGTGTACAAGAGAAAGATAGTGCAATAATACAGATAAGTGCTATTAATTTTTTCATAATACAACTTTTTAAAAATTCCGAATCTTCAATTTGGTTTTAATCAAAAAACCATCCTAAAAAGGATGATTTCTTGTGTTATGCGTTTTGTTCTTTTAGTAATTCTTTAATTTTAACTTCTAACTCATCCATTAATTCTGGATTGTCTTTTATTAATTGTTTTACAGAATCTCTTCCTTGTCCTAATTTGGTTTCACCATAACTAAACCAAGAACCACTTTTCTTAATAATTTCAAAATCTACGGCTAAGTCTAAAACTTCACCAACTTTAGAAACCCCTTCGCCATACATAATGTCAAATTCTGCAGTTCTAAAAGGTGGTGCTACTTTATTTTTTACAATTTTCACTTTCGTTCTGTTTCCAATTACATTGTCGCCGTCTTTGATTTGCGAAGAACGTCGGATGTCAATTCTTATCGAAGCATAAAACTTCAATGCGTTTCCACCGGTTGTAGTTTCTGGACTTCCAAACATTACCCCAATTTTATCTCTCAACTGATTGATAAAAAACACGGTACATTTTGTTTTATGAATGGTTCCTGTTAATTTTCTTAACGCTTGCGACATCAAACGGGCGTGTAATCCCATTTTACTATCACCCATATCGCCTTCAATTTCACTTTTTGGTGTCAATGCGGCAACCGAGTCAATTACTACAATATCTACAGCACCTGAACGAATTAAACTTTCAGCAATTTCTAATGCTTGTTCTCCGTTATCAGGTTGAGAGATAATTAAATTATCAATATCAATACCTAATTTTTCCGCATAAAAACGGTCAAAGGCGTGTTCTGCATCAATAAATGCGGCAATTCCACCTGCTTTTTGTGCTTCTGCTATGGCGTGTAAGGTTAGGGTCGTTTTACCAGATGATTCTGGTCCGTAAATTTCGATAATTCTTCCTTTCGGATATCCATTTACACCCAATGCAATGTCTACACCTAAAGAACCTGACGAAATGGTTTCTACTTCTTCTACAGCAGAATCGCCCATTTTCATTACAGCTCCTTTACCGTACGTTTTGTCTAATTTGTCTAATGTCAGTTGTAAGGCTTTTAATTTTGCTTCTTTTTCTGTGCTCATAATAATTAATTTTTCGTAAAAATACAGAATTTTTTTATTGCAACAAATTTTGTTTGTAAGTTTCTTGTTGCATTTCAATTAAAAATATTTTTACCTTTGCTACCAAATTCTTCCATTTAGAATTTGTTTATTTATTTCTTTAAGTCGTGATAATCACGTCTCTAACCTTAAAATGTTTATAGCATGCAACTGTACAACACCTTAAGCGCGGAAGAAAGAGCCAAGTTAATTGACCAAGCCGGTCAACGATTAACGCTTTCTTTTTATGCGTATGCCAAAATTGAAAATCCAACACAATTTAGAAATGATTTGTTTTTAAAATGGAA
>NZ_JBEIET010000179.1:0-3040 GCF_040382755.1 Flavobacterium sp.
GAATACAAAACAACTTGCGAGAAATGCACTATTTCTTTAAATATGCAATCAGAAGCTTGTATTTGCAGTTATGAATGCACATTTTGTGAATCGTGCGCTACAGAAATGGCAAATGTTTGTCCAAATTGCCAAGGTGAATTAGTAAAAAGACCGAAACGAAATAAGGATTAATTTATTTCCACTTGAAAACTTTTCAAAAACTGAATTGATTTTTCAATATCGTAATGTAAAATTCTATCTTCTGTAACTAAAGGCACCTCTTCTCGATAGGTTTTTATAAACATTTCAATGAAATCACTCGATTTTAAAGGTCTTCTAAATTCGATAGCTTGTGAAGCATTAAATAATTCAATAGCTATTATGCGTTCTAAATTTTCAACAATTTTTAATGTTTTTGTAGCTGCATTTGCTCCCATGCTTACATGGTCTTCTTGTCCATTACTCGATACAATACTATCAATACTTGCTGGAGTTGCTAATTGTTTGTTCTGACTAACAATGCTCGCCGCTGTATATTGCGGAATCATAAATCCGGAATTTAATCCAGGATTGCTGACTAAAAATGCAGGCAATTCTCTTAAACCAGAAATTAATTGATAGGTTCTTCTTTCCGAAATACTACCTAATTCTGCCAAAGCAATTCCTAAATAATCTAAAGCCATTGCTAAAGGTTGTCCGTGAAAATTTCCACCAGAAATAATTTCATCTTCACCAACAAAAATATTTGGATTGTCAGTTACCGAATTAATTTCGGTAGTAAATACTTTTTTTACGTGGTCAATTACATCTTTAGAGGCACCGTGAACTTGCGGAATACATCTAAAAGAATACGGGTCTTGTACGTGTTTTTTAGGTTGTGCGATAATTTCGCTATCTTCTAATAATTCTAACATATGAGCTGCTGTTGCTAATTGCCCATTATGTGGTCGAACTAAATGAATTAATTCATTAAATGGCTCTTTTCTTCCATCAAAACCTTCTAAAGAAACTGCGGAAACAATGTTTGCTAAATGTGCTAATTTATCCGCTTGAATTAAATTGTACACGCCATAAGCACTCATAAATTGCGTGCCGTTTAATAAAGCCAAACCTTCTTTTGATTTTAATGTAATAGGAGATAAGTTCAAATTTTCTAAAACTTTATGCGCTGGTTGACGGAATCCATCGTAATACACTTCGCCTTCATTTATTAATGGTAAACATAAATGAGCTAAAGGTGATAAATCGCCGCTTGCTCCTAATGAACCTTGTGTGTAAACTACAGGTAAAATATCATTATTGTAAAAATCAATTAATCTATTAACGGTTACTAATTGCACACCAGAATGTCCATAACTCAAAGATTGAATTTTTAACAACAACATTATCTTTACAATCTCGTGAGGTACTTCATCACCAGTACCACAAGCGTGAGATTTCATTAAGTTTTCTTGAAGTTTGGTTAAATTTTCAGTCGAAATTTTAATATTATATAACGAACCAAAACCAGTGTTAATTCCGTAAATAGCTTTATCATTTGAAGCCATTTTTTCATCCAAATACGTTCTGCATCGTTCTATTTTTGAGATAGCTTCTTCTG
This sequence comes from Flavobacterium sp., assembly GCF_040382755.1. GTDB lineage: Bacteria > Bacteroidota > Bacteroidia > Flavobacteriales > Flavobacteriaceae > Flavobacterium. Next base: position 1,580 of record NZ_JBEIET010000179.1, read on the forward strand.
AAAGTGCTAATTTTTTTCCTTCAAAAATAATTTCTCTAACTTTTTCTATAGTAAGTACTGATGAATCTATGTAATGCATACGATTTTGTTTTAGCTGTCAAAATTCTATAAACAAATTCTAAAATGCAACTATTTTCAGTATTAAAACAATATTATTTTAAGAATGATTCAATCTCATTATTTTTTTGCCTCGAATTATCGAATTACTATTTTATTCCTAAAGGTTAATTATTAAATTCGAATTATTAATCGACTAAGTCGATACGATTATTTTAATGTTATATATTCGAAAATTCGTGGCTAAACTTTTAAGATTATTAGGGCGTAATTTTAAGAATTTTCAATATATTAGCAACTTTAAATTTTATAAAAACGTACAATGAAAAATACAGCATTAACAGCTATTCACGAAAGTTTAGGAGCAAAAATGGTTCCGTTTGCAGGTTACAATATGCCTGTTCAATATGAAGGAGTAAACGCAGAACACGAAACGGTACGAACTGGAGTTGGGGTTTTTGATGTTTCTCATATGGGAGAATTTTTCTTAAAAGGAGAAAATGCATTGGCGTTAATTCAGAAAGTAACCTCTAATGATGCTTCTAAGTTAGTAGATGGAAAAGCACAATATTCTTGTTTGCCAAATAATGAAGGTGGAATTGTTGATGATTTAATTGTTTATAAAATTGCAGACAATCATTACATGTTAGTAGTAAATGCTTCTAATATCGAAAAAGATTGGAATTGGATTTCATCACAAAATGATTTAGGAGTAGAGATGCAAAATCTTTCGGATGACTATTCTTTGTTAGCTATTCAAGGACCAAAAGCTGCTGAAGCTATGCAAAGTTTAACTTCAATTGATTTAGTAAATATGGGATATTATACGTTCCAAATTGGTGAATTTGCAGGAAAACAAGATGTAATTGTTTCTGCAACGGGTTATACGGGTTCTGGCGGTTTTGAAATTTATTTTAAAAACGAAGACGCAATTACTATTTGGGCAAAAGTTTTTGAAGCGGGAGCTGCTTTCGGAATTAAACCAATTGGTTTAGCGGCTCGAGATACTTTACGATTAGAAATGGGATTCTGTTTATACGGAAACGATATTAATGACACGACTTCTCCTTTAGAAGCTGGTTTGGGTTGGATTACTAAATTCGAAAAAGAATTTACCAATTCAGAAAACTTGAAACAACAAAAAGAAGCGGGTGTTTCTAAAAAATTAGTTGGTTTTGAAATGATTGATAGAGGCATTCCTCGTCACGATTATGAAATTGCAGATGCTAATGGCAATGTAGTAGGAATTGTAACTTCTGGAACGCAATCGCCAAGTTTAGGAATTGCCATAGGAATGGGATACGTTCCAACAGCATTAGCAACTCCAGATTCTGAAATTTATATTCGAATTAGAAATAAAGATATTAAAGCAAAAGTGGTTAAAATGCCATTTTTGAAGAAATA
>NZ_JBEIET010000180.1:0-3010 GCF_040382755.1 Flavobacterium sp.
ATTCCACGAACCAGGTTGCCCTACGCCCGGTGCTGTTACGTGAGCGTAATCTTCTTCACCTTGGTTGTTGGGTTCGTTTGCATTCCAAAAGGCAAAAGTTGGCGAACTACCATTTACAACGCCATTCCAAAATGTAGTGCCAAGCTCTGGACCTGTAACCCATTTCCAAACACCTTCATTTGCTTCATCTGAACCGCCAATCCATCCTGCCCCAGTAACCTGGATACCAGATATTTGAACTTCTTCAACTGTTGTAATTGTAGCTAAATAACCTTGCAAACCATAATAAGTTGATGCAGCTGCCGCATTTTTGGCATTTGTCCAACTAATACCCGTATTTGGAATATATTGATAGTAATGATTTGTTGACTCTAAATAATTAGCTTGTCCGACTGTAATTGAAAAAATACGTTGCCCACTTGGATTAACTGCTGAATTTGTAAAAACTACCGATTCAATAGCGGCTATAAATTGTAAATATGTAGGATTGCCACTTATTCCACTTAAGGTTAATTTTCCTTCTGTAGCATTCCAAGAAGAAGTTATCGTAGGATGAATTCCGGTTAAAGTTAACACATCTTGACCTAAAACATAACCAGAAGAAATTTGAATGTACATAGCTGCAATTCCAACATCGTCAGGATCTGTAATCGACATATTTGTAACAATTGGCAAAGAAGTTTGAGGGCAATATATTTGATTTCCAGTTGCTTGTAACACAGGAGCTAAATTAGCTTGTAATACAGGAGCTACATTTTGAGCAATTGCATTAGAAATTAAAAAAACCGAAATAAATGTTGTACTAATTTTATTCATCTTTCAAAGGTACAATAAGAAGGTAAAAATTATTAGTTTTTTAACATTTTTTGATATAAATCCCAAATTACAATTCCAGCACTAACTGAAATATTCAAAGAGTGCTTACTTCCCAATTGTGGAATTTCTATAACACCATCAGAAGTATTAATAGCTTCTTGAGAAACACCTTTGACTTCATTACCAAAAATTAATGCATATTTTGTTTCAGATTTTGGTTGAAAATCATCTAACATAATTGCATTTTCGGTTTGTTCTATAGCATAAATTTTAACATTTTCCGATTTTAATTTAGCTACAACTTCTAATACATCTTTCGAGTATTCCCAAGTTACTGTATCTGTTGCGCCCAAAGCCGTTTTATGAATTTCCTTATTTGGCGGAACAGCCGTAATACCACATAAATAAATTTTTTCAATCAAAAATGCATCTGAAGTTCTAAACACAGAACCAATATTATGCAGACTTCTTATATCGTCTAACACAATAATTAATGGTGTTTTTTTTGCTTCAGCAAATGCTTCTTTACTGATTCGATTTAATTCGGCGTTGGCTAATTTTCTCATCTTACAAAAGTAATAATAATGTTCAGTTTTTCAATATGTCAATTTGCCAATTTTGAAAAAGCTATACAGATTTAAAAGGTGAAACGGACTTTTGACATACTTGTTTTTCAACGCAGATTGGAGAAATTTCTAAAATTTATCTAATTTTTTAAATCTGTGTTCCAAACTTTTCAAATTGGTACACAGATTTGACGGATGAAACGGATTTTTGATATACTTTTTTAAAACACCGATTGGAGAAATTTTAATAATTTGTATAATTTTTTAGATCTGTGTTCCAAACTTTTCAACTTAAAATTGAATTTTGAGATTCTAATTGCTATTGAATTTTGAATTTACTAACTTCGCCTTCACTAAATTTTTACGTTGTGGCTAAGAAATCAGCATCCGAAATAAAAGATTCTACTCCAAAAGTATCTCCTTTAATGCAGCAATACAATACCATTAAGGCAAAATACCCTGATGCGTGTTTGTTGTTTCGCGTGGGCGATTTCTACGAAACATTTGGAGAAGATGCTATTCGAGCTTCAAGAATTTTAGGCATTACCTTAACCAAACGTGGAAATGGAAGTGAAAGTGAAACCGCTTTAGCAGGATTTCCGCATCATTCTATAAATACCTATTTACCAAAATTAGTCAAAGCGGGACTACGAGTTGCCATTTGTGATCAATTAGAAGATCCGAAAATGACAAAAACTATAGTAAAACGAGGCGTTACCGAATTAGTAACTCCAGGAGTTTCATTTAACGATGATATTTTACAATCGAAATCCAACAATTTTTTAGCAGCTGTATTTTTAGGTAAAAAAACCAATGGAATTACTTTTTTAGACGTTTCAACTGGCGAATTTTTAACGGCTGAAGGAAACGAAGAATACATTGACAAATTATTACAAAATTTTAGACCGAGTGAGGTTTTAGTTTCAAAACAACAAAAAGCAGATTTTAAACAGCATTTTGGAGAAGATTTTCACGTGTTTTATATAGAGGATTGGATTTATAAAGAAGATTTTGCTTTTGAAAGCTTAACCAAACATTTTCAAACGAATTCATTAAAAGGTTTTGGTATAGATGATTTCAATGAAGCCGTGATTTCTTCAGGTGCCATATTATATTATCTATCAGAAACGCAACACAATAAAATTCAACACATTACAAACATTCAGCGAATTGCAGAAGACGCTTATGTTTGGATGGACAAATTCACAATTCGTAATTTAGAATTATATCATAGTTACAATCCTAATGCGGTAACTTTAATTGATGTGATTGACAAAACACTTTCGCCAATGGGTTCAAGATTATTGAAACGTTGGTTGGCGTTGCCGTTGAAAGACATAAATAAAATTAAAGGTCGACACGAAGTAGTAGCGTATTTAAAAGAAAATTCAGAAGAATTACACCAAATCCAATATCAAATAAAACAAATTTCCGATTTAGAGCGCTTAATTTCAAAAGTAGCTACTGGAAAAGTTTCCCCAAGAGAGGTCATTCACTTAAAAGATTCGTTAGAGGCAATTATTCCAATTAAAACGTTGGCGTTGCAATCTAAAAACGAAGCTCTAAAAACCATTGGCGATAGTTTGCATTCTTGCGAATTGTTACGAGAAAAAATAGGAACAACTTTA
>NZ_JBEIET010000181.1:0-2998 GCF_040382755.1 Flavobacterium sp.
GGTTCTAAGCTATATTTCGTTCCAATACCCTTTCCTGCTGGGTCTAAAGAAATCAAAGAATGGTTCTGGAGGTCCATGCCGTTAAAACAGCGCATTTTTGGTTTATTTCAAATCAAATGAAAAATCTTTTTCTAGAAAAAAATAGTGTTCTGTTTCATTTTCAGTGGATTTTTTGTTAAAACAAATCTAAAGATAAATGACCAAGCGTCTCTTTTTCCCCTCCTCTATTTTTAATGGCTGGGAAACTATCGATAGGCGTTAGTTGAGTTGGTATCCATAAAACTGCAGCTGCAGCAAATGGCGTTAAAAACAGAACACAACGAACAAACACAGAAAAAAACATTCGATTTTGAAATTAAATTTAACACAACTTAACAAATTTGATTTGTTGAAGCTTAATTAAAAAATTGAATTGAGTAATTAATTGGATGGCATGGCAAAAGCAGCAGAACTAATTAAACTAGTTAATTAGAAGCTAGTTGGCTTTGATTATACTAGATTGCAATGTAATTAGATTCATAAAATTATTTTCTGAGAGTAAATTGAGTTTACTAAATCAGTTCAAGTTTAACTAAATTGCCAGCAACACAGTTAAAAAACAAAGTCATCAAGATTCCAATATGAAGTTCATCAACATTTGGATTCTTTTGGTTCTTGTCCTAGGCTTGATCTCCAAAATGAGCACGTCGGCATCTGTACATCTATCCAAAAACTCCTCGATCTACGTTGTAAAAGAAGAAACCAAACCGGTAGATCCTATTCGCATACTTTTGTATGCAAGAACCATCATGAAAGTTAGCACTGCAGTGGCAAAAAGTCTCATTATTTATGGGTGACTCAATCTTTTTCACAGTGCTAAGTTGTATTTTTTTCTAAAATGCCATGTCATGAATGAAAAATTTGAAATAAAATTTCTGTTGAAAAACAAAAAACATGTTTTTGAAGTTCTTGTTATTAAAACTGTTATAAGTTGAGCTTTGTATAGTAAGGCTGACATCAAGGTAAGGCGTTTGGGAGCCAAAAATTTTTTTCGTTAACAACGGAGCAATAGCGATAGGCTAAGTTTATAGTTTCTCTAGAATAGCTAGGTGGTTTTGGAAAAAATAAAAAATTATTTTGTTGGTAGACAGTTGAATCTATTTCTTAGCTATAAATAAGGCTAAACAGCTAAAAAGTAAATATCTTAGAGTACCTTAACAAGTTTTCTGTCTGATAGTTTTGAGATATCCAAACTGTGCCCCGAAGTTCGATAACTACAAGTTTTATAGCTACAACAACTCCAAAAATGTAATGTACAATTCAGTTGGGTATATTAGGAGATTTTATTTTGCTCTTAAAACAAATATCATTCATCATTTTTGGTTTGCAAAAAATTTAGCTAGGGAAAATCATTAAGAATAAACAGGGTCGAAGGTATGTCCAAGTCACGTCGCTCGCATGATGCTCTGCTTAGCCTCAGTATCAGTCAAAACATTAAATATGATTTCCTTGTCAGCTAACACTTAAGTTCAGTTTATCGCTAGAAAAATTACCAAAGAGAACCTTAAGCTAATTATGTACAAATCAGTGAAAGGTTGAATTTCATGTTAACCACCATTATAGTCATAAAAACATGAAGAAAACTGTCAGCCACAAGTCTTGACGTGAAGGATCGAGGTACTAAGAAATTGCTTTTCTTACGAATGCTACGGCTACTCCTAGATTTTTTTGGCTGAACGCGACAAAAACAAGCTCCAAACTGATTTGCAATTTTTTTGTTAGTTTTAAAAAAAACTGTTTTGATCAGTGAAAACGGTTTGCAAACAGAAGAACTCACAACTTTAACGAATTTTCCCATTAGAGAAGTAGGTGTAGTTGATTTGTGTTCTTTTTTCAATTGCTCTTCTTTAAAATGGTCTTGGTTTGTAGAAAACGGCAAAGTTCCAGTAGCACCTTTAGATTGATCTTGTTGGATGCTGCGGCGTCTGATCTGAGTTCTGAACTGAGATGCAATTTTTATGTCGGGTTTAGAACCTTTTTTTTTGATCGGTGAAGCAGCTGTAGTTGAAGTGCGTTCTTCCAGATCTTCTTTAGAATGGTCTTGGGTTGTAGAAAACGATGAGGTACCAATGACGACGATCAAAGCAGCAAAAATCAGAAAGCACAAAATAATTTGTGGTTTCATTTTTGATGTTTCTTGATGTTAGAAGTACAGCAGAATGATAACCCAAAATATTTTAGCCTTATTTATAGGTAAAAGACGAATCCGACTGTCTACCAATCAAATCAATTCTTTATCTCTTTCAAGAAACTAAACAATCAACGCTATGCTATTGGTCTATTGCCATTGAAAGAATTTGTTTGGCTTGGTTCCAAAAAACCAGATTGTCAAATATAAAGTCTTAATTAAAAAAGCATCAAAGCCAAGCCAAATTGTTTATAGGTGAAAGACGGATCCGATCCGAACAGACTGTCGAGAGAATTTGTTTGTTTTTGGCTCCAAAAAACCAGATTGTCAAATATAAAATCTTAATTAAAAAAGCATCAAAGCCAAGCCAAATTGTTTTTAGGTGAGAGACGGATCCGACCGGACTGTCTACCAATTAAATCAACTCTTTATCTCGTTCAAAAACTACATAGCTATTCTCAAGAAACTAAACAATCAACGCTATTGATTGGTTTTATTGCCAACAAGAGAATTTGTTGGGTATCTTATCATCTCAAAACTTGATTTGATCAAAAGAAAAGAGCTTAAAAGTATTTTGGCGCCAAAAATTTAATTTAAAATAAACCAATAGCAACAGATTTTCAGTCTCTTAAGAGTAACTAGGTATTCTTGGTAGACAGTTGGATCCACCTCTCAACTATAAATAAAACTAAAAAATACTTTGGGATATCATTCTGCTACAGCTCTATCATCAAGAAACATCAAAATGAAATCAGAAATCATTTTGTACTTTGCGCTTCTTGTTCTGCTCGTCGCCGGTTCTACTTCCTCGTTCCCTATAAATCAAGAACC
>NZ_JBEIET010000182.1:0-2992 GCF_040382755.1 Flavobacterium sp.
AAACGAAACGGCAATGTTAACTACTTTTAACGAAGTAAATATGACGCCAATTAATACCATCAGAAACCAATATAAAGACGAATTTAAGGCAAAACACAATGGTCTTGGATTAGGTTATATGTCGTTCTTTACTAAAGCGGTTACAAGAGCCTTGCAATTGTATCCAGATGTAAATTCGATGATGGATGGCGACTATAAAGTAGCTTTTGATTTTGCAGATATTTCAATTGCAGTTTCTGGACCAAAAGGATTAATGGTTCCTGTAGTTAGAAATGCAGAATTATTAACGTTCCGTGGTGTAGAAGCAGAAATCAAGCGTTTGGCTTTACGTGCACGTGACGGTCAAATTACGGTTGACGATATGACAGGTGGAACATTCACAATTACTAACGGTGGAGTTTTCGGAAGTATGTTATCTACACCAATTATCAATCCGCCTCAATCTGGAATTTTAGGAATGCACAATATTATTGAGCGTCCAATTGCCGTAAACGGTAAAGTGGAAATTCACCCAATGATGTTTGTAGCCTTATCTTATGACCACAGAATTATTGACGGTAGAGAATCTGTTGGTTTCTTAGTAGCTGTAAAAGAAGCATTAGAAAACCCAATGGAGTTATTGATGGATAACAATCCTAAAAAAGCGTTGGAGTTATAATATAAACCTAACAGGTTTTTGAAACCTGTTAGGTTTGCCAATATATGAAATCCTAAATTCGAAAGAGTTTGGGATTTTTTTTGTTTGTTAACATCTGAAAATTAAAAGAAATTTTTATCTTTGAAAATAAACCCAAAAAATCTACCAAAAATGCCAATTAACAAACAAATAGCAAACGTTATTAAAAAGTCTCTTGCTAAAATTGATTTCAGTAAACTTGAAGAAAAATGCACGAATGAAGCACAAACACGACAATATCTTATAGAGCCAATTATTGAGATTTTAGGTTATAGTAGAATGGATGATATGCTAACTGAAATTAATGCAGGATGGGGTCAAAAAAATGATAAAGCAGATATTGGATTATTAGTCAAAGGTAAAAATCCTGAAATTATTGTCGAATGTAAAAAATATGGCAAATCATTAACTGATAAAGAAGCTTGGCAGTTGAACGGATATTTTATTAATACTCCAAGTTGTAAGTTAGGAATATTAACAAATGGACTTGAGTGGAGAGTTTATAGTGCTGATGAAGCAAACAAAGAAACAAGTCTAAATGTGAATCCCTTTTTAGTATTTAACTTTAATGAAATTAATGATTCATTAATTGATAATTTGTCAAAACTACATAAAAATAATATTGATATTAAAGAGTTATTAGAAGAAGCAACTGATTTTTATTTTCTTCAAGGTTTTTCAAATGCTTTTGCCAATGAATTATATGATCCATCAGACGATTTTATCAAAGCTATTTTTAATAGAATGAATGGTAAAAGAATGACAGATCAAGTTAAATTGAAGATCCGCGAACAAATTAATTCAAATACTATTCAAAATGCTCTTAAAAAAGTAATTGAAGAAGAATCTAAAAACGGAAGTTTAATTATAACGACTGCCGAAGAGTTAAAAATTTATCACACTATTAAAACAATTCTAATTCATAGAAAAGAAATTGATGCAGATAGAATAACCTATAGAGATCAAAAAAATAGTTTTAATATTTTAGTTGATGATAATAACAAAAAAATTATATGTAAAATATTAAATAATCGGAACAATTATTCACTTGAAATTAACGGAATAAAATATGAAGTAAAAGGAATTGAAAGTGTTGTTGCGATGAAGAAAACAATTTTAGATGCCGCAATGATATACTTCCAAAAGTAAAATTTTTAATTATATCATTATATAAAACCTAACAGGTTTTTGAAACCTGTAAGGTTTGCCAATATATGAAATCCCAAATTCAATAGAGTTTGGGATTTTTTTTGTTTCTTTGTTTTTATGAAGAAAACAGAGAAAAAAGCAGCGATTGGTTTTATATTTTTAACATTAGTAATTGACATTACGGGTTGGGGAATTATTATTCCAGTAATCCCAAAATTGATTCAAGAATTAATTCATGGCGATTTAAGTGACGCATCGAAAATTGGCGGCTGGTTGCTATTTGCATATGCATTTACCCAATTTTTAATGTCGCCACTTATTGGTAATTTAAGCGATAAATATGGTCGTCGTCCTATTATTTTGTTTTCACTTTTAGGATTTTCGTTGGATTATTTATTTTTAGCCTTTGCACCAACCATTACTTTTTTATTTATTGGAAGAATTATTGCCGGAATAACTGGTGCGAGTATTACCACAGCAACCGCATATATTGCTGATATTAGCACCCCAGAAAACCGAGCTAAAAACTTCGGAATGATCGGTGCCGCCTTCGGAATTGGGTTTATAATCGGACCCGTAATTGGCGGTTTATTAGGGCAATTTGGAGCAAGAGTTCCATTTTATGCCGCGGCAGCATTGTGTTTTATTAATTTCTTATATGGTTATTTTGTATTACCAGAATCGTTACCAAAAGAAAATAGAAGAGATTTAGATTGGAGCAAAACCAACCCCATTCGTGCCATTTTAAATTTAAAAAAATACCCAAAAATATTTGGCTTATTTATATCTATTGTATTGGTTTATATTGGTTCGCACGCGGTACATAGCAATTGGAGTTACTTTACGATGTACCAATTTAAATGGGACGAAAAAATGGTTGGCATTTCATTGGGTATCATTGGTTTGTTAGTTGGAATTGTACAAGGCGGGTTAATTCGATGGATCAATCCGAAAATTGGAAATGAAAAAAGCATTATTTACGGCTTAGTGTTATATACATTAGGAATGTTATTATTCGCCATTGCAACAGAAAGTTGGATGATGTTTGCCTTCTTAATTCCGTATTGTTTAGGCGGAATTTCTGGTCCTGCTTTGCAATCTGTAATTACAGAAAATGTTCCCGCTAATGAACAAGGCGAAATTCAAGGTACTTTAACCAGTTTAATG
>NZ_JBEIET010000183.1:0-2968 GCF_040382755.1 Flavobacterium sp.
GTGGTGATAATTACAAATACTTTTCTCATTTTTATTTAGATTAATTCTAGACAACAAAATTAATTACTTAATTTTATTTAGACAAATTATAAATAAAAACTTTTTGAGGATTTTAAACTTTTAAATATTTGTAAATATTTAGGGTAAATTTCAGCATAAAATTAAATTTAATTGTTAATATTTATAAAATTAAATTTAATTAAGAACAATTTTTTTAATAAAAAACCAACGGCTAAAGTCAAACAGATGTATGTTAAAATTTCTTGCAAATTCATAAATTCCAATTTTTTAAATTTTTAAGTTAACAACACGGATTATTAAAATTAAATAAATTTCTACAATCTGTGTTTATAAAAAAGTTCTAATATTAACTTGTTTATAACAAATTAAATGCAAACTTTGTGTCTATGTGTTTAAAAACCTATTTTAGTGTTTGATATGCTATTAGTGCAACCAAATAAGCAAATCCGCTCATAAAAACCAGTTGAATTATAGGCCATTTCCACGAGTTGGTTTCTTTTTTCACAATAGCAAGTGTGCTTACGCATTGCATCGCAAAAGCATAAAATAACAGTAATGAAATTCCGGTGGCGAAATTAAATATCTTATTTCCTTTAGCATCAATATCTTCCGCCATTTTCATTTTTATAGTAGCTTCTTCTTCGCTCTGATTTCCTACACTATATATGGTAGCAAGTGTTCCAACAAATACTTCTCTGGCTGCGAAAGAACTTACAACTGCAATTCCAATTTTCCAATCGTATCCTAATGGTTTTATCGCTGGTTCAATGGTTTTTCCCATAATCCCAATGTAGGAATTTTCTAATTTATAAGCAGAAACATTATTTTCAATTACAGATGGATTTATTTTTTTCGGGCTAGAATATACTTGTTTTTCAATGATTTCTTGCGCCTTATCAAAATTTTCTCCAGGTCCGTGTGAGCCTAAAAACCATAAAATTACTGATAAAGCTAAAATTATTTTTCCAGCTCCCGTTACAAATGCTTTTGTTTTTTCCAAAACATTTAAGGCAACATTTTTAAATAGTGGTACCTTATAACTTGGCATTTCAACAATAAAATACGATTTGCATTTTAATTTTAGAGCCTTATTTAACAAATATGCCGACCCAATTGCCACCACAAAAGCCAATAAATACAAGCCCATTAAAGTTAAACCTTGTAAACTGAAACCTAAAAATCGTTTTTCTGGAATTATTAATGAAATTAAGATGGCGTAAACTGGTAATCGTGCAGAACAAGTTATAAAAGGCGTAATTAAAATTGTAATTAAACGTTCTTTCCAGTTTTCAATATTTCGGGCACTCATTATGGCAGGAATTGCACAAGCCGTTCCAGAAATTAAAGGGACAATACTTTTTCCAGATAATCCGAATTTTCGCATAATTTTATCCATCAAAAACACCACACGACTCATATAGCCGCTTTCTTCTAAAACAGAAATAAACAGGAATAAAAAGGCAATTTGTGGAATAAAAATAATAATACCTCCAATGCCAGGAATGATTCCGTCAGAAAGTAAATCCGTGAATTTTCCTTGAGGAAGACTTTCTTTAGTTAATGCACTAAATTTTGAAAAAGTGGTATCTATAAAATCCATTGGAATGCTACTCCAATCGAAAATAGATTGAAAAATAAGTAATAATATTCCAAAGAAAATAACATAGCCAAAGACTTTGTGAGTTAATATATTGTCTAATTTACTTTGAAAATCGGTCGCTTTAGATTTATCAATCTTTTGGGTAATTTTCAGCGTATCATTAATAAATTGATACCTTTTTATAGTTTCTTTTTGTTGTAATTTTTTTAAATCAGAGTGCGAACGTGTAAAATTATTTTCAATAGCATTTCGTTCTAAATTCAAGAAATTAACATCTTGTGTAATTACCAACCATAATTTGTAAAGTAACTGATTTGGAAATGCTTTTTTAAGACGATTAAAATATTCTTCATCAATAGAACTCGCATTTAAACAAGCTTCTGTAGAAAGATTTTTATAATTTAAAATTAATTCTTTTATATACTCAATTCCAATATTTTTTCTTGAACTTATTAAGGCAATTTTGGTTTTTAATTCTGTTTCGAGCAACGGAATGTTTAATTCAATTCCTTTTTGCTTCATTCGGTCACTCATATTTATTACAAGTAACGTGGGAATTTCAAGGTCTTTTATTTGTGTAAAAAGTAATAAGTTTCGTTTTAAATTTTCCACTTCAGTAACCACAACAGCTACATCTGGAAAATCCTCATCGTTTTTATTTAATAGTAATTCAATTACTACGTTTTCATCAATAGAATTCGCGTTTAAACTATACGTTCCAGGTAAATCTATAATTTTAGCTTTCGTAATTTGATTGAGTTTACAAATGCCTGTTTTTTTATCCACAGTAATTCCAGGATAATTTCCCACTTGCTGATTTAATCCTGTTAACTGATTAAAAACAGAAGTTTTACCCACATTTGGATTCCCTATTAACGCAACTTTTATGGTATTAGAATACATTTATTGAATAGATTCTTGTAAAATATAGATTTCTTGAGCTGTTTTTTTTCTAATTGCCACTTTTGAGTCGTTTATATTAAAGAATAAAGGATCACCCATTGGTGCCACCTGAATTAATTCGATAGTATTACCAGGTAAACATCCCATTTCAATAAGTTTCAATGGAATTTCATCGATATTAATATCTGAAATTTGAGCCATTTGTCCCTTTTTCAATACACTAGCATTACTATTTTTCACAAACTTATTTAGATTGAATTAAAATACAAAGATAACATATTCCGAAAACAAAAACCTAACAAATATCATGTTTTACCATTGAACAAATATTTGTACCTTAGTAACCGTAATTAAAATAAACAAATGAGCAGAACCTTAGTCATTGGCGACATACACGGCGGATTAAAAGCAGTAATTCAAGTGCTACAAAAAGCAGCAATAAAA
>NZ_JBEIET010000184.1:0-2935 GCF_040382755.1 Flavobacterium sp.
AAGAACGGGGTGCGCATCAATCGCACCTAATTTAAACGCAATAACTTCAAAAATAAATGCTAATGCACCCTATATTTGTTTAAAATTATCTATAGATAAATTGCGCAGAATTGGATCTTTTCCCTATTTAATATAACAAACAGATTTTAATTAAAAACTGTTTGGTCCTATATAATATTTACAAAGGAAATTTTTGATAGGAAATTTTTATGATTTTATAGATTAATATATTATGAATAAATAATGATATATATTGTATCAATATGATATTTACTTTCATTTGATTTTACTTTTAAGTCTTAAATATTTTCTTTCCAATTTTTTTTTTTTCCATGTCCAGATGGTCATTAATAATATTTCCAAATCTAAAAATTATCAAAGCTATTATGCTAAAAATGATATAAAAAGTATTGAAAACATGTTTTATATCTATATTTAATTTATATCTTAAAAAAAAAACTTTATCTGTAATTAGGATGGGAGTGTGGAATATTGAAAATAGGAATGACGAAGGAAAAATGTAAAATTAATAAAATTATATATTATTCATTGATATATAGTATTAAAATATGATTCTTTTGTTAAATTATTGAATGTTCTGCATTCTTGATAAATGGTAATTTATCAAGATTGCAGACATCCAATAATTTAACAAAAGAAATCATATTTAAACTGCTAATTAAATTAATTTAATAAATGAGTTAAACAAATCAGTCCAAAACCTTTTTGACAGCAATTGATCCACCACTCAAGTATAAAATAATTTTCCACGGTAGACCTTCCAAAACTTATGATAACCAATCAAAATAGTTTACTTAGATTTTTTTTTACATACATTTTTTGTATTACAGGCATTTGTCCATGCCTCCAGTAGAAATTGTAGCACTTTCACAATTTCTTTACTCGAAATTTTCTTTGCATCCATCTACTTCCTTTTTAATTTCGTTGATCTTTGACTTATGAAATGGCAAACAGTAGACAAAGTAAAAAGCTACAATTAAAATGCATATAAGTGCCTTGTTCTGTTGTAAAAATGAACTTTTACGTTGGTACATTTTCTTTTTAATATTAAATTTATAACTGAAATATAACTTCTGATGTTTTAATGCATCATATTTTATTCATCTGTTAGATTTTTATTAATAAAATGTCATCATTTGTTTGCAAGATCTGCCATTAATAGTTGTCAAGGGGTAAAATGACTTAACACCTCGCAAAGTACCACAATAAAACCAAGATAATCAAGAAGACAAAGGAGGTAAAGGAGGTAAAGAGTCTGAATGAATCTTAAAATAGTGATAAACATTAATAAGAGGCTCAAATAAAACTTAAGATGCTAAATAGTTCCTTAGAGAAAAATTAGTAAAGTCAAAATAAAAAACCAAAAAATTCCTCAAAATCCTAAGATTAAGAGTAAATTATCGATAAAAGAGACATAATGGAATAATAAAATAACAAATCAACATAAGCGCATCAACAAAAAATTGAATAAAAGATGTAAAACCAACAGCCGGCTAGCGAATAACTGAATAAGAAGTAAAATATTCAATAAAATGCAATTGTACTTTCTTCAAGAAATAAGCAATTGCTATAAAGTTCAAATAAGATTAAATAAGCTAATAAAGAACAAATTGATCTTAATTTAAAGCAAGAAGACCAACCCGCCAAAAAAGCTGAAATTTTGGTCAGAAAATAAGAAGGAGAGAAAGATGTGAAATAGTTCCTAGAAAAAAATGATTTACGGCCAGCTGATTTAAATTAAAGAACTTTGGCTGTCTTGGAAGCAAGAAAAGCAGGTGCTAGTTTAAAAGTAAATGATATGAATTACTTTGCAGACTAGAACAATGATGAACAATATCAAAAATGGCTTTAATTGATGATAAAATATGTCAGAAAAAATGATAAATAATTTCAAGGACTTCAATGGGAATTGTTTTACAAATTATAGTTTTCAAAAAAACTTGAGAAATACATGTATGTTGCTAGTATTAACCCTGAGTCCTTCGTCATGGAAATCTGTGGAAAGAGTTTTAGACCTTATACCCAACGAACTCACGAAATAAACGTTAACCCTGTTTCATAAACCACCAATAGCGTTGTTTACGCTATGAAAAGTTACATCAAGGGTGCCATGTAAAATTTACATAAGTCTTTTAAGAAAAATTGATTTTTTAATCATCTAAGAAATTTATCTAAAATATCATATAAACCTTTTTTAAATATACTTTAATTTCATATTTTGTTCATTAAATTCATCATATTCCTCAATTAAGCGAGTTTGAATGGACAAAAGTATAAGAATCAGTAATATTGGGTTACTTTGATAAAATCTTTTTTAACTTTAAAATAATAAACGATAAAGGTTAAAATAACAATTTAAATCAAGAATAATAGCTTGGTTTTGTTTTAAATTTTTTTTTAAAAATATTTTATTCTATATAATTTCTGCGCAAAATTTTCAAACAGTTTTCGAATTTTCCAAAAACTGCGGAAATGTATTTGATAAATAAGAGAGAATAAATATCAATCAAAAGCTGAATCCTAATTAATTATAAATGCGACAATTGCGCATTACATTTTTTTTTCTTCGACTGCGTCGAGCTTGTTGTTTTTTGGAAATAGTATATACATGTATTATCAACCATGCAAATTCAAAATGTATTAAAATAAAAAGCAATGAAAGGAAAATAGAGAAAATAAACTTTTATACATTTAGTCATATCTAGACTTTGTAATTAAATATATTTTATTTTATATATGAATAACATACATTTATAAATTGTTAACATCATCAAAGAACGGGGTGCGCATCAATCGCACCTAATTTAAACGCAATAACTTCAAAAATAAATGCTAATGCACCCTATATTTGTTTAAAATTATCTATAGATAAATTGCGCAGAATTGGATCTTTTCCCTATTTAATATAACAAAC
>NZ_JBEIET010000185.1:0-2935 GCF_040382755.1 Flavobacterium sp.
ACAGAAAATGTTGTGCCCAAAAACAGTAAAATAAATATGTAAAGAAACCGCTTCACTAATCGTTGATTAATTTCATAATTCGATTAAAATCTTCTTCAGAATGAAAAGGAATGGCTATTTTTCCTTTGCCATTTGCAGCAACACTGATATCCACTTTTGCACCAAAGAAGTTAGCAAAAGTTTTCTTTTGTTCAATAGCAATTTCGAATGATTTTGTTGCAGTTGTTTTGCTTGATTTAGGTTTTAAACCTTCTTGATATTTTTTCACTAACGCTTCTGTATCTCTAACAGATAAGTTTTGAGTAACCACGGTATGGTAAATATCACTTTGCGCTTCTTGGTTTTCAATATTAATTAATGCTCTACCGTGTCCCATCGAAATAAATCCGTCTCTCATTCCAGTTTGAATAATTGGATCTAGTTTTAATAAACGTAAATAGTTAGTAATGGTTGAACGTTTTTTACCTACACGCTCACTCATTTCTTCCTGAGTTAAATTTACTTCTTCAATTAATCTTTGGTACGAAATGGCAACTTCAATTGGGTCCAAATCATGGCGTTGAATGTTCTCAACCAATGCCATAACAAGTGATTCGTTATCGTTTGCTAATCTAATGTAAGCAGGAATAGTAGCAAGTCCTAATAATTTTGAAGCACGTAATCTTCGTTCTCCAGAAATTAGTTGGTATTTGTTAAATTCTAATTTTCTAACAGTAATAGGTTGAATAACGCCAACTTCTTTTATAGATTTAGCTAATTCTTGAAGTGTGTCTTCATTGAAATTAGTTCTTGGTTGAAACGGATTTATTTCAATAAAATTAATATCAAGTTCGATGATACTTCCTACAACTTTATCTGCATTTTTATCTTCTACAGACTTAATGTCGTTTGAAGGATCGCTTAAAAGTGCTGAAAGTCCTCTTCCTAACACAGGTTTTTTTACTGCTTTTGTCATTAGTTACTACTGTTTTTCTTGATAATTTCTTCTGCTAAATTTAAGTAATTTGCAGCTCCTTTGCTTGTTGCATCATAATTTATAATGCTTTCTCCAAAACTTGGTGCTTCACTTAATTTAATATTTCTTTGAATAATAGTCGAAAACACCATATTATTAAAATGTTTTTGAACTTCTTCAACTACCTGATTTGATAATCGTAAACGGGTATCGTACATAGTTAAAAGTAATCCTTCAATATCTAAACTTGGATTATGAATTTTTTGTACGCTTTTTATTGTGTTTAATAGTTTTCCTAAACCTTCTAATGCAAAATATTCACATTGAATAGGAATTACAACGCTATCTGCAGCGGTTAACGCATTTAACGTTAATAAACCTAAAGATGGCGCGCAGTCAATAATTATATAATCGTAATCCTCCTTAATTTCTTGTAAGGCTTGTTTTAGCATATATTCTCTATTGTCTTTGTCAACCAATTCAATTTCTATGGCAACTAAGTCAATATGTGCGGGTATAATCCAAACATTTGGAGCGCTTGTAGAAATCACACCTTCTTTTGCGGTATTGCTGTGTTCTATTATTTGATAAGTACCTATTTCAACACCTTCCACGTCAATTCCTAAACCAGAACTCGCATTTGCTTGCGGATCGGCATCAATTAAAAGCACCTTTTTTTCCAAAACACCTAATGCAGCAGCAAGATTTATCGAAGTTGTTGTTTTTCCTACCCCGCCCTTTTGATTGGCAATTGCAATGATTTTACCCATTTTTTCTTTTAAAATTTTAGAAGCGTAAAAATACAATTTTTTATGGTATAACCAACCCAATTTTATTAACAATACGTTAAAGTCTTTATTTCAGGATATCTTTGCTGTAAAAATTATTTTTTTTGTAAATTTGACAATTAAAAATTTAAGAGTGGTAGAAGAAAAAGTTATTTTAGTTGATGCAAATGACAATCCAATTGGATTGATGAATAAGCTTGAAGCACACGAAAAAGCGGTTTTGCATAGAGCATTTTCTGTTTTTATTTTAAATGATAAAAATGAGTTGATGTTGCAACAACGTGCACATCATAAATACCATTCTCCTTTATTGTGGACCAATACTTGTTGTAGTCATCAAAGAGAAAATGAAACAAATATTCAAGCTGGCACCAGACGACTTCGCGAAGAAATGGGTTTTGAAACAGAATTGAAAGAAATGTTCCATTTCATCTATAAAGCACCATTTGATAACGGTTTAACCGAACACGAATTAGATCATGTTATGCTTGGTTATTATAACGAAATGCCCGATATTAATAAAGATGAGGTAGAAAGTTGGAAATGGATGAAGATTGAAGAAGTAAAAAATGACATGATTGCAAATCCGAATCTTTATACGGTATGGTTTAAAATAATATTTGAGGAATTTTATCATCATTTTGATGACAATAAATAAAAAAATGAAAGTAACAGTAAGTAGAAAAGCGCATTTTAATGCTGCACATAGGTTATATCGAAAAGATTGGTCTATGGAACAAAACGATACCATTTTCGGTAAATGCAACAATCCAAATTATCATGGGCACAACTACGAATTAATTGTCAGTGTTACGGGTGAAATTGATCAGGAAACTGGTTTTGTAATTGATGTAAAAATTTTGTCAGATTTAATAAAAGAGCATATTGAAAATGCGTTTGACCATAAAAATTTGAATTTAGATGTTCCTGATTTTGAAAATTTAAATCCAACAGCCGAAAATATTTCAGTTGTTATTTGGCAAAAATTAAGAAATCACATTAATATAAATTTAGATTTAGAAGTCGTTTTATATGAAACGCCACGTAATTTTGTAACCTATAGAGGCAAATAAATGTTGTTTTATCCTTTACTTTTCAAACCCATTTTTAAAGAACGAATTTGGGGAGGTATCAAACTAAAAGAAGTTTTAAATAAATCTTTTGATGGCAGCCAAATTGGCGAAAGCTGGGA
>NZ_JBEIET010000186.1:0-2862 GCF_040382755.1 Flavobacterium sp.
GAGAAAACGAAAAAACAAATTGAAGAAGAAATTATTGAAGTAGGAAAACGTACCGTTATCGATTTAGGAATTCACGGTTTACACCCAGAATTGATTAAAATTGTAGGTAGAATGAAATACCGTTCTTCATACGGACAAAACCTATTACAACACTCAAGAGAAGTTTCTAAATTATGTGGTTTAATGGCTGCAGAATTAGGGCTAAACGTAAAATTAGCGAAAAGAGCTGGTTTATTACACGATATCGGAAAAGTGCCAGATACCGAAAGTGAATTACCTCACGCTATTTTAGGAATGCAATGGGCTGAGAAATATGGTGAAAAAGAAGAAGTTTGTAATGCTATTGGAGCTCACCACGATGAAATTGAAATGAAATATTTAATTTCACCGATTATTCAAGTGTGTGATGCGATTTCTGGAGCAAGACCTGGCGCACGTCGTCAAGTATTAGATTCTTATATTCAGCGTTTAAAAGACTTAGAAGAAGTAGCTTACAGCTTCCCTGGTGTGAAAAACGCATATGCTATTCAAGCAGGTAGAGAATTACGTGTTTTAGTTGAAAGCGAAAAAGTTTCAGACGATTTAGCTGCTACACTATCCTTTGAAATTTCACACAAAATTCAAACAGAAATGACCTATCCAGGTCAAGTTAAAGTAACTGTAATTAGAGAAACTCGAGCAGTAAATATTGCGAAGTAATTTCTAAATTAGTATACATTTAAAAGCCCAATTTCATTGAAATTGGGCTTTTTGTTTATAAACATATTTTATGTAATTTATTTTAAAACAGATAAAAGAAGTTATTCTGATTAAAATAAAAATTTTAAAACTTATTCTTTCCCGTTGGCTTTTTTGTTTTACCATTAATCACTTTAATAGCTACATACATAAACAAAATAAAAGAAAGTAGTCGTAACGACATAAAAATACTTTCACTTTGCATAAACCCTAAAAACTTTAAATCAAAAGGAAACGCTAAAACAGCAGAAATTAAAGCTATAAATAACAATTTTGAATTGGTTATATTTTTAAAAAAATTAATCATAATGTAAAAATTAATTAAAGAAAGAATCTACAAACTCTGTTTTATTAAAAACTTGTAAATCTTCAATTCCTTCACCTACTCCAATATATTTAACTGGAATTTGAAATTGATCTGAAATACCGATAACAACACCACCTTTTGCAGTACCATCTAATTTAGTTACTGCTAAACAAGACACTTCAGTGGCTGCAGTAAATTGTTTGGCTTGTTCAAAAGCGTTTTGTCCTGTTGATCCGTCAAGAACCAACATAACATCGTTTGGTGTATTTGGAACTACTTTTTGCATTACATTTTTGACTTTGGTCAATTCATTCATTAAACCTACTTTATTATGTAAACGTCCAGCTGTATCAATAATTACAACATCGGCATTTTGTGCTACGGCAGATTGTAACGTATCAAAAGCAACAGAAGCAGGATCAGAACCCATTTGCTGTCTTACCATTGGTACATCTACTCTATCTGCCCAAATTTGCAATTGATCGATAGCAGCCGCTCTAAATGTATCTGCAGCACCCAAAACAACCTTAAATCCTGCTTTTTTAAATTGATATGCTAATTTTCCTATGGTAGTTGTTTTTCCAACACCATTTACGCCCACAACCATAATTACATAAGGTTTAACATCTTTTGGAATGGTGAATTCGGATTCGTTTCCAGAATTGGTCTCAGATAACAACGAACCAATTTCTTCTCTTAATATAATATTTAACTCATCTGTACCTAAATATTTATCTTGAGAAACTCTTTTTTCAATACGTTGAATAATCTTTAAAGTGGTATTTACACCCACATCGGAAGAAATAAGTACTTCTTCTAAATTATCTAAAACCTCATCATCTACTTTAGACTTTCCGGCAACGGCTTTTGTTAGTTTAGAAAAGAAAGAAGTTTTTGTTTTCTCTAATCCTTTGTCTAATTGCTGCTTTTCCTGTTCTGTAATTACAGGTTCACTTTTGTTAGATGAAAATATTTTTTTAAAAAAACTCATTTAATTTGGTATATAATGATATGATTTTCATTATTGTTGGAACAAAAATAAAATAAAAAAAGCTACTTTCAAATGAAAATAGCTTTTTTAATATCTTTAATTACAGATTATTTCTTTTTTAAGAACTCATCTACTTCTTCAGGAGTCATTACTGATTCCACAAATGTATAAGCACCAGTTTTAGGAGACTTAACCATTTTGATTGCTTTAGTTAATCTTTTAGAAGATGTTTGTAAAGTTGCTACGGTTTTCTTTGCCATGACTTAGTATGTTTTATTTGAAACTTAAATTAAGCTTCTAATTATTTAATTTCTTTGTGAACAGTTACTCTTTTCAAGATAGGATTGAATTTTTTGATTTCCATTCTATCTGGTGTGTTTTTTTTGTTTTTAGTCGTGATATAACGAGAAGTTCCTGGTTGACCAGATTCTTTGTGCTCAGTACACTCTAAAATTACTTGGATTCTATTACCTTTCTTTGCCATTTTGATATATTTTTAAATGATTAAACAGATTTTACGAATCCATTTGCTTTAGCTTTTTTCAAAACTGCAGCAATACCATTTTTGTTAATTGTTTTTAATACTGCTGTAGATATTTTTAGGCTCACCCATCTATCTTCTTCTGCAATGTAAAAACGTTTTTTCACTAAGTTCACAGAGAATTTTCTCTTAGTTTTATTCATCGCGTGAGAAACGTTGTTTCCAACCATTGCTCTTTTTCCTGTTAGTTCACAAACTCTTGACATTATTCTAAACTTTTATATCGTTATTCTAAATAAGGGTGCAAAGAAAAGAATTTTTACTTTACTATGCAACTATTTTTAA
>NZ_JBEIET010000187.1:0-2856 GCF_040382755.1 Flavobacterium sp.
ATATTAGATAAAGCTGGAATTTTCTTAAATAAAAACAAACAAGAATTGCATTCAGACGAAGAAATAGATGACGACGATATACTTTCTGAACCTGAAGTATATGGCGAAGAAGAACCGCAAAACATATATTCAAAATTTTCCATTCAAGAGTTGCATAATTTATTAGAAGAAGCTATTCAAAATGAAGATTACGAAAAAGCAGCCCTAATAAAAGCAGAAATCGATAGAAAATAATCACCAATCAAAATACTACAAAATGAACATAAAATTAAAATTAACTATTGTAAGTTTTTTACAATTATTTGTATGGGGTGCCTGGTTAACTACTTTGGCAAGTTATGGATTTGGCTTTAAACAATGGTCTGGTGCCGAGTTTGGTATTGTATTTTCAACATTAGGAATCGGCTCTATTATTATGCCACCTATATCTGGAATTATCGCAGATAAATATTTAAATTTAGAAAAATTATACGGAATTCATCATATATTATATGGTATCATTTTACTTTTTTTACCTGCCATTGATAGCCCATCTACTTTCTTTTGGGTATTACTAATAGGAATGCTGTTTTATATGCCAACGTTGTCGTTGTCAAACTCGCTTTCTTACGCGGTTCTTAAAAAATTTAATTTTAATGTTATTAAAGATTATCCGCCCATTCGAGTATGGGGAACTATCGGTTTTATTGCAGCTATGTGGTGTACTAATCTTTTTAGTAATGTAAATCCGCCTTTTTCTTTTGGGATTGGAGTAGGAAAAGCCATTGCTTCTATAACCAATATGCCTGTAGAATGCAATCAGTTTTATATGGCGTCTTTTTTCGCAATTGTATTGGGAATTTTTTCTTTCACTTTGCCAAAAATTGAACCAATAAAAGATGAAAGTAAAAACAAAACAGTCTCTCAAATTTTTGGTTTAGATGCTTTTAAATTGTTTAAAGAATCTAAAATGGCTATGTTTTTTATCTTTAGTATGTTTTTAGGTGCCGCTTTACAATTAACCAATATGTATGGCGAAACCTATATTAAAGATTTTGAAAACGTACCAAAATATGCAGAAACTTTTGTAGTAAAATCGGCAAATATTGTGTTGTCTATTTCTCAAATTTCTGAAACCATATTTATTTTAGCCATTCCGTTTTTCTTACGACGATATGGAATCAAAAAAGTAATGCTTTTCAGTTTAATTGCTTGGGTATTGCGTTTCGGATTTTTCGCTTATGGCGATCCAATTGGCAGTTTATGGATGATAATTATGTCGAATATCGTGTACGGATTGGCGTTTGATTTCTTCAATATTTCAGGTTCACTTTTCGTAGAAACCACAACCGATTCTAAAATTCGTTCCTCTGCGCAAGGATTATTTATGATGATGACCAACGGTTTCGGAGCGATTTTAGGAAGTTTAGGAAGTGGATTTTTAATTGACACTTATTTTACAACTGCAAACGGAAAAGACTGGCATAACATTTGGCTAACATTTGCAGTTTATGCTTTAATAATTACTGTAGCATTTGCGGTTTTATTTAAGCACGAACACAATCCAAAAGACGTAGAGGCTTTTAATCATTAATTGGGTAAAAGGTTAAGGGTTTTTGGTAAAAGGTTTTAAAAGATAATTTTTTATTTCAGAATGAGAAATTTTAGAGAATTAGATATTTGGAAAGAGGGTAGATTGCTTGTGGCTGCTACTTATATGATTATGAGGCAAATGCCAGACGATGAAAAGTTTGGATTGACTTCACAAATAAAACGTTCTGTAATATCTATTCCATCTAATATAGCTGAAGGATGTGCTAAAAGTTCAGATAAAGATTTATGCAGATTTTTAGAAATTAGCTTAGGTTCTTGTTTTGAATTAGAAACCCAATTAATGTTATGTTCAGATATAAATTATTTAGATGAAAATATAGTTTCAAAACAAATTGAATCCATTCAAATACTTGAAAAAAGAATAGCCTCTTTTTTATCTTATTTAAGAAATAAACCGAATACTAAAAACCCTTAACCCTATACCCAACACCTTAAACCCATATAAATGAAACAATATCACGATTTAGTAAAACACGTTTTAGCGAACGGAACTCAAAAAGGCGACCGAACAGGCACCGGAACATTGAGTGTTTTTGGTTACCAAATGCGATTTGATTTAAGTGAAGGTTTTCCGATGGTAACTACTAAAAAGTTACATTTAAAATCGATTATTCACGAATTGCTTTGGTTTTTAAAAGGCGAAACCAATATTGCGTATTTACAAGAAAATGGCGTAAAAATTTGGGATGCTTGGGCAGATGAAAATGGCAATTTAGGACCTGTGTATGGGCACCAATGGAGAAATTGGAACAGCGAAGAAATTGATCAAATTACCGAATTAATTGAAACCTTAAAAACAAATCCGAATAGCCGTAGAATGTTAATTTCAGCTTGGAATCCTTCTGTTTTACCTGATACTACCGTTTCTTTTTCAGAAAATGTGGCGAATGGAAAAGCAGCTTTACCACCTTGTCACGCGTTTTTTCAGTTTTATGTTTCTGATGGGAAATTATCGTGTCAGTTGTACCAACGTAGTGCTGATATTTTCTTAGGTGTACCGTTTAATATTGCTTCGTATGCCTTATTTACGATGATGGTA
The DNA here is from genome assembly GCF_040382755.1 of Flavobacterium sp. Classification (GTDB taxonomy): domain Bacteria; phylum Bacteroidota; class Bacteroidia; order Flavobacteriales; family Flavobacteriaceae; genus Flavobacterium. The sequence continues at coordinate 2,633 of NZ_JBEIET010000187.1, forward strand.
GCACAAGTTTGCGGATTAGAAGCGGGTGAGTTTATACACACTTTTGGAGATGCACATATTTATAACAATCATATAGAACAAGTGAATTTACAATTGAGTCGTGAACCAAGAAAATTACCAAAAATGAAATTGAACCCAACTGTAACCAACATTTTCGATTTCACTTTTGACGATTTCACGTTGGAAGGCTACGACCCACACGAGCATATTAAAGGAGCGGTTTC
>NZ_JBEIET010000188.1:0-2824 GCF_040382755.1 Flavobacterium sp.
CTTTAGATTCAATTGAAATTATTAGAGTGGGAGCCGAAGCAGAAAAATGGAATGCTATTGAAGCGTTTAGAACCTTCGAAGGTTCTCGTGAAAAAAGAATTTTAGAACAAAAACAAGCTGCTGAAGCCGCAATGGAAAAATTAGCCGCTGGTTTTTCAAAAACAGAAAGTGGTTTACGTTACCAAATTATTCAAAAGGGTAGTGGGAAACAAGCTGAAAAAGGTAAAAAAGTTTCTGTGCACTATCAAGGTGCTTTAGAAAATGGACAAGTTTTTGACTCATCATACAAAAGAAAACAACCAATTGATTTTCAATTGGGAGTAGGGCAAGTTATTGAAGGATGGGATGAGGGAATTGCCTTATTACAAGTAGGTGATAAAGCTCGTTTTGTAATTCCATCGTATTTAGGATACGGAAGTTCTGGTGCTGGAGGGGTAATTCCACCAGATGCTACTTTAGTATTTGACGTTGAATTAATGGATGTGAAATAAGAGTAGGCAGTATTCAGTTTTTAGTAATCATTAAGAATTGAGTAAAAAAATAACTTATAAAATCCGTTTCGATACCAAATCGTTACGGATTTTTTATATATTTGAAAATCTAAAAATTAAAATAAATGAAATCAAGCGTATTAATTGGATTAGTGATTGTATCAGTTGTATTTGCCTGTGCTCCAAAAAAAGTTGTTGTAACAGAGGAAATTCCGGTTGTTAAAGAAATCGCAGCTGAAAAGTTAGAAATAACAGCTGAAGTTATCGCTGAAGGTAAAAATTTATATACCACAAGTTGCGCGGATTGTCATAGTTTATATGCAAAAGAAAGTTTTACTGCAGAACAGTGGAAACCGATAGTTATTCGTATGCAAAAAAACACAAAACTTACCGATTTACAACGTGAAAAAATTTATGCCTATTTAACAACGCCACAATTTTAATATATAAGTAATACCCGTTTTGGTTCGTTTTTTGCGAGTGTTCAATTATGAAGAAATTTATTTTACTTATTTTTATTTCAACTTTTGGCTTTTCGCAAGATGGTTTACCGCATTGTGGGTATGATTTTACGACCTATTTGGTAGCCAACCCAATTGATAGTGCTACCAAAAAAATCATTAACGATTTGCAGATTACTTTGGTAGATGCGCAAGGAAACGATGTTGTAAATACCAATAACGAGTTTAGTTTAATTCATAAAGATAAAACCTTAACTTTTGCTAAAAATTACAGAGTTACGCTTGCAAACGCTGAAGAAAGATGGTTTTATAACATTTGCGAAGACCAATATTTGCTGCAATTAAAAGCAAATTTTATTCCTGAAGAAAAAGGCTATTCAGTAAAAATAGAAGATCCACTTAAACGTTACCCAACAACACTTGTTCCTGTTTTTAATAGTAACTTATACGTTTTATGTACGACAAAAGTAAAAAGCTTTGGTCCGAAAATGACAAATAATATGATTACTACAGAAATAAGTAAGTAATTATTCTACTTTATCAGCAGTTACCGTTTCAGTACTGTCCTTAACGATTACTTTTTTAGGAGCTGTTTCTTTTTTAATAATAGGTATAAAAATTTCTGTCACCCATTTTGAAGGTTCATTTACTTCAGGAATTGATTTTTTATAAATGCCTATATAAATTCCTTTTTTGTCTTCATTATACTTGTTTTTTAACATATACGCTCTTGTTTTTGCCCACGCTTTTTTCATGTGCGAATAATCGCCTTTTAATGTAGTTTTTATTGCTAAAAAAGATTCGTATTTTCTACCTTGTATTTGACTGTCTGGAGTGGTTAGTACTTCTTCTTTTACAGGCACGCACATGGCATATACTATTTTATTAGGATCCGAATTATTATGAAACAGTACAAAAGGCTTATCTAAAGTTTCAATGTCATTAGACTTGATGAAATTTTTCATAGTTTTTAACAATGCCTTTGATTTTTTAGGAAAATCTTTAACCAAACAAGAATCTTTTTGTTCAATATAATTTATTTTTGGTCGGTTTGCCAAACCTTCTACTTTAATATCATATTCGCCTAATTCACTTACAAAATAGTTGTTTATTTTATTTAAACTTTCTTGAATTTGAGTTCCAACATAATTTGTAATTCCTCCATTTAATACAGAATATATTTTTTCAGTAAATGACAAATCTCCTTTAATGGTTACGGATGCTATCGTTCCTGTATTTGTTTTTTTAAATTTCCAATGCAACGTTTGCTTGTTATTGTCTTGAATATAGAGTTGAGAAATAGAATCTTTTTGTGCGAAAGTGGTAATCATAGCACTTCCATTATCCCATTTTACATATGATTTTTCACCAACAGTATTTTCAGAAGTAGTGTATTTAATATTTTCATCGGTATTAAATTGTTGCCAGTCATTCCAATTTAAAAAATCGTTTACATATTCAAAAACGAAAGGAGTAGGTGTGCTGATTTCTTTTTGTTTTGTAATTTGATAGGTTGCGGGTTGCGTTGCCACAAACACAATAAATGCTAAAAGAAATAGCAGAAATAATAGCGATAAATATTTTAATATTTTCATTTATTATGGGGATTTAAATCAAATATAAACAATTATTCTTTTATGAACCCTTTAATTAAAAATAAGAATAAAATAAAAAGTAAAAAACCTAATCCAATCCATTTCACTCCTTTATATTGCTGTTTATGTATTTTTTTATCCTTTAAATACATAAAAACAATAATTGTAATAAAAGAAATCGCAAATAAAATTGCAAATACGGTTTGTCCTTTTGAAAACATGTTGATAATTTTTTTTTCAAATTTAAGGATTACAAGTTTTAAAATATAATTTTATA
>NZ_JBEIET010000189.1:0-2784 GCF_040382755.1 Flavobacterium sp.
AATTAAAGAATAAATCACTACTTTTGCACTTTTATTTTCAAAATTATATGACTACACAGAAAATTATTGGGTACAGAAAGTTACTTAATGTTACCAGAGATGCAACATTAAAAGAATTAAAAACAATATATAGAAATAGTATGAAGGAAGATCATCCTGATACTATTGCAGATCCAGTTGAACGTTTAGCAGCTGAAGAAAGAAGTAAAAACATTATTGAAGCGTACCACTTTTTAGTAAGTATCGCTCCAGAAACAAGAGAGAAAGTAAAGGCAGAATACTTAGCTACAACTACAACTTCACAAATTGCCGATTTTTATATGGACAAAGGTGTTTTGTATATTAGCTTTGCAGACGGAAGTAAATTTGAATACTTTGGTGTGCCAAGAAATACGTATGTGAAAATGGTAAACGCTGAATCACCAGGTCGTTTTGCTCGTCGTCATATTTATAACGAATTTATTTACCGTAGCGCAAGTAAATTAGTTGCGGCAGAATAAATAACTAACATAATATTGTAAAAGAAGCCATTCCAAAACGAGTGGCTTTTTTATGTACCTTTGTAAAAAATAAAATATATGTCGCATAAAGCAGGTTTTGTAAATATAATCGGAAACCCAAACGTTGGAAAATCTACCTTAATGAATGCTATGGTAGGTGAGAAGTTGTCTATCATCACAAGTAAGGCACAAACCACGCGTCACAGAATTTTTGGTATTGTAAATGATGAAGACTATCAAATCGTTTTTTCGGATACGCCAGGAATTATCAAACCAGCTTACGATTTACAAACCAGTATGATGGATTTTGTTAAAAGTGCTTTTTCTGATGCCGATATTTTAATCTATATGGTTGAAATTGGAGAAAAAGAATTAAAAGACGAAGACTTTTTCAATAAAATTATCAATGCTAAAATTCCAGTTTTACTTTTGTTAAATAAAATTGATAAATCCAATCAAGAATTATTAGAAGAACAGGTACAAACTTGGCAAGCAAAGGTTCCAAATGCTGAAATTTTTCCAATTTCGGCTTTAGAAAACTTTAATGTAAAAGAAGTATTAAATAGAATTGTCGATTTATTACCACTTTCACCACCTTATTATCCTAAGGATGCTTTAACAGACAAACCAGAACGTTTTTTTGTAAATGAAACCATTCGTGAGAAGATTTTATTAAACTACGATAAAGAAATTCCGTACGCAGTTGAGGTGGAAACTGAAGAGTTTTTGGAAGACGAAAAAATCATAAGAATTCGCTCTGTCATTATGGTAGAACGCGAAACACAAAAAGGAATTATTATTGGACATAAAGGTGCAGCTCTAAAAAAAGTAGGAATGCAAGCTCGTGCCGATTTAGAATTGTTTTTCGATAAACAAATACACATTGAAATTTTCGTAAAAGTGAATAAAGATTGGCGAAACAATGCCTTTCAATTACGAAGATTTGGATACAACCAAAAGTAATTACAAATAATTAGTTTACAGAATTTAGTAGTTAGTTTGGAGCAATGCGTTTAGTATTACTTACAAAAACTCCTAACTATAAACCCTAAACTCGCAACTTTTAAACTATCTTTGCACAAAATATAAGAATAATGAATAATATTGTAGCCATAGTAGGAAGACCAAATGTAGGAAAATCTACGCTTTTTAATCGTTTAATCCAACGTAGAGATGCCATAGTAGACTCTGTGAGTGGCGTTACACGTGATAGAAATTATGGAAAAAGTGAGTGGAATGGAAAAGAATTTTCTGTAATTGATACAGGTGGATACATTAAAGGTTCTGATGATATTTTTGAAGGTGAAATTAGAAAACAAGTAGAATTAGCAATAGATGAGTGCGATGCCATTATTTTTATGGTAGATGTAGAAGAAGGCATTACGCCAATGGATGATGAAGTGGCTAAATTACTACGTAAGGTTACTAAACCTGTTTTGTTAGCCGTGAACAAAGTTGATAATTCGAAACGTGTTACTGATGCGTTAGAGTTTTATAATTTAGGATTGGGCGAATATTTCACTATAGGCGCTATGAATGGAAGTGGAACGGGAGAATTATTAGATAAATTAGTAGAAGTTTTACCTGAAATGCCTGAAGCTGTTGAAGATGAAAATCCTTTACCTCGTTTTGCCGTTGTGGGTCGTCCAAATGCAGGAAAATCCTCTATTATTAATGCCTTAATTGGTGAAGATAGATTTGTGGTTACAGATATTGCTGGAACTACTCGTGATGCCATTGATACCACATATAACCGTTTTGGTTTTGAATTTAACTTGGTAGATACTGCTGGAATTAGAAGAAAAGCCAAGGTAAAAGAAGATTTAGAATTTTATTCTGTAATGCGTTCGGTTCGTGCCATTGAGCATTCAGATGTTTGTATTTTGGTAATTGATGCCACTCGTGGTTTTGAAGGACAAGATCAAAGTATTTTTTGGTTGGCCGAAAAAAACAGAAAAGGAATTGTAATTTTAGTCAACAAATGGGATTTAGTTGAAAAAGATACTATGACCGCAAGAGATTACGAGCGTAAAATTCGTGAGCAAATTCAACCGTTTACAGATGTGCCAATTCTATTTGTATCTGCATTAGAAAAACAACGTTTATTAAAAGGATTAGAAACAGCTGTTGAGGTTTTTGAAAACAGAAAACAAAAAGTACCAACATCAAAATTCAACGATTTGATGTTACCAATTATAGAAAACCAACCGCCACCAGCATTAAAAGGGAAGTATGTAAAAATTAAATATTGTATGCAATTGCCTACTCCGGTACCACAGTTTGT
>NZ_JBEIET010000190.1:0-2777 GCF_040382755.1 Flavobacterium sp.
ATGCGCAAATAGGCTAAATCGTATTTTAATTTTTTCTTTTCTTTCATTGTTAAATTTACCGCAAAGAAACGCAAAGTTTCCCGCTAAGGTTCGCAAAGATTTTATTTTTAATACTTTTTGAACATATTATATGGAATTAATACTGATTTTGTGTCACTCTGCTGATTCTTTGTGTAGCTCTGTGAAATAACTTTTACTTAAAAATTTCGCTTTGTAATATCATTGGCAAAACTACACCAATTATACATCCTGACAATACCAAAGCCCAATCTCTTTTTGAAAAACGAAAAAAAGTTTGAAGAATATACGCAAGAAGCAATACGGCAAGAACCACAATTAGTTGAGCAGCCTCAATTCCTAAAGCAAATTCTAATAAAGGAACTAACTTAGTCATTCCAGAACCTACCATTATGGTATTAAAATAATTTGAAAATCCAAGGCCGTGAATTAATCCGAAGCACACTGTTACTATTGCTACAAAAGAAACCGTTTCTTTTTTTGCCGATTTGCCAGCGGTAAACAAATGATACAAAGCAGTGATTAAAATAGTGATTGGAATTAGGAATTCTACAACAGTTACCGAAATAGAAACGACCCCAAAAACAGATAAAATTAAGGCTAAAGTATGTCCTAAAGTAAACAAACTTACCAATAAAAATACGCGTTTCCAATCTTTAAAGGTGTACGGAATTAGTAACGCAATTAGAAAAACGATATGATCATAAGCTGCGATATCTAACACGTGCTTTAGTCCCATATTGAAATATATTAAAAATTCTTGCATACCATTTCTTTTAAAATGTTTTTCAAACTTACAGAATTTTTAGGAAATAAAAAAGCGACATTTATGCCGCTTTATTTTATTTAGCTTGTTCCATAAATTCCTCTGCTTTTTCTACCATACTTTTTACGCCGCAGAAAAACGGCACGCGTTGGTGTAATTCGGTTGGGATAATTTCCATAGTTCTACCAAATCCGTCAGAAGACTTTCCTCCTGCTTGTTCGGCAATAAATGCCATTGGATTGCATTCGTATAACAAACGTAATTTCCCTTTTGGCGCTTTAGAACTGGTTGGATAAATATAAATGCCGCCTTTTATCATATTTCTATGAAAATCAGATACTAAACTTCCTATGTATCTTGAGGTATATGGTCGGTCGTTTTCTTCTAATTGGCAATATTTTAGGTAATTTTTCACCCCCTGAGGAAAATGCACATAATTTCCTTCATTTATAGAATAAATACTTCCATTTTCTGGAAATTTCATATTTGGATGCGACAAATAAAACGTTCCGATAGCTGGGTTTAAGGTAAATCCATTAACGCCACAACCTGTTGTGTATACCAACATAGTTGACGTACCATAAATAACATACCCTGCCGCTACTTGATTGATTCCTGGTTGTAAAAAATCTTCTAAAGTTACTGGCGTGCCAACTGGTGTAATTCTTCTGTAAACTGAAAAAATTGTTCCAACAGATACGTTAACATCAATATTTGAAGAGCCGTCAAGCGGATCCATTAATACCACATACTTGTTATTATGACTTTTATCTGAACCTGCTACGGTTATAAAATCGTCGTTTTCTTCAGACGCAATTCCGCAAACAATTTCTCGGTTTATTAATGTTTGAATAAAAACTTCATTGGCATAAACATCCAGTTTTTGTTGGTCTTCACCTTGAATGTTTTGATCTCCAGCGGCACCTACAATATCCACTAAACCTGCTTTGTTTACTTTGTAGTTAACTACTTTTGCAGCTAAACGGATGGAGTTGATAATTCGGGATAATTCGCCAGACGAATATTGAAATGCATTTTGATTTTCGATGATGTATTCACCTAAGGTTTTGTTGCTTTGTTCCATTACGAAATCGATTGAGTAGAATTGTTGTGCAAATATCGTTATTTTTGTGATAATGCGAAATTAATTTAGAAAGTTGTTTGTGTATATGTATTTTTGCAAAAGAATGTATTGAAAAAACGAATGTAAAATAGCCCTGATTACTGCGTCAGTTCGCTTTGCTCGGGTGTAACGGCATCCTTTTTATTTTATGTTGACTGAGGCTCTCGAAGGCAACATAAAATAAAAAGATATAGTGGAAAGCAGGAAATAGCTTCAAGAAAAAATGATTATAAGAAAAGGAATACCAGAAGATATGCCAGAAGTTTTGGCTTTAATTAAAGAATTAGCTATTTTTGAAAAAGAACCTAATGCGGTGGTTGTAACTGTAGAAGATTTAGTGCGAGATGGCTTTTCTGAAAATCCTTTATTTTATACTTTTGTAGCAGAAGAGCAAAATGAAATTATTGGCGTAGCTTTGTATTATTATCGATTTTCAACTTGGAAGGGAAAAACCATTCATTTAGAAGATTTAATAGTTAGAGAAAAAAACAGAGGAACTGGCGCTGGATTTGCATTATACACCGAAATTATAAAACAAGGCAAAAAAGATAACGTAAGACGAATAGAATGGAACGTGTTAGATTGGAACACACCTGCAATTGAATTTTACAAAAAAAGCGGGGCAACTGTTTTAAATGATTGGCGCGTGGTTCATATGGATGAAATAGGAATAGACACATTTATAAATAATATAGAAAAAACAACTAATTATTAATTATTATAAATTTTGAATTTTGTAATTTTAATAAGGTAATTTATACGCTATGAAAATATTTAAATTTGGGGGCGCTTCTGTAAAAGATGCTGCAGGAATAAAAAACGTATTAAATGTATTACAAACCGTTGGGTACGAAGATGTAATGTTAGTGA
>NZ_JBEIET010000191.1:0-2766 GCF_040382755.1 Flavobacterium sp.
ATGCATTGAATGTAACAAACCATTAAGGTGGTTATTGCGTTGGGGCTCACCTCTTACCTTTCCGAACAGAGAAGTTAAGCCCAACTGCGCAGATGGTACTGCAGTTATGTGGGAGAGTATGTCGCCGCCTTCTTTTATTAAAGCCTTCAAGTAAAACTTGAAGGCTTTTTTTTGTTATTGATGTGGCGTGTTCGTAAACTAGGATCGCCGCCTTCTTTTATTAAAGCCTCAATCTAAAAGATTGGGGCTTTTTTTTATTATATAAAGGTGATTCATAGCTTGTTTACAAGATTTATCTTATGAAAACCGAAGCGTTAGTGGGTGGAGTGGCATCCTTTTTTTTAAAAATAACACTAAAAAAGATATAACGGAACACACGACCTGAAAGGGAACGCACAAAATAAAAAAAAAATTAGAATCTGTATTGAGAAAATTTATTGTTTTAAAATTCTGAGCTGAGAAATTTTAATGTTCTATGATTTGATTATTTTAAATGGTATAAAAATTGAATAACTTTCAAAATTAAATCGTAATTATAAAGCACAAAAAAAAGTCCCATTGGGACTTTTTAAATTATATTCTTTTTAACTGTTGTTTCATCATTACAATTTGATCTTTCAACATATTGTGTTTGTCTAATTTTTTTGCTTCACTTAGCCATTTTTCTGCTTCAATTTTTCTTCTTTTTGAAGCAGCAATTCCTGCTAATTGAAGTTTGGCTAAAGCTAAGTCTTGATCCATACTTAAGCCAAGTTCAATAGCTTTTCTAAAGTATTTTTCTGCTTGATTTAGGTTAGTTTGCGAAACCATTAATCCATTTAAGTAATTATAATACCCTTGTTGTTTTTTAACTAAAGCTGTTTCTGGATTGCTAATTTTATCTAAATATTTTTTAGCGCCGTCAAAATTTTGTTTTCTTAACTGTAAAAATGATAAAATAATTAATTCATTTTTAAAATAAAATAAGATAAAAAGGGTTGATAATAGAATTAAAAATATTCCATTTCCGATATTACCACCAATAATGAATAAGTAAATTGCAAATGATATTAATCCTGCTGCTGTAATTAGTTTTATGTTTTTATTGAACATGATATTTAGTTTAGTTTGCAAAGGTAATAAAATCTATTAAAAATAATTTTAAAAAAGTATTTGTATTTGAAAAAAGTCTTTGTATATTTGCACTCGGTTTAAAGAAAGCCATATTATTAAAGAATTATATAGAATTTAAAAATACTAACAATGAGTAAGAGAACATTTCAACCATCAAAGAGAAAAAGAAGAAATAAGCACGGTTTCATGGACAGAATGTCATCTCCTAACGGAAGAAAGGTGCTTGCTCGTAGAAGAGCTAAAGGAAGACATAAATTAACAGTATCTTGTGAACCAAGACATAAGAAATAATGGTATTAGTTAATCGAAATATCAGGGTGTTACTATTTTAATAGTAGCACCTTTTTTTTATATTTGCATTAAATTACAATCTACAACAACACAACAATATGCCAAAAGACAATTCAATAAAATCGGTATTAATTATTGGTTCAGGACCAATAGTAATTGGACAAGCCTGCGAATTTGATTATGCCGGTTCACAATCTGCACGCTCTTTAAGAGAGGAAGGAATCGAAGTAATCCTTATTAATTCAAATCCTGCAACCATCATGACAGACCCAACTATGGCTGATCATGTGTATTTAAAACCTTTGACTACAAAATCTATAATAGAGATTTTAAAAGCACATCCTCAAATTGATGCTGTTTTACCAACAATGGGTGGTCAAACCGCATTAAATTTATGTATTGAAGCCGATGAAAAAGGAATTTGGAAGGATTTTGGTGTTAGATTGATTGGTGTAGATATAAATGCAATAAATATTACCGAAGATAGAGAGCAATTTAAGAATTTATTAAATAAAATTGGAATTCCTCAAGCACCAGCTAAAACGGCCAATTCGTTCTTAAAAGGAAAAGAGATAGAGCAAGAATTTGGATTTCCATTAGTAATACGTCCTTCATTTACTTTAGGTGGAACTGGAGCTGCGATTATTTATAAGAAGGAAGATTTTGATGCGGCTTTAACTTACGGTTTAGAAGCGTCTCCAATTCATGAAGTTTTAATTGATAAAGCTTTAATGGGATGGAAAGAATATGAATTGGAATTATTGCGTGATAGTAACGATAATGTGGTAATTATCTGTACGATTGAAAATATGGACCCTATGGGAATTCATACTGGAGATTCTATTACTGTTGCGCCTGCAATGACATTATCAGACACAACTTTTCAAAAAATGCGTGATATGGCTATTTTGATGATGCGTTCTATCGGAAATTTTGCAGGAGGTTGTAACGTGCAATTTGCTGTTTCACCTGATGAAAAAGAAGATATAGTTGCGATTGAAATTAATCCTCGCGTATCACGTTCTTCTGCATTGGCATCAAAAGCTACTGGATATCCAATTGCAAAAATCGCATCGAAATTAGCTTTAGGTTACAATTTAGATGAATTGCAAAATCAAATTACAAAATCGACTTCAGCTTTATTTGAGCCAACTTTAGATTATGTAATCGTAAAAATACCACGTTGGAATTTCGATAAATTTGAAGGTGCAGATAGAACGTTAGGATTACAAATGAAGTCGGTAGGAGAAGTAATGGGAATAGGGCGTTCGTTTCAAGAAGCGCTTCACAAAGCTACTCAATCACTTGAAATTAAGCGAAATGGCTTAGGAGCAGATGGGAAGGGGTATACCAATTACGAAC
>NZ_JBEIET010000192.1:0-2750 GCF_040382755.1 Flavobacterium sp.
AAAGAAATACCATTATCAACGTGACTTCAAAAATAGCTGCTTTGCTTAATCAGAAAAATGGGAAAGAAAGAAAAACTACTTCGAAACCTTCAAACGAGGGAAAGAGGACGTCTGCTGGGGATTCTTTATTACTTAAAAAACGGGAAATATTTGAAATAGGAAAAACATAGGAAAAAGATGGGCTTACCCTACCCTATCTCTATTTGTAAAATCATTTTTTATGCTTAACTTGCGCGCGCATCGTTTGCGGGGCAGTTGTTTGAAAGAGAATTGCTTGAAAAGGCTTTAGTTTACTTTCGGTCACTCACAACGTTAGTAAAATATTTGCGAGTGAAAAAATGGACCGGCTTGAGAGAGATCTGGTATTTTTCGAGCTACAGCTGGAGAGGGAGAGGGATCCGTTCCGCCGAAATCTACTTCTGGGGCAGATCCGGGACATAGAGGAACAGATCTTGGCGGATCTAAGGAGACAGAGGGATCGGGCCGAAAGACAAAATAGAAATTTACAAGACGCTCTGGAAGCCGCCATTAAAATGAAGAAAAAGTAATTTGTAATGTGTGGTTTAATAAAAAATTGTAGTCTGAAGTGTAGTGAAAAAATAAAATAAATAAAATCTTAAAGTTTGGAAAACTTATTCGTTTTTGTTTTCTTTTATATTTCTCATTTCAACTTTACCTAATTTGGAAAAATTTATATTTTTTATCCCTTGGTGATATGGAAAAGAAATTAGAGAATTTTTCATGCGTTGTTGTCTCTAATTATTTGACTGAACTGGGGTCAATTTTCCGGAATTTTGAAAAAATATTTTTGAAAATAATTTATACATCGTTTTGATACACGGTATTGGTGTTTGGTTTGGAATCGGTTTTAGTATTTGTCTTTAAACTTGTTTGTGTTTAGTAATGTTTAAAGGAATTGTATTTGTAAATTTTATTATTTTGTGTAAATTGAATGCGCCCAACCGAGTGAGTTAGTTAGGCCGGCGAAACAGATCATTGGTTGGGGAATAGATTTCAAGTTTTTAGCGGAATGTTTCATTAACGAATTTGAGAAAAAATAATGCTGAAGATAATATTTTTTTGTATTTGTGTGAATGAGAATTTATAAAATAGCCTACGTGATTTTATAAATTCCGTTTTTTGAATGAAAATAATTTTTGATTAGAGTTTATATGTTTTTGAAGTATTAGTTTACTTAGATATGTCTTTATTACTTTTGTCCTGTGCAAGACCTTTACGTAATGCGAATATTTTATGTGTTGATGGATTCATAAAATAAAAACGGTATATTTGTTGTGGGCGGCTCTTATGAAAGTGTATTGTTGTTGTCGATTGTAAAAGTACAGGACAGCAGAAAACTTAAAATGTGTGTGCGACGTGTGGAACCCTACATGTGTTTGAAAGATAATTTGACGTAAATTGCCAGCTTAATAGTTTACTGTTCTAGAATTTAGTCACCAACTCGTTTTGAACGTGTCCACTAGAAACTTGACTTGGTGTTTGTTAATTTTAAAATTAGAGTTGACTCTACGAAAAACAACTTTGTACAAGTAAAACATAACCTCTCGTTAAAACTAAACTGAACCTAATTTTTTTCATAAAATATGTTTGAATTCGGACAAATTACAGTTTGAAATGAAACAGAAACTTTAGAATAGTTTAAATGAAAGCTTACGCAAGCTATTATTAAATATAAAAAAAAATATTTATTACATTTTTCATCATCGTTAAAGAAAATTAACCAAAAAATGAATTGGATCAAGAATCTTTTTTGTTGCTGTTTTCGTTTCTGCCAAAAACGTAACAACTTTGAAAATCATTCATCAAGCATGAGAGTGTGTGTCTACAGCCCACATCTACAAAAGTTAATTTGGGTTCCCCGGTGTCCATCTGTCAAAGACCCAGATTGTGACTCAAATTGCGTGCTTGATCGCCACGGTGATGAAGCTGCAGCTGAAGCTGAAGCTGCACTCGACGTGGAAGCTTTCATGAACAATTTCTTGGCTTGGGTTGAACAAAATGAACAGCCCCTGGACGAACAAAATGAACAGCCCCCGGACATGATGGAAGACATTTTTGACGAAGGCATTTGGTCTGACACGGAATAGTGCAAAATTCCGTAAGTGAAATGGTCTTTTAAAAACTATTAAACAAATTAAAACTTTTTGCTGCCCTTTTGCTGCCTGTTGTCAACCAAAACGACTTTTATAAGTTAGTTTTAACGCTTCTTTTTAGTTGCCTCTACATTTCTTTTACTTTTACGCATGCTCTCAATTTAAATCTTTTTGCTACAAGATTATAAAGTTTTCAAAACCAAATACGCTTGTACGTTTTTCGTAAAAATTTCAAAAAAATTATTTTTAAAATGGTCTTGCTTTTTTCCAAATGTAACACACTTTTTCGTAAAAATTTCTAAAATATTTATCTTTAAAATGGTCTTACTTTTTTCAGAATGTAAGAAACGCAAAATTTTTCAAGTACAAAATGTAATCATTACCGTTAATTACTTGCTTTGTAAACCAGTGTAATAAAATAAAAACACGTGTTTGAAATTTTGTATGAATAAATTTATTTTAACACGTAATTTTCAAAGGTTTTACAAACAACGTTAAAAAATTTGCCCATCAGGCTCACCTGTGTGTGTTGATCTCGTAGATCATTAAACTAGTTTTTGCACGGGGTTGAACAATAAGTGCAAAAACAAGAAAATTATTTAGGACATAATTTTTATTGGACATTTTTGCACTCGT
>NZ_JBEIET010000193.1:0-2748 GCF_040382755.1 Flavobacterium sp.
GCATTTTTAATTAAAAATGTACTCATTTATAGTTTGTTAAATATTTTTCTAATTCGTAACATAATCACCCCAATTACAGCTTCACGGATAATGGCGCCGCTCATTTTAGATTCGCCTAACGTTCTGTCTGTAAAAATAATTGGGACTTCTTCAATCTTAAATTTATTTACAAAAGCCCGATATTTCATTTCTATTTGAAATGCATATCCTACAAATTTAATTTTATCAATATTTATAGTTTCTAAAACATTTCTTTTATAACAAATAAAACCAGCTGTGGCATCATGAATTTGCATTCCGGTAATAAATTTTACGTAAACCGAAGCAAAATAAGACATTAAAACTCGGTTTAAAGGCCAGTTAACCACGTTTACACCTTTGGAGTATCTTGAGCCAATTGCCACATCAGCGCCGTTTTGACAAGCCAAATATAATTTTTCTAAATCGTTTGGATTGTGAGAAAAATCGGCATCCATTTCATATATATATTGATAATTATGAGATAATGCCCATTTGAAACCATGCACATACGCAGTTCCTAAACCTGATTTTTTAGTTCTAACTTCTAAAAATAATTTTCCCGGATACTGTTTTTGTAATTCAGCTACTTTATTAAATGTTCCGTCGGGCGAATTATCATCCACAATTAAAACGTGGAAGCTTGAAGGCAATTGAAAAACAGCATGGATAATCCGTTCTATATTTTCAATTTCGTTATATGTAGGTATAATTACTATTCCTGCTGACATGTTGTTTTATTTTCTCTACAAAATTAAGTTATTTTTATATTTATTTTCTTAATAATTATATAATTTAATTGAGTTATTTTTTTTGTTACTTTTGCAGTATGAATATTTTGCAATTATCAGAACGAATTTTAGTTAATAAAGATTGGGCAACCGTATTATTTGTGTTGGCAATTTCTATTGTAGCGCTTAATAAATCAGTTTTTTCGGTTCGATTTAACGAATTTATAAAATTAGGATATTCAGACAAGTACAATAAAGTATATAAAGACACAAATAATTTATTGAGTTGGTTTACCATTTCTATGTTTGTCATTCAATTACTCTCATTTTCGTTTTTTATTTTGTTGCTTTTAAGTTATTTTAATTACACTCAAACCGATAATTATATTACATATATTCAAATTATTACTTTTTTGTTTGTTTTTATTTTGTCTAAGTTTTTAATTGAAAAAATTATAGGAACAACTATTAATTCGGAAAGTTTAGTGGATCAATTTAACTTAATTAAAGTGAATTATCGCGCTTTTTTAGGGTTTGTATTATTGCCGATAAATATTATTTTGTATTACAATTCTTGGCCTATAAAAGCAGTTTTTTATATTATTTTAACTATTTTTTTACTATACAATGTTTTCACTTACTATTTTTTAGTAAAAACATATCAAAAGACTATTTTAGGCAATTTATTTTATTTTATTTTATATCTTTGCACGCTTGAAATACTACCATATTATTTCATGTATTATTGGGTAACGAAAAATTAGGAATTTGTTAGATATGTCAAATTTGAAAGTAAAAACGATTTTGGTTTCGCAACCAGAGCCTAAAGTGGACAATTCTCCATATCACGATTTACAAAATAAATTTAAGGTTAAAATTGATTTTAGACCTTTTATTCATGTTGAGGGGGTTTCTGCAAAGGAAGTAAGAGCGCAAAAGATTGATTTAAATAATTTTACAGCGATTATTTTTACAAGTAAAAATGCAATTGACCATTTTTTTAGAGTAGCTGAAGAAATGAGATATAAAATTCCTGAAGATTTAAAATATTTTTGTCAATCGGAAGCAGTTGCGTTTTATTTACAAAAATATGTTGTGTACAGAAAACGTAAAATTTATGTAGGTCAGAAGGATTTTGCTGACTTAGCACCACTTATAAAAAAATATAAAGACGAAAAGTTTTTATTGCCAAATACAGATCAATTGAATCATGATGTACCACAAACCCTAGATGGTTTAAAAGTAGATTGGAAACAAGGTATATTCTATAAAACTGTCATGAGTGACTTATCTGATTTAAAAGATGTGTATTACGATGTATTGGCCTTTTTTAGCCCAACAGGAATAAAATCTTTATTTAAGAATTTTCCGAATTTTGAGCAAAATAATACAAGAATTGCAGTGTTTGGGTCAACTACTCAGAAAGAAGCCTTAGATCATGGATTACGAGTTGATATTTTAGCGCCAGCTCCAGGAACACCATCTATGACAGGTGCTTTAGAAAAATATGTAGCGGAAGCAAATAAAGGAAAATAATATTTTTATTTATAAATTAAAAAAGCGTTCAGAAATGAACGCTTTTTTTGTACAATAAAAAAAAACGTCTTGTAAATCAAGACGTTTTAAAAGTAGGTTATTTTTGGTAGTTTATAATTTTGGACCTGCTTCGACTAAAGCAGCGCCTTCTTCATTATCTGTGTATTGTACAAAATTCTTAATAAAACGAGAAGCTAAATCTGAAGCTTTTGCATCCCATTCTGAAGTATTTGTATAAGTATTTCTTGGATCTAAAATAGTGTCGTCAACATCGTGTAATGAAGTAGGCACTTCAAAATTAAAAACAGGTACAATTGTAGTAGCTGCTTTTTCAATTGAACCATCTAAAATGGCATCAATTATAGCTCTTGTGTCTTTAATAGATATTCGTTTTCCAGTTCCATTCCAACCTGTGTTTACCATGTAAGCAGTAGCTTGATGTTGTTCCATTTTTTTTACTAAC
>NZ_JBEIET010000194.1:0-2719 GCF_040382755.1 Flavobacterium sp.
TAATCAAGACGGGGTTTTTTTTGAAAAAATTACCAAAATTTTGGGATTCAAGCCCAATACAGAAATTTATTATAAACACGCTTTTACGCACCGTTCTGCAAATCAAACTGATGAAAAAGGATTTCCAATAAGTTACGAACGATTAGAATTTTTAGGTGATGCCATGTTAGGTAGCGTTATTGCTGCACATTTGTATAAAAAAGTACCAACTGGCGATGAGGGTTACTTAACAAAAATGCGATCTAAAATTGTAAGTAGAGAGCATTTAAACGAATTGGGAAAAGATTTTAACTTAGTACAGTTTATTGAAAGTAAAGTAAGTCCAACTCATTTTGGGGATAATATTCATGGCAATTTATGCGAAGCTTTCATTGGTGCCATTTATTTAGATAAAGGTTATCCGTATTGTGAGAAATTTATACAAGAAAAAATCATCAAACAATATGTGGATATTGAACGTTTAGAAGGAAAAGTAATTAGCTATAAAAGTCTAATTATCGAATGGTGTCAAAAAGAAAAAATTACTTTTAAATTTGATATTTTTGAAGATGATGGCAAAGAAGGCGTAAAGTATTTTGGTGTGAAATTACTAATGGACAATCAGGTAATTAGCAAAGCCAGAGCTACTTCTAAGAAAAAAGCAGAAGAAACTGCTGCAAAAAGAGCTTTTTTTGCGTTACAAGATAAAATTGAAAACAAATCCTAAATTTTTTTATCAACTACAACGTTTGAATTAAAAATTTAATAGTTTAGAAACCTTTTTTACTACAATTTAATAATTTTTACTCCTATCTTTACGATTATTAAAAAAATAAATGGCAAATCTTAAACTTACATTCGACGATTTTGAATCAAATGATTTTGAGTTACTTGCGATTCATTCTAATTTAAAAGATTTTAAATTAACCTTTTTAATAAACTTAAAATTGAATGTTTTAATGGCAAAAAATGATAACGAAATTTCTATAAAATCTTCTAACGGAACGGGAAAATTTTCAAGATTTAGTTATGACGATTATAACCAAGATATTACTTGGGAACTCATTAAAAATCAAACCAATTTTAATTCGAACCAAAATAATACGGGTTTCTTTTCTGAGGATAATATTACAATGAATTTAATTCCAGAATTAAAAATAGCCGATTATTTATTAAAAATAGACAATATAGATTCAAGCTTTAAAAGCGAAGAAGTCATTAAAAAAATAAGTACCATACAAAATGTTTCTACCATTTATAAAGTAGATACAACTAATTTAAAATCGATAAACAATTTAATTTTTTAAAGATGCATACAACAAAAAAAACAAAAATTGTTGCCACATTAGGTCCCGCTTGTAGTAGCAAAGAAGTAATTAAAAAAATGATTGACGCGGGAGTTAATGTTTTTAGAATTAACTTTTCACATGCTGATTATACAGATGTAAAAGAAAGAATAGATATTATCCGCGAATTAAATACAGAATTTGGCTATACCACTTCTATTTTAGCCGATTTACAAGGTCCAAAATTACGCGTTGGTGTAATGAAAGAAGATGTTGTTGTGAATCCAGGTGATATTATTACTTTCCAAACTTCAGAAGATGTTCCTGGAACTGCAAACAGAGTATACATGAACTATAAAGAATTCCCAAAAGATGTAAATCCTGGAGAAAGAATTCTTTTAGATGATGGAAAACTTATGTTTGAAGCTATTGAAACCAATAGAGTTGATGAAGTAGTTTGTAAAGTAATTCAGGGCGGACCGTTAAAGTCTAAAAAAGGAGTAAATTTACCTAACACAAAAGTATCGCTACCTGCATTGACAGTGAAAGATATTAAAGATGCAATTTTTGCTTGTGAAAACAAAGTAGATTGGATGGCACTTTCGTTTGTTAGAACAAAAGAAGATATTAAAGATTTACAAGATTTAATTGCTGAACATTCTGAACATAAAATTCCGATTGTTGCCAAAATTGAAAAACCAGAAGCCGTTGAAAATATAGACGAGATTGTTGTTGCCTGTGATGGATTAATGGTAGCTCGAGGTGATTTAGGTGTTGAAGTACCTGCGCAAGAAGTACCTTTAATTCAGAAAAAACTAATTTTAAAGGCAAAATTAGCACGAATTCCGGTAATTGTTGCCACTCAGATGATGGAAACCATGATTACCAGCTTAACGCCTACAAGAGCAGAGGTAAATGATGTAGCCAACTCGGTTATGGATGGTGCGGATGCCGTAATGCTTTCAGGTGAAACTTCTGTTGGAAATTATCCAGTACAAGTTATCGAAACCATGACAAGTATTATTGAAAGTGTAGAAGATTCTCCACTTATTAATGTGCCTCATATTGCACCAACAAAAAGAAATGATAGATATATTACTAAATCTATTTGTTTTAATGCAGCTGCTATGGCAGATACTATTAATGCAAAAGCGGTTACTACATTAACAAATAGTGGCTATACCGCGTTTCAAATTTCGGCTTGGCGACCACACGCACATATTTTAGTGTTTACTTCAAACGAACGAATTTTAACCCAATTAAATTTACTTTGGGGCGTAAGAGCATTTTTTTACGATAAATTTACAAGCACAGATGATACTATTGACGACATCAATAAAATTTGTAAAGAAAAGAAATACGTTAGAAAAGGTGATATGGTAGTTAACTTAGCTTCTATGCCAATTGCCAATAAAGGAATGGTAAATACTATAAGAATTTCTGAAATTGAATAA
>NZ_JBEIET010000195.1:0-2693 GCF_040382755.1 Flavobacterium sp.
ACTTTGTCATGGGTCGGGTCATCAGGGTCATCCCGCCCCGACCCCGGGGGCCCCCCTTTATCCCTGCAGCAGCAACGCTGCTGCAGGGATAAAGGGCATGACAAAGTAAAATTACAAAGTAATATTACGCAGTAATAGGGGGCCATTACGAAGTAATATTACAAAGTAAGGGGGCGGTGCTCCCTGTTCAAGAAATCCATCGACCCACCTTTACTTTCAAGTTGAATTTTTGTTAAAACTCGTTTTTCAGATGGCAGATGCATTTTGCACCTTTTTAATGTTAGCTTTGTTAATTTTTTTCCAACGCCTTGACTTTACTACTACTTTACTACAAGTTTTTGCTCAAGTAAAGTAAAGCAACTTCCGCTGCCGCTAATTTAATTAAAATATTTTCTCTGCAACTCACCTCACTAAAAAGGTATACCGTTTTATTATTAAAAAAATATTTTGTTTTGCCTGTAGTCACTAATGTTTAATTAATTTAATTTCTAATACTACCAACTACCAACAACAACAACGGGTCAGTTTTCCATCGTTTTCAAAGGTGAAAGGTAAGAGAACATTTTTTAAAGACAGTTATTTAAAAAACAGTGTCAATAGTTTTAGCAGAAACCCTGAGCTGAGCGACTAAAACTAGACATACTTTGATAACCAAACTAACCGTTTCTTCGGTTAAAAAGAGTTTACAATAATAACCGAACAACATGTTTTTGTCCGTTAACTAAACTACTTTTTCAAAACATGTATTGATAAAAATAATGAGGCAGATTGGTAAAATAGCATGTATCGCATTGTGGTAATGCTGTAACGTTTTATTTCAGAAAATGAAGTTGCTTTTAATTGTCGTCACTTTCTTGTGGTTCGTTGGTCAGGGGGGGTCGACGACAACCCTTGACGAAATGAAATGGGAGCTGTGCCACCGATTAGAGGGCACGTCGTACCACAAACGGTATCGACTTGCCGAGAGATGCCTGCAGTTTGTGGTACGAGTCAACAACAACTTATGCATAGATGTAAGTAACGCTTACGCAATAATATGACTTGCAAAGACCACTAGCTTTCAGGCACTAGACATTTTCAACGTGTTATTATGCAATAGCCAATCTGTCGTGTCATAAGATTAAAAGTTTTTACATAAAATATATTTAAAAATGATAAAATTCACCGATAAAATTTACAATTGAAAATTGAAAAGTTTTTTAAAATTTCCAGGCTGACTTGACAACTGCTGCCGTCATCGACGCAACGTGCTTGTCGTTTCCTCAACTACCACCAACAACGACGACAACGACAGCAACGACAACAACGACGACAAGGACAACGACAACGACAGCGACAACAACAATGACATGGACGACGACAGCAACAACAACAAGGACGACAGCAACAACGACAAGGACGACAGCGACAACAACGACAAGGACAACATTAACAACGACATGGACGACGACAGCAACAACGACGACAAGGACAACGACAACAACGACAAGCACAACAGCAACAAACAGCCCGCTTATGCTCCTGTCCCCCAGGTAAACATTCACCGTGTCTACATGGACATTTTGTCCTCGCCCAACATAATATTTTTAAAATCTTTAAAGTAAATTTCTTCCGTTTTGACGCTATTTTAGTCTGACAATCGTGTAATTAGTGTTTAGAAGTGTGTGTCATTACGACTAATTATATTATAATTAGTCGTAAAGACCGGCCGGCCGCTAAAATGATTGAACAACTGCTACCTCAATAACTGAAAAATCAATAACACAGCTATTTAATAACTGACCAACTGTATTAAATTTTGTAAAAACATTTATTATTTAAGAAACGGAAAATTGATATTGTATAAAGCGTTAATTTGAAAAAGATAAATGGAAATTTACATGTAAAAATATTGAAAGAGATGCAATAATTTTTCTTCAAACAAATTATATTACCTCTATTTTTATTAAACATTGAACTGTGAAAGAATGAAAATTCTGAAATCCTCAAAAGGAATGATGAAAAAGAATTCTGAAAACTTTTCTAGAGTGAACGAAAAGTGTGTTAAACAATTAACGTAATCCTTGTCTATTGCTAAATATTGGATAAATACGGACGTAAAATATAAAATGAAGAAAGGTCAATAGAACTTTATCTCGGACAAAAGTATAGTCTGATAAAACGCTATATCATTTATATTGATAAAATGAAACCAATGAGTTTCTACTTTTTTTAAAGGCCGCTCTTTCAGAGCAGCCGCTAAACTTTGCTTCAAGATATATATTATACCTAACTTTCAACAAAGTATTCATCCATTCTCTTTATAAAACTGTAATACTGTGTTATTTTTACAGCACGGAGCAGACGCAGCAGTTGTCAGTCACGACAAGGGTGGTCTATTTTGTGATTGGGTTTGTGGCTCTATGCATAGGTAAACCACAACTCGAAATTTTAATGTTATCAAACAATAAAGGATTTGAAGCTGATTTTACTGCACGTAAAAATGAAAAAAATGTGTACACGAATGAGTAAATTGCTTGTAATGCATTTACTGTTTGATTACAATTTATTTAAATATTTCTAGTTGTTGTTGCGACGTATCGTGCCCGCTCAGCAGCAAGTAACAATGTTATAAATAGCTAATACTCTCTGATCGGGATGATTTATCTCAAAATCAAGAAAATATTTATGTCACATTTGGTCATGCTTTTTAC
>NZ_JBEIET010000196.1:0-2594 GCF_040382755.1 Flavobacterium sp.
GACACTATCCCGCAAAGTGTGTAAGTTAAAAAATAATGGGGTTTGACTTTTTAATTAAAGTTGAACCCTTTTTTCAAATATAGTTAAGAACTGGTTGAGGATTAATCCCCAATTTTGGATTGGCATTGACCATTTTTTGGTTGCTTCTCTCAGAGCCAAATATACAGATTTTAAGACAGCATCATCTGTTGGGAATGACAATTTATTTTTGGTATATTTTCTAATTTTACCATTTAGATTTTCAATTAAATTAGTGGTGTAAATAATCTTTCTAATTTCAATTGGGAAGTCAAAGAATACGGTAAGTTCTTCCCAGTTTTCAGTCCAAGATTTTACCGCATACGGATATTTGTCATTCCATTTTACTGCAAAATCTTCAAGAGAAGCTTTGGCTGCTTGTTTTGTTGGAGCATTGTAAATTAGCTTCATATCAGCTGAAAAAGTCTTCTTGTCTTTCCAAACAACATAGCGTGCAGAGTTTCTAATTTGATGCACCACACAGATTTGTGTTTGCGATTCAGGAAATACATTTTTAATGGTTTGAGTAAATCCATTTAGGTTGTCAGTAGCAGTAATTAGGATGTCTTCCACACCTCTGGCTTTTAAATCGGTCATTACACCCAGCCAAAAACTGGCACTTTCATTCTTGCCTAACCACATTCCTAAAACTTCCTTCTTACCGTCTCTATTGAGTCCAACGGCTAAGTAAATGGTTTTGTTTACCACCTTTGAGTTTTCACGAACCTTAAAGACGATGCCGTCCATCCAAACAATTAAATAAATGGGTTCTAAAGGTCTGTTTTGCCACGCTACAATATCATTGGATACACTATCGGTTATTCGAGATATAGTGGATGTAGAGACTTCAAAATTATAAACTTCTCTTATTTGTTCTTCAATGTCACTATTGCTCATTCCTTTGGCGTAAAGTGAAACAATAACGTTCTCTAGACCATCAAGTATATTCTGTCGTTTAGGAACAATTATTGGGTTAAATGAGGCATCTCTATCTCTTGGAACCTGAATCTCTGATTCGCCAAAAGAGGTTTTGATTTTCTTGTTTGAGAAACCATTGCGAGCATTGGGAGTTGTGGTTTTTTCATGCTTTTCATAGCCCAAATGAGCATCTAATTCACCTTCGAGCATTTTCTCTAATCCTCGCTTTTGCAATTGACCTAAAAAGCTATAAAGGTCTTCGCCTGTTTTGAATTGCTTCAAAAAATCATCTGATAATAAATCTTCTTTTTTCATAAGACTGTGTAAAATTTAAAATTAAACAAAAAAATAATGGGGTTTTAAAACCCCATTATTTTTTTGTTTAATTTTAAATTTTACACAGTCTTATGAAAAAAGAAGATTTATTATCAGATGATTTTTTGAAGCAATTCAAAACAGGCGAAGACCTTTATAGCTTTTTAGGTCAATTGCAAAAGCGAGGATTAGAGAAAATGCTCGAAGGTGAATTAGATGCTCATTTGGGCTATGAAAAGCATGAAAAAACCACAACTCCCAATGCTCGCAATGGTTTCTCAAACAAGAAAATCAAAACCTCTTTTGGCGAATCAGAGATTCAGGTTCCAAGAGATAGAGATGCCTCATTTAACCCAATAATTGTTCCTAAACGACAGAATATACTTGATGGTCTAGAGAACGTTATTGTTTCACTTTACGCCAAAGGAATGAGCAATAGTGACATTGAAGAACAAATAAGAGAAGTTTATAATTTTGAAGTCTCTACATCCACTATATCTCGAATAACCGATAGTGTATCCAATGATATTGTAGCGTGGCAAAACAGACCTTTAGAACCCATTTATTTAATTGTTTGGATGGACGGCATCGTCTTTAAGGTTCGTGAAAACTCAAAGGTGGTAAACAAAACCATTTACTTAGCCGTTGGACTCAATAGAGACGGTAAGAAGGAAGTTTTAGGAATGTGGTTAGGCAAGAATGAAAGTGCCAGTTTTTGGCTGGGTGTAATGACCGATTTAAAAGCCAGAGGTGTGGAAGACATCCTAATTACTGCTACTGACAACCTAAATGGATTTACTCAAACCATTAAAAATGTATTTCCTGAATCGCAAACACAAATCTGTGTGGTGCATCAAATTAGAAACTCTGCACGCTATGTTGTTTGGAAAGACAAGAAGACTTTTTCAGCTGATATGAAGCTAATTTACAATGCTCCAACAAAACAAGCAGCCAAAGCTTCTCTTGAAGATTTTGCAGTAAAATGGAATGACAAATATCCGTATGCGGTAAAATCTTGGACTGAAAACTGGGAAGAACTTACCGTATTCTTTGACTTCCCAATTGAAATTAGAAAGATTATTTACACCACTAATTTAATTGAAAATCTAAATGGTAAAATTAGAAAATATACCAAAAATAAATTGTCATTCCCAACAGATGATGCTGTCTTAAAATCTGTATATTTGGCTCTGAGAGAAGCAACCAAAAAATGGTCAATGCCAATCCAAAATTGGGGATTAATCCTCAACCAGTTCTTAACTATATTTGAAAAAAGGGTTCAACTTTAATTAAAAAGTCAAACCCCATTATTTTTTAACTTACACACTTTGCGGGATAGTGTC
>NZ_JBEIET010000197.1:0-2547 GCF_040382755.1 Flavobacterium sp.
GAAGACGGTGTATTTCCTGATTTTAAAGACGGAAATCCTTCTGTAACTAACAACTGGAATGGCGATAATTTTGGACCAATTTATATTCCACAAGCTGGAAAAACAGTTGCTTTAAACAAAGAAACGTTACCCTTGTATAAATTAATCATCACAGAGTACGAAGGAAATACGTTAGAAGTAAAAGGTAATGAAATTAAAATAAACGGAAAAACAGCTACTTCCTATACCTTTAAACAAGATTATTATTGGATGATGGGAGACAACAGACATAATTCGTTGGATGCGCGTTATTTCGGCTACACGCCTGCAGATCATATTGTTGGTAAACCTATTTTTATTTGGATGAGTTTAGATTGGAATGCAAAAGGCTTACTAAATAAATTTAGAACCGAACGTTTCTTTACAACCGTTAGCGGAGAAGGACAACCCGAATCGTATTTCAAATACTTCTTATTCCTTTTTGCAGGATATTTTGCTTGGGATTGGTATAGAGGTAAGAAAAAGAAAAAAGAAGAATTACTTTAGTTAAAAATAAACACATAGTCACATAGTATTTTTGAGTTATTTTTGCAAGCAGAACAAAGAGCTATGATAACTATTCTAAGCATGGCGTCTTAACTTTACCAAAACTTTGTGCCTATGTGTTTTAAAAAATAAAGTATGAATAACATATTAATTTACCCTACTTACTTTCCATCTATCAGTCATTATATTGCGATGATTCATGCCGAATCGGTTACATTTGAAGTAGAAGATACGTTTCAAAAGCAAACCAACCGAAACCGAATGTACATTTATAGTCCAAATGGAATTCAAATGTTAAACATATCAGTAAAGCATAACGATGCAAACAACAAATTTAAAGACATCAAAATAGACAACCAATACAATTGGCAAAAAAACCATTTTAAATCTTTAGAAGCTGCTTATAAGAATTCGCCTTTTTACGAATATTTCATAGATGATTTACAACCCATATTCGAAAAGAAACACGAGTTTATGTTAGATCTAAACTTTGAAATATTTGAAAGAATAAATGATGCTTTAGGAATTTCGATTCCATTTGACAAAACAACGGAATATTTTCATAAAGTTACTGACAAAACTGATTATCGCTATTTGGCAAATGGTAAGAAAGACGCCACTCAAATAGAACCATATACTCAAGTTTTTGATAACAAGCACGGATTCATAAATAATTTATCTATTTTAGATTTGCTATTTAATGAAGGTAGATATGCAGTGGATTATTTAAAGCAGCAACATTTATAATTTTTTCATATAACTTAAAAAAAAACGTCCCGATTTTCATCGGGACGTTTTACTTATATTATAACATAACGTTATACGTTATGCTCTGCTTCAATTTGTTTTTTATCTGATGCTGACATTGTATCTACTAATACAGGTGTCGCAATAAATAACGAAGAATAGGTTCCTACAATAATACCGATTAACATCGCAAAGATAAATCCACGGATTGAATCGCCACCAAATACAAACATAATTGCTAATACCATAATCATCGTTAAAGATGTGTTTAATGTACGAGATAATGTAGTGTTTACAGAATCGTTTACAATTTTGTTAAAATTACCATGGTGCGATTTTCCACCTAAGAATTCACGAACTCTATCAAATACAATTACGGTATCATTCATTGAATATCCAATAACCGTAAGAATTGCAGCAATAAAGTGTTGGTCAATTTCCATATGGAAAGGCATGTATTTGTATAATAAAGAATAAATTCCTAATACAAAAATAACGTCATGCGCTACTGCAGCAATTGCTCCTAATGAATATTGGTATTTTCTGAACGAAATAACTAAGTATAAACATACTAATAACATCGCTCCTAATACTGCCCAATAGGCGTTTGTTTTAATGTCATCTGCAATAGAAGGTCCAACTTTCATAGCTTGTAATACCCCAAATTGTTTTCCTTCTTGTGTGTTAGTAAACTGATCGTATGAAATTTCTTTAGCAAAGAATTTTTTCAATCCTGCATATAATTTCTCATTTACTTCTTTATCAACCTCAACACCTTGCTTGTCAATTTTATATTTTGTAGTAATTTTCAACTGATTGTCGTTACCAAATGTTTTTGCTTCAGCTCTGTCAAAAAACTCAGCTGTTGAAAGCGCATTTGTAACTTCTTCTGAAGATACTTTTTGGTCAAATTGTACTTGGAATGTTCTTCCTCCTACAAAGTCAATACCTTGGTCGAATCCATTCGTAAAGAAAGAAACAAAACTAATAATACATACAATTAACGAGAATGCATATGTGAATTTTTTGATTTTTAAGAAATCGAAGTTGAAACCTGTAAACCAGTTTTTAGTAATGTTTGTAGAGAATTGTAAACTTCTTCCTTTAGCAATATCCGCATCAATAAAGAAACGTGCAATAAAGATTGAAGTAAATAATGAAGTTAAAATACCAATTAATAAAGTAATCGCAAAACCTCTAATCATTCCTTCTCCAAAAATATATAAAATTGTACCTGTTAATATATGTGTCACGTTGGCATCAATTATAGAACGC
>NZ_JBEIET010000198.1:0-2512 GCF_040382755.1 Flavobacterium sp.
ATAATTTCTAAAACCACGCCTGTATTAAAAATTAATGTTGCACCAGGCCAATGCATAATTTTAAATAAAGCACCGAAAGCCACAATAAAACTACAAGTGATAAGTATAAGTAATAATTTTTTGAAATTATTTTGCATATTACTTAAAGTTTTTTTCAATAGCTTTTATCATTTCACCGGCAATATCTTTTTGAGTAGCGCCTTCAATGCCTTCTAATCCAGGAGAAGAATTTACTTCTAATAACAAAGGACCTTTAGACGAACGAATAATATCAACTCCAGCCACTTTTAAATTCATCGCTTTAGCTGCTTTTATGGCAATTCTTTTTTCATCAGCAGTAACTTTCACAATTGAAGCCGATCCACCCAAATGAATATTTGCACGAAATTCGCCAGGTGCTGCTTCTCGTTGCATCGCAGCTACTACTTTTCCGTCTACTACAAATAAACGTAAATCTTTTCCGTTAGCTTCCTTAATAAATTCTTGAACTAAGATATTAGCATTTAAACTTTTGAAGGCATTAATAACCGATTCAGCTGCTTTTTTAGTTTCTGCTAAAACCACTCCTTTTCCTTGAGTTCCTTCAAGTAATTTTACAATTAGAGGTGAGCCACCTACCATTTTTATTAAATCATCAGTATCTAATGGAGAATTAGCAAAACCAGTAGTGGGTATATCAACACCATTATTCAATAATAATTGTAAAGAAAATAATTTATCTCGAGATTGAGTGATCGCTGCAGCATTGTTTAAAGCATACACTTTTAGTGCTTCAAATTGTCTGGTTAAGGCACATCCGTAATACGTCATACTTGGACGAATACGAGGAATAATGGCGTCAAAATCTTTTAAAACCAATCCGCCACGATAGTGAATTTCAGGATTTGAAGCACTTAACTTCATATAACAATATTTGATGTTTAAAAAATGCATTTCGTGTCCACGCATTTCTCCGGCTTCAATTATACGTCGGTTGCTATATAAATCTGGGTTACTTGCTAATAATCCAATTTTTAATCCTTTTTTCTCAGGTTCACTATAATAAAATTCTTTTAGGCTTTCTGTTGTTGGCTGACCTAATTCAAACTTTTTTTCAGGGTCAACTATCAATCTTCCCACCATTGCTTCTCGTCCTAAAAGCATTCTGAAACCCATAGAATCTCTATTGGTAAGTGTTACCTCAACTTGCCAATTATGACTTCCCAATCCTACTTCGGTACGAATTACATATCTTTTCTCTCTGGTACCATTGGAACTTTTTACAATTCGTTGATCTACTAATTGCGCTTCACAATGAATGATAGATTTTGAATTATTTTGGATCGGATTGATATCAAATTTCAACCATTCTTCTCCATTTTTATCAAATACTTTGATATTAATAGCGTGTAACGCAGATGTTTTAGCTCCAGAATCTACACGAGCTTTTATTGCTGGAATTCCTAATTGTGGGAACGAACACCATTCTTCACTACCTATTAATGTTTTATCTTGCATTTGCGAATATTTTAAAATCTAATATAGTATTATTTTTAATGTAATATGCTATCTAATTGTTATTTTTTTGGAAATATATTGTCTTCCTTTTTAACATCTGCCATTAAATCACTTGGATCAATAACCACTGATTTTATAGCACCTTTATTTGAATTTATATCAATAGTGTAAGTAGGAATCGCCCAATCCCAACCTAATAAAACGTTTCTTTTTAAAGTAAACGGATTTGGTTTTTCCCAGCGCATTAGCGTATTTGGAATGTAGAAATATTCTTTTGTTCCGTTTTCAAATTCTACGATTACATCAAGAGGCATCGGCATTCTCCCTTTTCTCTCTAAAACGATTTTATTATTTTCTACAGACTTAATAGTATAGTCTATTGTATTTGTAGTTTGTGTCCATTCGTTTAAATACCAATCTAAATTGGCGCCAGAAACTTTTTCAGCAGTTCGCTTAATGTCATTTGGAGTTGGATGTGTAAATTTATAATCCGAATAATATTTTTTAATCGTTTTATCTAAATTTTCTTGTCCAATGATGTAACCTAATTGTGCTAAAAATATTTCTCCTTTACTATACGCCCCAATTCCGTACGATTGATTATAATCGTATCGATCTGCATGCGTTGTTAATGGTTGTTCTTTTCCTGAATTGGCTAAAAAAACATAGTTATTGTACGAATCTGCAAATGGACTTTCTGGTTCTTTTGGAGGTAAAATTTCATTCATAGCTAAATTAGAAATATATGAAGTAAAACCTTCATCCATCCAACAATGTTTTGATTCATTAGTAGCCAAAATATGTTGAA
The DNA here is from genome assembly GCF_040382755.1 of Flavobacterium sp. Taxonomy (GTDB): domain Bacteria; phylum Bacteroidota; class Bacteroidia; order Flavobacteriales; family Flavobacteriaceae; genus Flavobacterium. Next base: position 2,306 of record NZ_JBEIET010000198.1, read on the forward strand.
ACCAACTATGTGCAAATTCATGAGCGGTTACACCAACCAAACTGCCATAACTTCTATTTCCTGTAATCAAGGTACACATGGCATATTCCATACCACCGTCGCCACCTTGAATAACGGAATATTGTTTGTACGGATATTGACCTACATTTTTATTGAAATAGGCTAATAATTCAGCGGTTTTAGGCTGCATTTTTTTCCAATTTTCTA
>NZ_JBEIET010000199.1:0-2502 GCF_040382755.1 Flavobacterium sp.
ATTTTTGGCTATCGTTCATATTATAGTATATGCAGGAGCTATTATGGTATTGTTGTTATTTACCTTAATGCTTATGAATTTAGACAAAGAAGACGAAACATCTAAACCACTTTTTGCAAAACTTGCAGCCGTTTTTTCAGCAGGGATTTTAGGATTGGTTTTAATAGCTGCACTTCGTAAAGCACAACCAGAAAATATAGAATATGTAAATTCTGGAGTAGACTATCAATCCATAAAAGTATTAGGAAAAGTATTATTAAATGAGTACCAAGTTCCATTCGAGTTTGCCTCAGTTTTATTACTTGTTTCTATGATTGGTGCCGTTTTAATTTCTAAAAAAGAAGAAAAAATTTAATTATGAACATATTAGAACACGTTGGTATTGGTAACTACATTACACTTTCAGCTTTGCTGTTTTGTATTGGTGCGTTTGGACTTCTATACAGAAGAAATGCCATAATCATGTTTATGTCAATTGAAATTATGTTAAATGCTGTCAACTTACTTTTGGTTGCGTTTTCTTCGTATCATGAAGATCCATCAGGGCAAGTTTTTGTATTTTTCACTATGGCAGTCGCTGCAGCTGAAGTAGCTGTTGGATTGGCAATTCTTGTTTCGGTATTTAGAAATATTGGAAATATTGACATCGATAATTTAAAAAATCTAAAAGGATAATTCTAAATGAATACTACAATATTACTCTTATTATTTACGCCGTTAGTTGGTTTTTTAATCAACACCTTTTTCGGTAAATCATTAGGAAAAACAATTTCTGGTGTACTAGGAACAACAGCAATTGTTGTGTCTTTTTTATGTGCGATTTGTTTATTTTCTCAAATTAATGCTAACGGAAAATCATTTACTTTTCATTTAGCAGATTGGTTTTCAATTGGTTCAATCAAAGTAAAATTCTCCTTTTTATTTGATCAATTATCTGTTTTATGGTTATTGTTCGTAACAGGAATTGGGGCTTTAATTCATTTGTATTCGATTAGTTACATGCATGAAGATGATAATATGCACAAATTTTTCTCTTATTTAAATTTGTTTGTATTCTTCATGATTGCTTTAGTAGCTGGAAGTAACTTACTAATTATGTTCATTGGTTGGGAAGGCGTAGGTTTATGTTCGTACTTACTTATTGGGTTTTGGTATAAAAACCAAGATTATAATGATGCTGCGAAAAAAGCATTCATTATGAACCGTATTGGAGATTTAGGTTTCTTAATCGGAATATTTATTTTAGGATATATTTTTAATAGTTTAGAATTTTCAGAAATTGCAAAAGGAATACATTCTGAAGTATTCTTAAAAACTATAGATTTACCATTATTAAGTATAGCAGCTTTATGTTTATTCATTGGAGCTTGTGGGAAATCAGCACAATTACCTTTAGCCACTTGGTTACCAGACGCAATGGCTGGACCAACACCGGTTTCTGCATTAATTCACGCAGCAACAATGGTAACAGCAGGTATTTTTATGATTACCAGAATGAATTTCTTATTCGATTTTACTCCAGAAATTCAAAATGTAATTGCAATCGTTGGAGCTATTACAGCTATAGTAGCAGCATCAATTGGTTTGGTACAAAACGATATTAAAAAAGTATTAGCTTATTCAACAGTATCCCAATTGGGTTTAATGTTTTTAGCATTAGGATTAGGAGCTTATGAAGTAGCCGTATTCCACGTAATTACTCACGCTTTCTTTAAAGCTTGTTTATTCTTAGGTTCAGGTTCTGTAATTCACGCGTTACACGGAGAACAAGATATGAGAAATATGGGTGGTTTAAGAAAAGTTATGCCAATTACGTTCTGGACGATGATGATTTCTACATTAGCTATTTCAGGTATCTTTCCATTCTCTGGTTTCTGGTCTAAAGACGAAATTTTAATGACAGCTTTTCATAGTAACATCCCTTTATGGGTGGTTGGTTCGATTGCTTCTATTATGACTGCATTTTATATGTTCCGTTTGATGTATTTAACTTTCTTTAACGATTTTAGAGGCACCGAGGAACAAAAACATCATTTACACGAAAGTCCAGCATTAATTACTATTCCATTAGTGATTTTAGCAACTTTAGCTGCTATTGGTGGAGCCATTAGCTTACCAGGAAACAGTTGGTTAAATCATTATTTAGCACCTTTATTCAAAAAAAATGAAGCGCATCATTTAGATGGTCAAGCTTATATGTTAATGGCTATTGCAACAGTTGGTGCTATAGTCGGAATTGGTATTGCTTATTCTAAATATCTTAAGAAAAAAGAAATTCCAGTTGCTGATTCAGAAGTTGAAGGTTTACACAAAGTTTTGTCTAATAAATATTATTTAGATGAAATTTATATGGCAACAATCGTGAAACCAATCTATATGATTTCCAATTTTGCTAAAAAATATGTGGAGAAATTTATTTCAAAAGCAGTTATTGGTTTAGGTGGTGCTACATATGCATTATCTATAAAAGGAAAGAAAATTCAAAATGGTAATATTGGTGTG
>NZ_JBEIET010000200.1:0-2480 GCF_040382755.1 Flavobacterium sp.
CATATTATTAGCCTTAATTATTGGAAGTAAGTATATTTTCAATTGGTCTGACAGCTTGTATTTGTTGGTTGTTTTGGCATTTATTTATGGACTAACTATGCCATTATTCGTCTCCGCTTATGTTTATGATTTCTCTGGCTTTTACAATTTTGATTGGCTAAAGAAAATCAAAATTGAAGATGCAAAAGACAAATTCAATTTAAACATCAACGCAGGCTTTGACGAAACAAGTTTTATTATAGAAAGTATTTTGCCCAATTCCAAACTTCAAGTGTATGACTTCTACAACGCCAAACAGCATACTGAACCAGCAATTATCCGAGCAAGAAAAGTGAGTTTGTTATATCCAAATACACAACAAATCAATTCAAATTCAATTCCTTTAAATGACAATTCGGTTGACAACATCTTTTTAATATCAGCAATTCACGAAATTCGCAAACAAGATGAAAAAGTGCAATTTTTAAAAGAATGTCGCAGAGTTTGTAAGCCAAACGGCAATGTGATTATGGTGGAACATTTGAGAGATTTTCCAAACTTTGTAGCATTTACAATCGGCTTTACGCATTTTTTCTCAAAAGCAACTTGGAAAAAGGCATTTGAAGAAGCCGGGTTTACATCATTTAATGAAACAAAGTTTACACCTTTTATGTCAATCTTTAATTGCAACTAATGGAAATACATTTTAAAATAATTGGTGTTTTATTAATTGCTTTGGCATTGGTTCATATTGTCTTTCCAAAGTACTTTAACTGGGACAAAGAACTTAAATCATTGAGTTTAATCAATCGACAAATGATGACAGTACATACATTTTTTATCGCATTGACTGTATTTCTTATGGGTTTACTTTGCTTTACCTCTTCTGCCGAACTAATTGAAACCAATCTTGGCAAAAAAATATCACTTGGACTTGGTTTGTTTTGGACTATAAGACTTTTCATTCAGTTTTTTGGTTACTCTACTGACCTATGGAAAGGAAAGAAATTTGAAACGTTTATGCACATAATATTTTCGTTACTTTGGACATATTTAAGTATCATATTTTTGACAACATATTTTAATTGACAACGACAAGAAACATAGCGGACAGAAGAACGCCAGCAGGTAACAGCGGTTTGGCAAAAGTGGCGGTTCAGTTCTCCGCAGACACATTTGTGGTTAATCAAAGTTTGGTTCTCCGCATCAACATTTGTGGTGAAAATCGCCACCTTCGCCAATCTGCATTCCAAGATCAAAAACAAGTTTCTTATAAAAATATTTCAGGCAGCAAATTGGCTTAGTTCAACATAGGGTGTGCCGCGATTGATAGTAGCGAAAACCCTTGAAACCAGTTTGTTTCTGATTATATTTAGTACAACCATTTTGGGTTTTCCTTCTTCTACCCGCTTTTCGTAATACCGCTTGAGTTCCTTGTCATGTTGTATGGCACTGATGGCCGACATGGATAGTAAGCTCTTCATTTTTCGGTCGCTAATGGGATGAATTTTCATACGCCCATTTATGCTTGTACCAGACTGATGTGGAAATGGCACTAAACCACAATAACAGGAGAACTGACGCCAACTTGCAAACCGCGTATAATTGTGGGTATGCACCAACATTTGTACGGCTAAAACCAAACCAACTCCCTTTACACTTCTGCTTAACTTATAGTGTTTTAGCATCTGACTATCGGTTTTAATGAGACTTACCATCGCGCTTTCTAACTTTTTCATTTGTTGCTCCAGGTGGTAAATGGTGTCTGCTATCATCGCCTGTGATACATCTTCTGTTTGCTTGTTTACTGTTAGCACCTGCATTCCCTTTTCTAGGCATTTTAAAGCGCGTAGTTGCTTGGCTATTTGTTCCCTTAAGCTCATCATGCGTTGTAGCTCAATTAACTTCTCTGGTGGTGGCACACTGGCTATCAACTCCTCGCGATGAAGCCAAGCATAACGTGCAATTTCTTTTGCATCTGCTTTGTCTGTTTTGCCTCTTTTAAGCCCTATAGATCGTTTAATTTCCATTGGGTTTACACAACAATAACGAACCTGCTGTTGATGCAAATAATAGCTTAAATGCAAGCAATACCAACCTGTATGCTCAAAGCATATCACTGCGGATGTAATGGCTACTTTGTGTGATTTTATCCATTGTAAAATCTTTTTGTAACCGGTTTCATCATTGCTAAATTGCTTGTGGTGTTGCTTTTGATGTAGGTGTACATCCAATGTTTTTTTTGATACATCAATACCGATGGTTTCTTCAACATTTTCCATAATTTCGTATTTAAGGATTAAACAAAAAAACTTGCTGTGCTATCGCCTTTAACGGGCCCTATCGCCCAATATTCCAATTAGTACTTGCAAGTCCGAATAGGGAAACGGGACTTATGCAGCTTACAGGAATTGATTCCTACAAAACGTTTGAGTTCACCCGTTTCTCTTTTCGGTTAATTTAATGTTTTTTTCTTGATGCAAACTAAAGGCAAAACGTTA
>NZ_JBEIET010000201.1:0-2475 GCF_040382755.1 Flavobacterium sp.
AACTAAAGAAGCAATTAACAATTTTTTAAATGCTGAAAAATACAAAAATTCAAATACTGAAATCATAGTTTTGCCCAATGTAACTATGTTAAAACTATATAAAACGATAATAGCATACAGATACAACGACCCCGAAAGAACGTTAATAATAAAAACTGAAGGATACAACACCAACACAACTAAAGAACGTTTAAACGCACTCCCAGGAGTTAATATTTCAAGCAAAAAAGGTATTTTTTATTTAAATAATAAAGAATGGGACGGAACAGAAATACAAATAAAATAAATGCAGCTATGAAAACAGAACCACAACAAGAAACAAAAACTTTTTTAATAATTAATGGAAAAGATATTTTTATACGAAAATTTGAAAGCATATCAAATGCGATAACCTTTGCACAGAATTACATGAATCAAAGCTTAAGAGTTCAAGTTTTAGAGATTGATAAAATAGATATTAATATTAAATTTTAATAAGATGAAAGAATATATAAAAGTAAAAAGCGACAACAACAACGAGTTCTTAAAAGTTAGAACTTACTATTCTAAAGAGCATAAAAGTTTAATTTTGTCAATAAGCCACGTTAAAATAAGCTACATTGATAATGTAAAATTAGAAAGTTTTTTTCCTTCAAATGGAATAGTTATAAGAATATTAGAAATGAATAGAAACAATAAAAAAATAGTAGAAACATACAAACCCGAACCCGAAAAAATGAATAATTATATTAATAGAATGATATTACAAAACAATTTAATACTAGAGTGATGGAAACGACAAACAAAAACAAACTATTGTATAAAATAGTAGAAGAAAGAAAAGGTTTATATTGTCACGCAATAGAGGTAACGGACAAATATAATCTACAAAGTATAATTGAAGCAGTTTTTGACACATACGAAAGCGAAGAAATAACAGCCACGGATATTTTTTATTTCTTTGATAGTATAGAAGTTTATCATCTAACAGATGACGAACTAACAGAAGAACAGAACGAAGAGAACGAAAAAGAAGTTTATAATTTTAACTTTAAAGAATACATAAACCCGACAATATGAGAAGAACAGAAAAAAACACGTCAAAAATAATTTTAGTTATAATTGATGTAATAGCACTATTTTTAATTTTTATCTTTTGGCTATTAGTAATAAAATACACTTATAGACCTAAATAATAATAAGATCATAATTAAATTATAATAACATGGAAAGCTTAGAAACATATAGACAAATGAAAGCAGAAACCAACAGAATGATAAATGAAATATCTTTGCTGATGGAAGTTTCAAACACAATAACAGAGGAGATAATAAGTAAGACAGTCGATAAGTATAATGTACTTTTGCCCTATGAATACATAGAAAAAGAATACCATTACACATTGAAATTATTAGAACAATTTAACAAATAAACAACATGATTAAATACTTTGATACATCAGAGTAAAAAGCAAAGCAGAAGCAAAACAGAAGCAAAAAACAATTTATTAATTTAAAATTATATTAAAAATGTATTCGATTAGTTTAAATTTCAGTGAGTTAAAAAAATTAGAAAAATTTATTTCAAAAAATGGTAACGAGTTTATAAGTGTAACAATGTTTATAAATGATACACCCGACAAGTTTAATAATACAATTCAACTTAAGGCGAAGTTTGAAAATGAATTTATATTTGTCGGTAATGGTAAGAAATTTGTAAAAAAGGAAAGCAATGAGACTGTTAAAAATGATTTACCATTCTAGTAAAACTATTTTACTTTTTCCTTTAATAGTTGGTTTATTTGTAGCTGATAGATTCCTGCTATGTTTATTAATCCATCTAAAAAGTGAAAATTTAACCAATTGGTTGACCGAAAAAGAACAAATAAAGGCTAGTATTATTCGAGTAGTGCTAATTTATAGCATATTATTACTAATTTATCTGTTTAATTAACACCAAAAAAGACAGAATTAAGGGGTAAAATTTAACTTTTACCTCTTTTTTTATGCCTAATAGGCTGATTTTCAGCTAAAAAGTCGATTTTTTCGGTCTAATCGGAAGTTGATTATTTATATATACCCCTCTAGAATTTTCGTCAAAAAATACTTTTTTATAACAAACTTATAATCTTTTTGGTTGTTTATGTGTCCTTTGTTTCCTTAATATCCTTAATATCCTTAGTTTCCTTAATGCTTAACGTTTTGTTGGGTTTAACAAGATGATAAGATGGAATTATTTGAATCTGGAATTGAATTTTGCCTAAAAAATTTCTGTATGAAAATGATTTTTATTATAAATTTATAATAGATTAAATAAGTAAGTATTGAGAGATAATGATTGAATCTCGTAATTTTGAAAAAATATTTTTGTGCTTATATTTTGCTCAATGTTTGCTTCGTATTTGCTTATCATTTGCTTACCATTTGCTTCGCTTTCGCTTCGCATTAGCTTATTTTTTGCTTTTTTATTTATTATAATATGGTTGTTTACAGATGA
>NZ_JBEIET010000202.1:0-2450 GCF_040382755.1 Flavobacterium sp.
TAAAGTAACGTGACTCCCGCAAGGGCAAAGTTTAGTGTGATCCATTTTGAATTTTGAGTAATAAATGTGTAAGCAAAACCTGATATTTACTTAATTCGATTAAATGATTGTCTGAAACCACCTCATCTATTAAATTTTCCACTTCCTCACTCACTTCTAGCTGTAAAAGTTGGGCTTTTTTCCATTCTTTTTGAGCTATCAAATCAATAATTGTTTGAACTTTTGGTTTTAAATATACGAACTGTTGTATTGGCATTATTGGTTTTTAAGCGATTGCTTGTATTGTTCTAAAATTGACGCTTTTTTAGCCGCAGACGTTTGTTTTGTTTTTTGAATTTTCTTCAAATGATTGTCCAATTGCTTTTTATGCTTGTCTTTATTTATGGCATTATTTCTTCCCATGTTGCAAAATTTTCTTCAAATTTACGAAACTTTCATTGGTATTACTTAATTCAGTTAGCATTTTCCTCTTTATTTCTTCGAAATCATCAAAAATCAGGTATTTAGACCAAGAAGTATCTTGTAATACAATTTTGATTTCTTTAATTCTTTTTGCCGTATCCGATGCGTTTCTTAGCATTTGATTAGCATAATCTGAATGATTTTTATGATTAAAATGAACTTCGTTTTTAGTTTCATCAATTGTAATGAAAAAAAATTTTTCTGTTTCGTTATTTGGATAAAAATCGGTCCAATGCGCAAATCCTACAATTTCAGTTTGATTTTTATAGTCCGCATTAGTTATCAATCTCCAACGGCAATTAGCAGCTCTTCCCCAATGGTTGGATTTTCTGTAAACACCCAATTCTGTAAAATAGTACGCACTTCCGGACGCACTTTTGTAACCTAATTTTAAATCTGCAACTGCAGTATCTTCCACTTGTTGAAACAAGCAAAACGTATGTTTGTGAAAATTAAATTTAGTAAAACTATTCATTTTGCAAAGATAGTAATATGTATTTTGGATTTAGATACATTTTATTAATCCTAAAAAAAATAATACCTTTGCATTAAATAAAATTTAAACTGAATTTTTCAGCATAACCATTTAGAAAAAAAACAATGAAACAAGTAGTACTATTATTTTCGGCATTAATATTAATTTCTTGCAATAAATTTAAGGTTGAAGGAACTGCAAAAGGAGTAAAAGACGGCACCAAAGTATTTTTAGAAGGTGCAGGAGAAATGGGTCCTGTTGCTATGGATACTGTAGAAATCAAAGAAGGAAAATTTGAATTTGAAGGAAAAAGCGAATTTCCTGAAGTTGGAATTGTTAGTATTGATGGTGTAATTGATCCGCAATTTCAATCGAGAAAAGCGCTTACTTTTATTATTGAAAGTGGTACAATAGAAATTAATTTTGATACCAAAGACATTCAAAAATCTAAAATATCAGGAACATCTGATAATGATTTGTTTCAAAAATATATGGATGAATCAATTATTATCAATAAACCGATTATGGATTTTCAGAAAAACAATAATGACGCTATGAAAAAAGCTATGGAAACGAATGATATAGCTGTTCAAACGCAATTAAATCAAGAATATGGTAAATTAGCGCAATCTATTTCTGCAAAGATGGATGCGAAATCGAAAGATTTTATGAAAAATAATCCAAGTTCAATTTTGTCAATGCTTTTTCTAGAAAACTATGTTAGTAGAGGAATGATGCAAGGAAAAGATGCCAAAGAAGCATTTGACAAATTAGACAAAAAATTATACGAAACAAAAAGCGGTAAAAATGTAAAAAAAGCATTAGACACGCAATTAAAAGCTGCTGCTCCAGAAAAAAAAAAGTAACTAAGGCACCTGATTTTTCAGCAAAAACGCCAGATGGCAAAACCGTTTCGTTAAAAGAATCGTTAGGAAAAGTTACTATTATTGATTTTTGGGCTTCGTGGTGCGGACCGTGTAGAGCTGAAAATCCAAATGTAGTTGCTATTTATAATGAACTGCACAGTAAAGGTTTAAATATTATTGGAGTTTCATTAGATGATGATGCAGCAAAATGGAAAGCAGCCATTGCTAAAGATAAATTAACCTGGACTCAGGTTTCTAATTTAAAAGGTTGGGAAGATCCAATTGCTATGGCATATGAAGTTGACGGTATTCCTGCAACCTTTATTTTAGATGCAAAAGGAAATATTATTGCCAAAAACCTTAGCGGCGAAGAATTAAAAGCTAAAATAAAAGAAACATTAGGCATAAAATAATAAATAATTATCCCATTTAGTTTGAAAGAATTAAATGGGATTTTTTTATGTTTTTAGTTTTCAGAACGTTATAAAATATTTTATACATTACCGTAAAATAAGTTTGCAACAATAAAAAACAATTATATATTTGCAATCGAAATGGCCTGGGGAGATACTCAAGCGGCCAACGAGGGCAGACTGTAAATCTGCTGTGAAAACTTCGCAGGTTCGAATCCTGCTCTCCCCACAAAA
>NZ_JBEIET010000203.1:0-2409 GCF_040382755.1 Flavobacterium sp.
AAAAAACATTGAAGTGAGAGTTCAATTGTACATAAAAGAATGTAAAATGTCCATTATTGATGAGTGATGACATCAGGTTAACGAAAATTTTACTGTTCTTTTTATTTCGATCTATACCCTTCTTCCCTCTTTATTTCTCATTATTTCTCATCCCTTCTGCCTTACCAATCTTTGAGCGATGCTTTACAACTATATACATCTTTTTTTTGAGGTCTGGGATTATATTTACAGCAGATAATCCTAGCTTGCTGAGGATTGTAGCTTTAACCTCTCTTGACTTGTTCTGGCTACCATCTTCTGCTTTAGTTTTGAATACGACAACTTTTTTATGCAATATGGCAATTTAAAAACAAAGAAAAAAAAACATTAAAAGCAACAAGAAAAACTAAAAAAATACAATAAAGTATATTATCATTATTATCATGAAAAGTGAAGAAAGTCTCCAATTAGCGAAAACTGGTTAGAGATGGCCGAACCCGTTCTATTCTCTTTTGTCCAAAATCACGATCCATACATACCCAGGGAAAATGAAAAAAAGCAGAAAACAAGAAAAACGAAAAAAAAAACTTTTTACCCTTATTGCTGAATCTTTTTGAGCCTATCTTTTGAACCTTTCTTTACCAAACGGTTATGAACTTTTATTTCACTTTTACTCTGTTATCCATTGAAGTTTGAATTTTTACTAATGAAACTAATGAAGCGTCCCGGGGGCGAAACCGAGGCGGGGATTTACTTTCAGCAGCTTCGAAAATAATTTTATTTTTTTTTAGAATCTGATTTTCTTTTTTTATTAAAGAAAAATAACTCTTTCTTTTTTCCAAGACTTAAGTAAATATTTCTCGGTAGATTTTGATTTTCTTTCTCTTAGTAAAGAAAAATTCTTGAATTGCTTCGTTGACTGGAAGAAACGAGATTCGTTGAATGAAATAGTCGAAAAGATAGTAGAGGTCTTTAGTCTTTTCCAACCCCCATGTTTGGATAAACCAAAACAAAGAAGTGCATAAGAAAATCCATAAAAATTATAAAAATTTGAGAAAAATAATAAAAATATTAGTTAGAAACTTACTGTAAATTTTTATTTCTTAAATTCAAAAGAAAAGCCGAACTGTTTTTCTTTATTTCATTTTTATCACATATTTTGGGAGTAAGTTGAAAAATCGATCACAGTTAACGTTCTTTTTCATCCAAAAAGCGTTCAAAGAGGGCCAATCATCTTTTTCAAGCTGTTCAAAGCAACTTAGAATTTGTTAGCGATTATTCTTACTATCAAGCTAAGCTAAAAATAAAAAAAAACTAATATAACGAAAAAACTAAAAAAAATCTTCGATTTTAAACAGTCATTAAATCAAAGGTACTTGGAAAAAATATTTATTTTATCCGCCATAACATCTGGAGGAACAACTAAACGTAATTTTTTGGTACATTCATTTTTCTTCTTGTAATCTTTTAAAGACTTCTGACAATATTTTTAGTAATTCTCGATCCTGCCGTGTAGCATTCCCACTTGCAATCCATAGAAAAATACTCCAAAGTCACATCTACTAATGTTGAAAGGAACCAAACAGAATAATAGGAAACTTTAAGATATCGAATTATGAACTCTTGGCATTTTATCTAGCCACTATGAAAATACCCTTCGATAACAGCACGTTGAAGTACTCCCACCTTACATCAGGGAAGAGTGAACTAGAAGAACTGCATTTGTAATACGAAAAACAGGGACTTTTATCGCTTAACGACCAAAACTTTATGGTACTTGCCCCCAATCATACCATCCTGCCGGCCCAAGTGTCTAACACCAGTATTGTTGAGAGAGTTTTTGTCAATGACCAATAAAAGATAACATCTCCCAAAAACCACCGTCTCCTCATGCATTTTTCTAGGAAATCACTAAAGAAATTATCAACCCATTACTTAAGAGAACCTATTTTTACTTCTATAAGCATAAAACGCAACCTACGTAAATTAACTTTTGTAAAACCGTGGCCTTATAACTTTTGTAAACTTTTGAACTAAAAATAACAGGTATAAGGAAAAAACTGACTCTTGTCTGGAAGAACCGGACAAATCAAGCAAGACTTTTTATGGTTACTTATGTTGTCAAGAGGTGGCATGTCATAGCAGCTTACTATACGTTGGGACAGCTTAGCTTTACAGGTCACACAAGCAGGGCAGCAAGGTATACTTATAAAAGGTGAGTTGGTGTGGATCCAATGAATAGTCGAAACGAAAAATAATTTTCCCTAATTGACTTAGTTGAGAAATCTGAAGACGATCACAGGCTGTGTTAAGAACTACGATTAGATTAAGGATCATTGAAAGTAAAATTCCAAAAACACGAATACAAAATAAAATTCCAAAAACACGAATTCAAAATAAAAAATACCAAAAACACGAATACAAAATAAA
>NZ_JBEIET010000204.1:0-2369 GCF_040382755.1 Flavobacterium sp.
CCTTTTTTGCCTTTATAAGCTTGTAAATAAGGTAATGCATTATCGTATTGTTTTAAATTAAAATAACTTTCACCAATAATTTTAGACAATTCACTTTTTTCAATTGCTGTAGATTTTTTCAATTGCGGTTCGCCTAAATCAATTGCTTTCTGAAAGTTTCCTAATTTAAAATTCATATCTGCTTGAAAGTACCCCATTTTTTCTTTGTACTTTTCTTCCCCTGCAACCTGATTAAATAATTCGTTGGCTTCTTTATAATTGTCGCTTTCGTATGCTAAATATCCTAAATAATATTTGGCTTGATTTCCATACGCATCTGATTGAATTACTTTTTTAAAAAACTTCGAAGCATCATTATTATTTTTGATTGAAAAATAAGCATAACCTCTTTGGAAATTAGCTTTATCAATATCGGAATCAGTTAATTCAGATTCATAAATATTTTCATACCATTTTAAAGATTGGGTATAATTTCCTTCAGCAAAATAATATTGTGCAACTTCAAAATATGCTAAATTTCTTTTCGTACTAGTTGGGTGATTTTCAATGAAAGATTCCATTAAAGCATCGGCATCTTGCTGATTGGTTTTTATGGCACAATTGGCAATAAAATAATCGCAATCGGATATAATTTCTTCAGACGGATTGGTGTTTTTTACACGTTCAAATAAAATTTGTGCCGCTTGAAATTGCTTTTCTTTATACAATTGAATAGCTTTATGATACTCTGGATTTTGATTTAAATATATAGCAGACTGCTGAGCCATACTGCTTTGCGAAACAAAAAGTAATGCTAAAAAAAGCGTTTTGATACCGTTCATAATTGAATTCGTTTTAAGTCCCAAATATATCAAATTGATATCATTATAAACGCAAAAATTATCTTAAATATTGCAATCGTAATAATTTAGTTGAATAATTTTGTTTAGCGATGAAATGTTTATATTTTTACAGAATAAATTATATCATTATGAGTCAAACGATTTTATCTTTAAAAGACGTTTCTATATACCAAGAAAACAATTTAATATTATCTGATATTAACTTAGAAGTTCAGAAAGGTGAATTTTTATATTTTATTGGAAAAACGGGTTCTGGAAAAAGTAGTTTTATGAAAGTACTTTACGCCGATTTACCTTTAAAAGAAGGCGAAGGAACCATTGTTGATTACAATTTAAACACCTTAAAAGAAAAAGACATTCCTTTTTTACGAAGAAAAATTGGAATTGTATTTCAGGATTTCAAATTGTTATCTGACCGAAGCATAAAAGAAAATTTACTATTTGTTTTGAAAGCAACCGGCTGGAAAGACAAATTGGAAATGGACGCACAAATTAATGAAGTTTTAGAAAAAGTAGGAATGGCAAATTTTGCTTCAAAAATGCCACACCAATTATCTGGTGGTGAACAACAACGTGTTGCCATTGCAAGAGCCTTATTAAACGACCCAGAATTAATTTTAGCTGACGAACCTTCAGGTAATTTAGATCCTCAAACGAGTATTGAAATTATGGAAGTATTACGAAATATCAATGCCAACGGAAAAACAGTTGTAATTGCTACGCATGACTACGCCTTATTATTGAAATACCCTGCAAAAACATTAAAGTTTGAAGACGGAAAGGTGTATGAAGTAGTTCAAAAAGCAGTGTAACAAATTTTTAAATTAAGACACTAATCTATAAACTAATTATAAAAAGCATAGTATGAATGAAATTTTAAAAAGTAACGGTATAAAATATGGAATTATTTTAGGTGGTGTAGGTATACTTATGCATCTAATAATATATTTACTTGGTGGATTAACCGAAGAGAATGCAATTACAGGAGGTGTAATTCAATTTGTATTTTGGTTGGGTTATTTAGGTGTTAGAATTTTTCAATGTATAAACACAAAAAAAGAATTAAACAATTCTATCACATTTAAAGAATTGTTCACTACTTTGACAATATCAATTACAATTGGAATTTTTATTTCTCAATTATTTACATATTCTTTAAACAATTTTATTGATACTGATTATGGTACAGAAATGAATGAGTTTATGAATAAGCAACAAGTAATTGCAATGAAAGCAATGAAAAATTTCACTGAAGTTTCAAGTCAAGATATTAAAGAGGTTGCAAATACTGACAATTTTTCAATAATTAAGACAGGACAAGCTTTTGTAATGTCTATTTTAATTAGTTCAATTATGAATTTAATTTTAGCAGCCATATTTAAATCAAAAACAAACCCATTAAACGAATAAATGAATATATCATTAGTAATTCCCTTATTAAACGAACAAGAATCGTTACCCGAATTATCAAAATGGATTGAGAAAGTTATGACGAGTCATAACTTTTCTTATGAAGTATTGTTTATA
>NZ_JBEIET010000205.1:0-2311 GCF_040382755.1 Flavobacterium sp.
AACGTTTTAAAACATCTTGAAAGAAATTGAGGCATTGATCCACTGATTTGACACGAAATGTTTCTCATTAATGTTTTGTCAGAAGGATCATTGAAAATAATTTTGTAGTTAGTTTGTCTAATAATTGTTCGATTTTTTGATGAAGCAAAATAATTTTGAGTTGTGAAAATTATGCTCAGATTTTGATGATGACTGTTTTGGCTGAACACTTCTTCCATCATTGGATGATTAAAAACAACGTTCATCAAATCGTCCATAATAAATAGTTTTGAAAGTCGGTCTCCTTTAATGTCACTTAGTTTTGGTAAATCTGTTTGAATTTCTAAATCGGGATACACTGTTTTTAATTTTTGAATAAATTCTTGGTGAGCATCAATGTTGTTACTTGGAACAAAATAAATTATTCGGGCAAAACTGGTTGAAAAAAGTTCGTTTCGATGTTTTAATAATTCTAGAATAAAACTACTTTTACCACTTTGGGATGGTCCAGCAATCATCATGCGAAATGGCTGCATAAAACGATTGACATTTGAATTAAATTCAAATTTTTGAACCTGAACTTCAGGTTTAACTATTGTACTTACTTCCAAATTGGCCATTCTATTGATTATAAAAATATTTCTGTATCATCAGTACTTTGCAAAAGGTTTTCACAAAATCTTGTTACATTATTGTCGTTGGACTCAGTATCATGGGTAAACAAATGCTCTAATAAATGTTCAAAGGACATGTCCAAATTTAAAATTCGATTTACTGCAAAATAAATACAAAAATAACCACAACTAGTTGAATTGCTACTTTGAAAAGAAGTATTATTAGTATGAATTTCTAATCTGGACGTAAACCTTAAATTGGTTTTTATGTCGTTGTAAGTATCTCCACCAAGACTATTAAAAATTTCAAGTGTATGTTTATCAGGCCGAACAAGCACAATCCAATGCGATCCGGATAAATGTGCCGGACTTAAATTGCTAATTAAAAAATGTCTGATTGGTATAACTTTAGGAATTTCATCAATTGCAAATACATTTACAAATTGCTGTTGCACTATTGGAATTTTTGCGAAATATTGGGGAAATTCAAAGCCTTTGAGACCATCCATTTAGGGCCCTAAATACCACCAATGTTTTGAACTTTTAATTTGCATGTACAGTTTGTCTTGATCAAGAATAACTTTTTTTCGTATTAGGCCTTGGGTTAATTTTTTTCTAATAAGGTGACCCAAACCCAATGAAGCAATTTTTGTAGCAACTTGTAACAAAAACGGTACAGATTCAGCTGATTTGACGGGTTTAAATAAGAAAGGAAATATTTTAAAAATGTTTGATAATGGTAAGCTTGTTTGATCAATGAAAATTGTTCCGTCAGCTTTAAAGGTAAGGTCATTGCTAAATTGTAACAAACTATTCAGTAAAGTTTTAGCACGATTTTTAAACATGTCAGGCACTGAGTTTATTAAACGTTCATTATCAAATTCGTCATTCATTTGAGATTTATGAATAACTGACGTAACTGGTTCATTTTCTAAACCAAAAAGGTCTTTGGGTGGTATTTCTGCTGGAAATTCAGTTATTAAATCTTGACTTCCGGCTCCTTCTTGATTGTTTACAACATTGCTGTTAGAAAGGCAAGGAATTAATTGATATTGCGAAATAATTTGTTGAGTAACTAAACTTGTAATTTGTTTAACAAGGTCTTGGTTTATTGCATTAGATCCACTTCCACTTTGGTTATTGTCAACAGTTATTTCAGAATTTGCAGGTACAGAATTTTCGGTTTCGGTTAATTTAGAATGTTGATTAGATTCTGTTTCTTTTTGTAAGCGTGCATTAATTAATTCTTCCTGTCTATTAACTCGTTCTTGAATATTTAATAATTTAAGGTATTCTTCTAAATCAATTAAAATTTTTGTGCTCAATAGATTTCTTTTATTTGACATACTGATTGCATACAATAATGTTTAAAAGCAACTGAACCAAATTTGGTACAACCTCAAGTAAAAAGAGTTTATAAGATAAGCTCCACCCATATAATTTTGCCGCCACGTAAAAGGCTTCACATATTGGCTTTAAAAATCAAATCTTTCTTTTTGCCTTGCAGATTGCATCCCTCTAATATAAAAGCAACGTCCCACTTTAAAGAAAGCAGGTTAAACATCCATGCATTGAAAGAAAGTTTAGAGTGAGAAAAAAGAAATGTTGAAAGCTAACCAAAGCTGTAACCAACGCTAACAGCAAAGTAAAGATTTACGTTGGTTAGCGTAAGAGAAAATTGCGGAACTGTAAATTTGGAAAGTTAACAAACCTCGACA
>NZ_JBEIET010000206.1:0-2310 GCF_040382755.1 Flavobacterium sp.
TCCAATATACATATAACTTCCTGCGGTCATTTGTCCGTATTGCGACACGCCCAAGGCATTCATTTTTTCCCAATCATCTGGTTTAGAGTAATTTGGAATTACCATTCCGTTGGTAACTACAACTCTTGGTGCTTCTTTATGTGAAGGAAATAATCCCATCGGATGACCAGAATACATTGATAACGTTTGTTCATCTGTCATTTCAGACAAATATTTCATAGTAAGTAAATATTGTGCCCAATTTTGAAAAACAGCGCCATTTCCTCCATATGTAATTAATTCATGCGGATGTTGTGCTACTGCATAATCTAAATTATTTTGGATCATCAACATAATGGCTTTTGCCTGCTCAGAATTTCCTGGATATTCAGAAATTGGTCTGGCTTTCATTTCGTAATCTGGTCGAAATCGATACATATAAATTCGACCATATTTTTCTAATTCTGCTTTAAATTCTGGCAGTAACGTGGCATGATGTTTGACATCAAAATAGCGTAAAGCGTTTTTTAAAGCTAATTTTTTTTCTTCGTCTGAAAGAATTTCTTTACGTTTTGGTGCGTGATTTATTGCGGCATCATACGGTTTATGTTGCGGTAAAATATCTGGAATTCCTTGTTGTATTTGCTCTTTAAAAGTCATTTTTTTTAGATTTTGATTTTTAGATTTTGGATTTTCAGAAATTTATGTTTGAAAATCGGTTGTCTAAAACTATTTTTTATTTCTTCCTGTTTTTTTGTCGAAACCATATGGGCAATGTCTACAGCCACTTTTACAGCAATATCCTCGCTTTAAATGATGTTTTTCTGTAAAACATTTATATCCTTCAGGAGTAAAATAAAAATCTTCTCCTTCTATTAAATTTTTTGGATTTATTTCATTGTTCATATTCGCAAATTTAGGAACTTTGCAGCAAATGATTGTATTAGTTTTTTAAATATTTAACTAATGAAACAATTATTTCTTTTTTATGAAATCAGAAAACCAGAAAATACCTATTCATTTTCCTAACGGAATTGAACTTTTTATCAAAAGAGAAGATCTATTGCATCCTATAATTTCTGGAAATAAATTCAGAAAATTAAAATATAATTTAGCCGAAGCAAAACGATTAGGATATAAAAAATTGCTCACTTTTGGCGGGGCATTTTCTAATCATATTGTAGCTGTTGCAGGTGCTGGAAAAGAGTTTGGTTTTGAAACTATTGGAATAATTAGAGGCGAAGAATTAGAAGAAAAGATAAATGAAAACCCAAGTTTAGCAGTTGCTGAACAATTTGGAATGAAATTTGCTTTTGTTTCAAGAGACGCTTACAGGTTAAAAGACACACCTGAATTTTTAGAAGAAATGCAGTCAAAATTTGGTGATTTTTATTTACTACCCGAAGGCGGCACAAATGAATTAGCGATAAAAGGATGTGAAGAAATTTTAAATGAACTTGATTCTGAATTTTCGTATATCTGCACTTCTGTAGGAACTGGCGGTACTATTTCAGGAATTATTAATAGTGCTGCATCACATCAAAATATTATTGGATTTTCTTCCTTAAAAGGTGATTTTTTACAAAAGGATATTGCTAAATTTGCAAATCAAAAGAATTGGACTATAAATTGTGAGTATCATTTTGGTGGTTATGGAAAAGTAACAAATGAATTAATTGAATTTATAAATTCCTTTTACAAACAATATGAAGTTCCATTGGATCCAATTTATACCGGAAAAATGATGTTTGGTATTTTAGATTTAATACAAAATGATTTTTTTCCACCAAATTCAAAAATTTTAGCCATTCATACCGGTGGTTTACAAGGTATTGCAGGTATGAATTTAAAATTAGAAAAATCTGGAAAAACAAAGATAATAATATGATAAATAAAATTTTAATACTATTTTTTGCGCTGCTTTTAACAAGTTGTGGAGGTTCTAAAATCACTACTACAAAAGGAAAAAAGTATTCTAAAACATATCCTACTTCAAAAAAAACTGTTACAAAACCAACACCAGTAGCAAAATCTCCAGCAAAGGAAAATCCTTCTGGTAGCGAAATATTAGTTGCAACATCAAAAGTAAAAGCTACAACAGAAGATGTAAAAAAATACATTGAAGATTTTAAAGAAACGGCAAAAAATAACATGAAGGTTCACGGTATTCCTGCAAGTATTACTATGGCACAGGGTATTTTAGAGTCGGGTGCTGGATTTGGATCTTTAGCTAAAGAAGCGAACAATCATTTTGGTATAAAATGCCATACAGGATGGACAGGTGAGTCTGTAAAATACGATGATGATGCCGAACAAGAGTGTTTTAGAAAA
>NZ_JBEIET010000207.1:0-2310 GCF_040382755.1 Flavobacterium sp.
TACTATTTCTATATATTGTTTTTAATTCTTTTAATGTTGCATCTCTGGTAACATTAAGTAACTTTCTGTACCCAATAATTTTCTGTGTAGTCATATAATTTTGAAAATAAAAGTGCAAAAGTAGTGATTTATTCTTTAATTATACAATAAAAAAAAACCAATGCTAAAACTTAATCATTTGTTGATGAATTAATTAAATAACGCTACTCATTTCTGAATACCTTATTTAGTAAACTTCTCAGCCGAGATATCGAACAATTTGTAAAATGATTTTCATAAGATTCTAAACATCATATTCTATGCGTTTTATTATCTAATAAATTAAAGCAATCATTTTCTTTGCATATCTATCCAAGTTTTATTTTGATAGAGGACCTGTGAATTATGAAACGCATTATCGTAAACAAATGTATATTTAGTTAAATTATGAAATAATGCTATAACCATTTATTGAAAGAATATGATAATTTTACTAACAAGTGAGATAACTTTATTAGCAAGTTCGGTTTTGGTGTTAATACTTTCAATAATTTTTTTCCGATTTGGAGTTTATTTTTTTCTCAATTGTTTTATTTTTAAAAATCACTTGGTTTTGCTATTTTTTCATCTGCAAGTTCCAGAAATTCAGATTTACTTAAATCAAAACTATATTTTGAAAAAGCTATAATTATTTGTGCAGAATTATGATTTTTAATAGTTTAAAATAAACCAATGTAGAATGATTTCTACAAAATTTCAGTTTGTAGTATGTAGTTTTGAATTTTATTAAAAAAATTTTGATTATTTTATTGGTATTAAACTATTTTAGTTTTAATTTTACATCGTATATATCGATACGAATAGCGGGAACTATTCGAGGCTTTCGAAAGAAATTTAGCTCAAAAGCGGGTAACTAGCTCTATTTTTTGAGCTTTTTTTATGCTTTTTTGTCAACAGCAAATCGCTTTTTTGTACGTTTTTTGGTTGAATTTTAAGTCAATTTTGCTGTTTTATCTTTTTTTATTTTGTCTGGTGCTTTTTTTTGTCTTAACAAGTCGAGTTTTTCAATTCGTCAGGTTGAGTTGAAAAACTAGACAGGTGCAATTTGAACTGAATTTTATAAAAAAAAGCCCCGAACGCGGGAACGTTCGAGGCTTTCGGAAGAGACTTAATCTCAATAGCGGGTAACTAGCTCGCTTTTTGGTAACTTAAAGTACCTAACATTTGTTTCAGTTTTTTAGCTGGACGAAACAAAATACGACTTTTCTTGATGTCAGTTGCCTTAACATCTTCTTCCAAATCTTGTCCGTTAGCACTAACACTCACTTGAAACGTACCAACGTGACCTAATTTTACAATTCGGCCTTGGCTAAGTTCCATTAGCATATTTCGCTCTAAAGAACGTAAAACGGCATAGCAATCAGTGTCAGTTAAAGTACACTGATAGGCTATCATTTCTGCTAATGACTCTAAGGTAGTTTCACCATTTGCAATCGACGTTGCATAATACTTTTCAGGAGCTGTGATGTCCTGAGGATTCTTCTTAGGAAGAATTTTAAACTTAATACTCATTTTTTTAAATGTATTAAATTAATAATTAATTTTTTGCCTCTTGGAAATGCTCCGAAAAACTAACCTGACCTGCTTTACAAAGTTCAAAATAAATTTTGAGAATAGAAAGCGAAGGTTATTCACAATTTGACTTAGTTTTTAACAGAACAAGCCCGTTGTAAAAATACCAGTTTTAGCCCGTTAAGCCAATAAAATAAAGGGATAAGATATAAGTATTTATTCTTCTTTCTATTTTCTAGAAAATTTTATTGAAGTAATATTAAAAAAAACTCTAATTTACTTCAGAAGTTTATAGTTCGATATAAAAAAAGTTAAAAATAGCTACGAATTGAGTTGAACGAAATTATTTTTCTGAATATATATAAATATAAAAAGCATCAGATTTCACTGAAGCTTTTTTAGCAGCCCTTTCAGAGGGCATCTCGAACAATTTGCTAAGAAATTATGAGCAGTTTTTGGAATTTTTTTAATATAAAAAAACCTCTAAATTTCTTTAGAGGTTTTGATAAAACTTAGTAGCCCTTTCAGACAGCATCTCGAACAATTTGCTAAGAGATTATGAGAAGTTTTTGATGTTTTATGAAGCCAAAAAAACCTCTAAATTTCTTTAGAGGTTTTTGGTACGACATAGTAGCCTTGTCAGACAGCATCTCGAACAATTTACATAAAGATTATGAGCAGTTTTTGATGTTTTATGAAAGCAAAAAAACCTCTAAATTTCTTTAGAGGTTTTTGGTACGACATAGTAGCCTTGTCAGA
>NZ_JBEIET010000208.1:0-2269 GCF_040382755.1 Flavobacterium sp.
AGGACTTGGAGCAGAACCACCACCACCACCGCCAAATCTTGAAGAAGCAATTTTTGCAATATTTACAGCTCCAGTTGCTGCAGCTATACCAGCTTCAACAAATTGCATTCCCGTTGCTAATTTTATAGGGTTACCACCTGCCGTTAAAGCACCCGTAACCGCCATTGCTGTGTTTGTAACCGCAGCCGCTAAATTAAACGCCTTTTGTATTTCGAATTGTTTACGTGCGTCTTTATCATTTTTAGCCGTGAATGCTCCAATAATATCACCTATTGCCGTAAACGCTTGGCCTGCTAATTGTAATCTTTTTTGCCTAAGTTCGTTTTCCGCTGCTACTTGTTTATCTTTACTTTTTTTATCAATAGCTTCAATCTCCAACGCTTTTGCAGCTTCAATAATTGCTAACTGTTCTGCGTTTCCTTTTGCCGCTTCTTCAAGTGCAAAGTATTTCTGACGTACCAACTCCAATGCATACTCGTCTTCGGTCATTGACTTTTGTAAACCTGCCTGAAAATTAGCCTCGTCAATAGCTTCAATTTGCGCTTGTAACTCTTGTTCCGCTTCAAGCTTTAAACGATTAGATTCCTTAATTGCGTCAAGTTCTTTTTGTCTTAACTCTTCCGCTTTTGCATATTCTTGAGCTTGATATTTTAAACGAATTTCATTTAACTGATTTGCTTGTTCAATTTCTAATGCCGTAGTATCTTTTCCGTGTTTTTTTGCAAGTTTAATTTGAGCATTGAATTTTTCATTAACTGCAAGCTCTTCGTTTTCTTGTTCGGTTCGTAATCTTTCTGCCGTTTCCGCTTTTGCTTGTTTAATGAATTCTTTAATTTGGTCTAACTCGTTATTTAGTTTTTCTTTTTGAGCGTCGATTGAACTTTTATTATTTTCCTTTTGATCCTTTAAAGAGTCCGTTTGTTCTTGTTTAATTTCAATTCTTTGTTGTTTTTTTAAATCAACTAACTCTTTATATTCATCTTGGGCAATTTCACGCATTTGTTTTGCGCTGTCACCTGCTTTTGTAACAAGTTCTGTTTGTTTCTTAATAATTTCATCGTCGGCATCGTTAGCTTTCATTGAAGATAAAATATCCTTTTCTCGTAAATATGTCGATTTGGCTATCTCTTTATTTTTACGCGCTAAGGCTAATTCTTCTTCCGCGTGTTTTATTGCTAATTTTCTTAACTCCTCTGCAGATTTTCCTGACGCCTTTGCGTAGTCTAATTGAAATTTATTGCTTTCTTCTAATCGTGTTTTTGACTTTGCTAATTCCGCATTTTGTTTTTTTAATTCTTCCGTTGATTTTTTTATAGATTTATTATAATTGTTTGTTTCTGCTTCCGCTTCCTGAAACATTGAAACTAATTTATAACCAACGGCAACTAACGCAATTGCCGCAGCAACCATTAACCCAATAGGGTTTAAACTAATTGCTAAATTATAAGCATATTGAGCAGCTGTTAAAACGGTTGTCGCTACTGTTTGTAAACCAGTAAGAATTAAATTTTTACCTTTTGCTAATAAACTTTGATTTTCAACAATAACCCCTGCTTCGGTCGCTACATTTTCAGCTGTTTTAGCAGCCGTAATTGATGTTATAGCCGAAACAACAACAGCCTTTAATTGTTTAAAAGAATCTTTAGCTTCCATTAAACCTTGAACCCCTTGAGATAAAGCCATTGCGCTTTGAACTCGTAACATTGTTTCCTGCAACGCTTCGCTCTCTACTCCGACTAACCCCATTGCACCCTCAACAGCTTGGAATCCGTCTAAAACACCGCCTACAGATTTGCTTAACGCATTAAATTTAGCGTCAGGGTTAAACGAGTCAACTAAATCTTTTGAGAATCCTATTTGGTCTTTTAATTCTGCTGCGGCTTTTGCTGCTTTAATAGCTTGTTCCGACGTTTCACCATACTGAGCAGAAACTTTTTGAAGTTCTGCAACCGCTTCTTTATATTGCGATTTTAAACTTTTGCTATTGTCTTGAATTTCTAATTCAATTACCCTTTTTTCTGCCATTACGTTTTACTTTTAATTCTCTAAATGCTTGTTTCCAAATATCTTTTATTGTGTCTTTTAATTCGTGTTTTCCTTTGGCTATTTCTATATTCTCAGAAACCCCAACGAACTCACTAATTTTTAACATATCAATTATCCCTTTTATCATGCTGACTGTATTACTGTTAATGTTTGAGTTGTTCCATTTACATAAGTTGTTGTAACTACCCATTGCCTATCTAATCCCGTTGTATTTACTGGGGTA
>NZ_JBEIET010000209.1:0-2253 GCF_040382755.1 Flavobacterium sp.
CATGCCTGTAGGGACAAAGCAAGCCAACAAGTAGGTTCCTGTCGGATTCCACGACAGGAACGATACTTGATCGCATCCTACTTGTTCGGCGTAAATTAGTTGACCACGATCAGTTCGTAAATATCCGCCGTAACTTAAAATATAAAAATGAGTTTTTTCGACCAAAGCCATAACTTCGAAAATGGGATTGAACGACACTAGCGGTTTTCGAACGCAACGTTCGACTAAAAAGGGCATAATAATGTCAGTTTTGTACAACGGTTTCCAGGTCAAATTTAGAGTTCTAATTTCGATTAATAATTCGTCGGTTGATAGTTGCCACAATCGATTAAAGTCAATGATGGGATGATCTTGTTTGCCGTCTGACAA
This sequence comes from Flavobacterium sp., assembly GCF_040382755.1. Taxonomy (GTDB): domain Bacteria; phylum Bacteroidota; class Bacteroidia; order Flavobacteriales; family Flavobacteriaceae; genus Flavobacterium. Next base: position 370 of record NZ_JBEIET010000209.1, read on the forward strand.
GTGTTGAAAATGATTTTTGAAGATTACGGTGTTCGTCAGAGCAGGCGAATTTTTTAAATAGGGGGTCAGGTCCAGTGAATAGACTGTAGCAGCTGCAGCCATTTCAGCAAAGTCGTCCAAATTGAGGTAAATCATGATCATTGGAATGATGTAGGTTCCAACGCCCGAGTCAATCAGCCATTTCATGATTTGTAGTCCCTTTTTTTAAGAAAAAAAAACAAAAAATAGCTTAGTACAAACATAACAAAATGTAAATATATATCGACAAGTCATTTATTTACCTTTTGTAAGTCCTGAATTTTTTTGATAAAAAGCCAATATCTGTCCTCTCTGGTCAAGACACCGCTCATGGGCGGTTGACGAGACGTGTGATGCAGCTTGGCCGCAATAGCCTGTTGTTCGGCCGAATTTTGAAAAATATGTTTACGACACAACATTGTTGTTGGTGTTGTTTCAATAGATGGTCTGACTGATTGACTGAGGCGATTCTAGTTTTTTCTCCCCCTTTTTATACATTTTTTATTTGCTATACAGCTGGTTTCGATAAAAAATGACAGGTATATGACAGTACGATTTAACGTAATTGTGAAAGGCCAACAGAGGTTTCGTTACTGGAGCGCCGCTTGTAAGCATTGACGTTATATAGTCAACAAGCGAAAATCTAATGCTAACGTGCTTGTGACGAGACGATTTAAAGGCAAATGACAAGTCATGTTCTCTAATTAAATTGGAATTTAGACAATTGACCAGAATAGAAAAAATGGCTATAGCCTGGGCCTGACACTCGAAAGACTCAATTAAAGTTTCAAATTTTGACTGCAATTTTTTTCTGTGCTCTTCGCTCCCCACTAAATTAGTTTCAGGCTTATTTTTACTGTCGTCTCCCAGGGTGCCCAATAATTTTTTCTTTGTAAATTGTGTGTTTTCGGACACATTGAAGGTCATTTTGACGCAGTCAAAATAAAAGTAGGTGCCTTTCTTGCCGCCCTGGCCAACAGTTAGGTATTCTTTTAGCCAATCCTCAAATTGAGGTTTTTCAATTTTAAAATAGTTGAAAGTAAATCGAAGGACGGGCACATTTGAGGGGGCGCTAGTAAAAATTATGTAGTGAAAAAAAGACAACAGGGACCAAATTGAATTTTTATAAATCGAGTGACTAACGCAGAAAATTTTTTGACGTTTGTGGTGGGCGTCGTAATTAAGAGCTGTCCGTAACAGTTTTTCGTCATTTTTTGACATGTTAATTATATCCTCCACAATAATGAGTGCATTCTTTTGGGTAGACTTTAGTTTGTCAAACGAATCTAACATGGTAACGTCCTCAAAATACTTTGTGTAGGCTTTGGACTCTGACGCTTTGACGTTGAGCAAGTACAAGTGCTTAATTTTGGCACTTGCAGAGTTGCCTCGGTTGTTTGCCCGATCTGAGTGGACCGATTCCACCAAATGTTTTAGTAAACTCGATTTTCCCGTTCCCGATCTGATTAGATAAAAGAATAAAAAATAATACAAAAAAAGATGTAAAACAAACGTTTTTTTAAATTGTTTTATTATTTCGAATTGGCAACAGGCAAGTGTATTAGTATTTGTTTTCAATGTTTTTTTGTAGATTTTTTATTTTTTTTCTTTCCCACCTGCCCAATACTAGAACACACCCAAAAGCTGACTTTTTTAGCAGGGGATCCACCTGAGACCTCATTTTTTTTTGTCGGCCTTTTGCTTGTTGGGTTTTTTGACTTTGAGTGGAACTTCTTCTTCTTCTTCTTCTTCTTCCCCCTCTTGTTCTTCGTCAAGGACGTAGATTTCGGGACGGCTGGATGGTGTTGCTTTGGCAGAACCACTTTTACCATTGTCCTCTGTTGTTTTGTCGTTGTCCTCTTGCCA
>NZ_JBEIET010000210.1:0-2226 GCF_040382755.1 Flavobacterium sp.
AATCTGTGTCAATCTGTGTTTGAGTTTACGTGTTTCTTATTGAAAAAATTGCGAATCTCTTCGAAATAATCTAACTTTCCGTTTTCAAAATGAATTCTATGCAAACTATTTCTACAATTAAAATTCTTCATCTTGACACCAATCATCCGTTGCTTTGGGAGCAATTAGAAAAGGCAGGTTTTCAGAATGAAGCAGATTATACTTCCACCAAAGAAGAAGTAGAAAGTAAAATAGAAAACTATCACGGAATTGTCATTAGAAGCCGATTTAAAATTGATAAAACCTTTATTGATAAAGCAAAAAACTTACAATTCATTGCGCGAGTGGGTGCCGGTTTAGAAAGTATCGATTGCGAATATGCCGAAAGTAAAAACATTAAACTAATTGCCGCTCCAGAAGGAAACGCTTCTGCTGTTGGCGAACACGCTTTAGGCATGCTATTGTCATTATTCAATAAATTAAATACCGCCGATAAAGAAGTCAAATCAGGACAATGGAATCGTGAAAGCAATCGCGGAACAGAATTAGACGGAAAAACAGTTGGAATTATTGGGTATGGAAATATGGGAAAATCTTTCGCAAAAAAATTGCGAGGTTTTGAAGTTGACGTTTTGTGTTATGACATTATACCAAATAAAGGCGATGAAAATGCTAAACAAGTTACCTTACAAGAAATACAACAAAAAGTAGATGTTTTAAGTTTACACATTCCGTGGACAGCAGAAACCGATAAAATGGTAAATACTACGTTTATCAATCAATTCTCAAAACCATTTTGGTTTATAAATACCGCAAGAGGAAAAAGTGTTGTAACTGCCGATTTAGTTTCTGCATTACAATCCGGTAAAATTTTAGGTGCAGGTTTAGATGTTTTAGAATACGAAAAACTATCTTTTGAAACCTTATTTGAAGGTGAAAAACCAGCTGCTTTTGAATACTTGCTAAACGCTAATAATGTGCTTTTATCACCACATATAGCAGGTTGGACATTTGAAAGTAAAGAAAAACTTGCCCAAGTTATTGTAAATAAAATTTTGAAAGTTTATGTAACAAAATAAAAAAATAGGCATCTAATCAAAAACTAAAACTATAAAATTATGAATGAAGTTACAAAACAAGAGGAGTGGAATAACCAAAAACCAAATCTCCCCGTATTTAAAGTAGACCCAGTAATGGTATTAATTTTCGGAATTTTAACTTGCGGATTGTACTTGATTTATTGGAACATAAAAGCCGCTGAAGTAATGAATGCTGCTGCAGGAAAAGAAGTTATATCTTCTCCAGTTGCTATATTAGCGGGATGCTGTATGCCAATTAATTTATATTATTATTGGGTAGCAGGAAAAGAAGCTCTGCCGAAAATATACGAATTAACGGGTCAACCTCAAAAAGATGAATCAGTACTTTTATTGATTTTAGGTTTTTTCTTTCCAATGGTTTCAGCAATGATTATTCAAGGTGATATAAATAAATTATACAATTAAACCTTTTATAAAAAATAGAATTTTAGGAATAATTGGTGTACTTGTTACACTAATTGTTCCTTTTTTTATACAACAAAATAATTCTGGAAATTTAGATAACGAACAATCTTTATGTCCGTTCAAAATGTTAACTGGTTTTCCCTGTCCAGGTTGTGGAATTACAAAATCTATTGTATATTTCTATGAAGGCGATATTTATAGAAGTTTATTACATCATCTATTTGGACCACTTTTTGTATTTTTTTGTCTCTTGGTTTTGTTTAAACTTATTGCAGAATTAATTTATAAAAAACCATTTTTTGATAAATTATTTTACAGTATGAAGCTTGCTTATTTTATGGGAGCATTATTAGGAATCTATCACTTAATTAGAGTGTTTTTTTATATCAAAAATAATAATTTAGATTCAGTTTTGAAACAATCTATTTGGAAATAGTTGTTTTTCAATTCTTTATAAAAGTATTTGACAAATCCTAAAATAATGTTTCAAAAAACAAAGAATAATATTTTTATTTTCATAAATATTTCATAATATTGTTATTAATAACCAATTAATTTTAATTATTATGTTTCAATGGTACAAAAAAGTTGTATTTGACAACTATGCAAATTTTAATGGTAGAGCGAGAAGATCAGAGTATTGGTATTTCGTTTTATTTAATATGATTTTTGCTATTTCAGCAATGATTTTAGATAATTTGCTGGGATTAAATTTTGATCCAATTCCTTATGGATGGTTTTA
>NZ_JBEIET010000211.1:0-2209 GCF_040382755.1 Flavobacterium sp.
CAACGTTTTACATAATTTGTTTTCTTATCGCGAGGTTTGTCAATTCTTTCTGTAGCTGGCAAATACATATTCGATAGTGTATCTCTTGGCCAATTGAAAACAACAATGTCGTTATTTTTAATTTTTTCTAAAGCAGGAAATCTAAAATAAGGTAATTGTGGTTTGCTTAAATACGATAGTTTTTTTACCATTGGAATTGAATCATGAACCATTGGTGCTGCAACTGGAGTCATTGGTGTTCTTGCACCGTAATGAAATTTACTTACGAATAAGAAATCGCCGATTAATAATGATTTTTCTAATGATGAAGAAGGAATTACAAAGGGTTGAATAAAATACGTATGTACGAAAGTCGCTACTATTAATGCAAAAGTAATTGAACCTAAAGTATCTAAAGCTTTTGTTGCGGGTTTGATATTGCGTTCAGCTTCGTATGAAACGTCTTGTGTATAATTTACATAACCAACATACAATCCGAAAGTGATTACACCCAACCACATATCTACAGTGGATTTTTTACCGAAAGTACGTAAGGTTTCAATCCAAATTACAGGTAAAATTAACAAGTTAATTACAGGTAAAAATAATAAAAGCACCCACCATTTTGGTCGGTTTATGATTTGCATTAATACAATTCCGTTATAAACAGGAATGAAGGCTTCCCAAGCTTTTCTACCTGCTTTTAGATATAATTTCCAAGTACAAATTGCGTGTATTGTACTAATTATTAATATTGTAATAATCCAAGTTGATATGTCCATAATTTTGTGTTTTTGTAAATCGTAAATTGTAAATCGTAAATCGTAAATTATACTTATATTCCCAAAACGTCTTTCATAGTGAAAACGCCTTTTTTACCTATTAACCATTCTGCAGCTATGACCGAACCTAAAGCAAAGCCTTCTCTACTATGTGCGGTATGCTTTATTTCTATTTGATCCACTTTGCTATCGTAAAAAACAGAATGCGTTCCAGGAATGTTTTCTATTCTTTTTGCGTCAATATAAATTTGATTATCAGTTGGGTTTTCTAATGTCCAATTAACATAATCTGTATTTTCTATAATTCCATTAGCTAAGCTAATTGCTGTTCCGCTTGGTGCATCTAATTTTTGTGTGTGATGAATTTCTTCCATTGAAACCTTATAATCAGAAAGGTTTTTCATCATTTTTGCCAAATAATTATTTAGTTCGAAAAAAATATTTACCCCTAAACTAAAGTTCGAAGCATAAATAAAACTTCCGTTTTTTGCTTGGCATAAATGTACCATTTCATCATAATTTTCTAACCAACCTGTTGTTCCAGATATTATTGGAATATTTTGGTTTAAACATTCTGAAATATGGCTAACAGCAGAACTTGGAACACTAAAGTCTATGGCAACATCTGCATTTGTAATTCCTTCAAAAGAATCAGAACTTCCTTTTCGTAACACAATTTCATGACCACGATCTAAAGCAATTTTTTCAATTACTTTTCCCATTTTACCGTACCCTAATAATGCTATTTTCATTTTGATTAGTTGTTGTTTTAAATAAAATGTTACGAAAAAAAATGTTAAAATTGATAGGTTAATGTAAAACCTACATTTTGGTTAAATGTATACGGATTGGTATGTAAATCTGGTTTTAATGATAAATCGTCATTTACGTTAAATTGCAATAAATGAGCGTCTACATTTGCTTCTACAATATTTAGAATGTACAAACCAGCAGTAATAAGTACAGATAAGTCTCTGTTTTTTTGATAGAATTTTTGTCCTCTAATAACACTTTCAGTACTTAACTTTCCATAAGTAGGATCTGAAGTGTCAATTGCGCCGCCATTAGCTAATCGTTTTTTGTATTCGTCACGGTATTGATTGTGCTTTTTATTATTATCCATAATAAAATACACCCCAGCACCAATAGCACCGTAAACTATAGGAATTTTCCAATATTTTTTATTGTATGCTTGGCCTAATCCTGGTAAAATAGCAGAATAAAAAGCCGCTTTTGCTGGCGATAATGGGTTGATGTCGGATTTTACGATGTCTTTAGTTTCAATTTTTAATTCTCTCTTTTGAGCTACAGAAAATGTTGTGCCCAAAAACAGTAAAATAAATATGTAAAGAAACCGCTTCACTAATCGTTGATTAATTTCATAATTCGATTAAAATCTTCTTCAGAATGAAAAGGAATGGCTATTTTTCCTTTGCCATTTGCAGCAA
>NZ_JBEIET010000212.1:0-2191 GCF_040382755.1 Flavobacterium sp.
AATTAAGTAAGAAATTATGGTTAAAGATTTATTTGAAAGAATACAACAAAATAAAGGACCGTTAGGAAAATGGGCTTCACAAGCAGAAGGTTATTTCGTGTTTCCAAAGTTGGAAGGTGAATTGGGCCCAAGAATGCAATTTCAAGGTAAAAATATATTAAACTGGAGTTTGAATGACTATTTAGGGTTAGCCAATCATCCAGAAGTTCGTAAAGCAGATACTGAAGCAGCAGCACAATATGGTGCGGCTTACCCAATGGGAGCTCGTATGATGAGTGGACACACTAAGTATCACGAACAATTAGAACAAGAATTGGCAGCTTTTGTAATGAAAGAATCGGCTTATTTATTGAATTTTGGTTACCAAGGAATTTTATCTACAATTGATGCTTTGGTTACCAGAAATGATGTTATTGTTTATGATGTAGATGCACACGCGTGTATTATTGACGGTGTTCGTTTGCATAGTGGAAAACGCTTTACCTATAAGCACAATGATATCGAAAGTATGGAAAAAAACTTGCAACGTGCTACAAAATTAGCTACCGAAACTGGTGGTGGTATTTTGTTTATTACGGAAGGTGTTTTTGGTATGCGAGGACAACAAGGTAAGTTAAAAGAAATTGTAGAAATGAAGAAAAAATACAATTTCCGTTTATTGGTTGATGATGCACACGGATTTGGTACGCTTGGTAAAACAGGTGCTGGAGCAGGTGAGGAGCAAGGCTGTCAAGATGGAATTGATGTATATTTTTCAACTTTTGCAAAATCAATGGCAAACATTGGTGCTTTCGTAGCGGGTGATAAAGATGTAATTGATTATTTAAAATATAATTTACGTTCTCAAATGTTTGCTAAAGCATTGCCAATGATTCAAACAATTGGTTCGTTGAAACGTTTAGAATTATTACGTAATTCATCTGAAATCAAAGATAAATTATGGGTAAATGTTAATGCGTTACAAAACGGATTAAAAGAAAAAGGATTCAATATTGGCGATACAAATACGTGTATTACACCAGTTTACTTGGAAGGTTCTATACCTGAAGCTATGATTATGGTAAATGATTTAAGAGAAAACTACGGTATTTTCTTGTCAATAGTAGTGTATCCAGTAATTCCAAAAGGAATGATTTTATTACGAATGATTCCAACAACTACGCATACATTAGAAGATATTGATGAAACGTTAACTGCTTTTGAAGCCATACGTGAGAAATTAGAAAACGGAACGTACAAAAAAATTGCAGAATCAACAATTACAGATAAATAATTTGAACAAATTATAAAAATTAAAAAGCGTTGATTGTTTCAACGCTTTTTTTATTCATCTTATTTTGAGTCAATTAAAAGTGTAAAAAAGATGATTTTTTCGTAATGTTGAATAAATATTAATAAAAAATGAATTTTAGGCTCAAATAAAATTGTTTTATCCTTTATGAAATGATATATTTGTCCGTTTTTAAAGAAAATAACTTAAATTAACTATAATGCAGAACAAAGGACTAATTAAATTCTTCGCAATCATATTTACGATTGCTTGTATCTATCAACTTTCTTTTACGTTTGTTGCTAACGGAATTGTAAAAGATGCGAAAGAATTTGCGAAAGGAGATTCTCAAAAAGAATTAAACTACTTAAAAGATCTAAAGAAAAAAGACGTTTTTTTAGGCTTTACTTATGAAGATGTTGAAAAACAACAAATCAACAAAGGATTAGATTTAGAAGGTGGAATTAACGTAACGTTAGAAGTTTCTGTTAAAGACGTTTTAAAAACATTATCTAACAATTCTAAAAACCCAACTTTCAACAGAGCTTTAGAAAGAGCAACAAAAGAAAGAAGAGGAAATCAAGATTATTTAGATGCCTTTTTTGACGCTTTTGCTGCAGAATCTAACGGAACTATAAAAATGGCTTCAGCTGAAGCATTCTACAATAGAACTTTTGAAGAAATTCAGTTAAATATGACTGACGATCAAGTAAAAGTTATCTTGAAAAAGAAAGTAGCTGAATCTATTGAAAGTGCTTATAAAGTATTAACTAAACGTATCGATAAATTCGGAGTAGCGCAACCAAACATTCAAAAAATTGGTGAAACAGGAAGAATTTTAGTAGAATTACCAGGTGCTAAAGATTTAGATAGAGTTGAAAAATTATTATCTCAAACCGCACAATTAGAATTTTGGGAAAC
>NZ_JBEIET010000213.1:0-2179 GCF_040382755.1 Flavobacterium sp.
CTTTTTTGAGCCAATTTTTTACCTGTTTCCGTATTCATTTTATCTTTTAACAGCAATAATTTTTCGTAAAAATGATTAATTGTAGGCGCAGTTGAATTTTTATATGCTTCTTTTGAAAGCGACAAATTCGGAACGATTTCTGGATTATATATTTCTCTGTTTTTAAAACCACCGTAATTAAATGTTCGAGCAATTCCAATAGCTCCAATTGCATCAAGTCTGTCGGCGTCTTGCACAATTTCCAACTCTTTAGAACTGAAGTTTTTTTCGAAATTACCACCTTTAAATGAAATGTTTTCAATTATAGCTACCACGTGAGAAATAGTTGCCTCCGAAACATTTTCTTTTGATAAAAAATCACGAGCTGTTTTTGGACCTATAGATTCGTCGCCATCGTGAAATTTACTATCGGCAATATCGTGTAATAAAGCAGCTAATTGAATTACCTCTAAATTACAAGTTTCTTCTTTTGCAATTAGCAAAGCATTTTTATAGACACGCTCAATATGAAACCAATTATGACCACTTTCAGCATTTTCTAGTTGTTTTTTCACGAAGTTTTGTGTATTTTCTAGTACTGACATTTTAGTTTGGATAAAAAATTCCAAACTCTTTAGGAATTTGGAATTTATGTTTTTTGAATTTGAAAAATTATCTAATTAATGCAGGTTCTACCCATTTAAAAATCTGGCCTTCTTCTGGAATAATTATTCTTTCAGAAATTTTCTTCATTCTTTCTGGTAATTTCATAAGATAATCTCTTGCTTTTTCGGCTTCAGAGGTAAGTCCGTTCATATTTGCAATGTCCCATTTTACGTTTAGTTTTTCTAAAATATCAACATAATCGGCTGCAGTATATACTCCAATTCTTTGTGCTGAATCTGAAAAAGCTTCAAATGCACTACCAATTTTTTCTCCAGATTCACGTAAGAAAACGGCAGGCATGGTAATTTTTTGTTTCATCATGTATTGAAACGCCAACATCATTTCGCTTGGATCTACTTTAAAAATCTGATTTACAAATTCGCTATAGGCTAAATGATGGCGCATTTCATCACCAGCAATTAAATTACACATTTTGAATAATTTTTTTTCACCGTATTTTTTAGCAATTAGTGCTACTCTGTTATGAGAAACAAAAGTGGCTAATTCCTGAAAACTGGTATAAACAAAGTTCTTGTATGGATCTCTTCCGGTTCCAATATCAAAACCATCATTAATTAAATGTTGTGTCGTTTGTTCTATTTCTCGCATATTTACTCTCCCAGAAAGATATAAATATTTGTTTAAAACATCCCCATGACGGTTTTCTTCACCTGTCCAATGACGTACCCATTTGCTCCACCCATTTCTTTCTACATTATCCACACCTTCCACATCCATTAACCAAGATTCGTAGGTTGGTAAAGCTTCTTCTGTAATAGTATCTCCAACTAAAGTAACCCAAAAATCATAAGGTAAATCTTTTGAAATTTCTCTCAATTCTTTTACTTCTTCTAAAAAATTTTCTTGATTAGAGTCAGGTAATAAATCGGTTGGTTGCCAAATTTTTTCTACAGGAATTAAAAATTCATCCATAAAAGAATCAATTTTATTTTCCAATAAATGCATGACTTCAAGTCGTATATTTTGTATTGACATGATTTTTAATTTATATGTTTTTTTATAGTTTTTTCAGTTTTTTCAAAAATTTCGTCGAAAGTATAATCAGAAATTTTTAAAGGTTCATGTATCTGAAATGTTATTTTTGTTCCTAATCCTAAAGGAAATTGTCCAAACCTGTTCATTTTCCATGAATTATTTATACTAATTGGAACAAAATAGGCATCTGGAGCAAATTTGAATAACATTTTTAATCCGTTTGTTGCAAATTCTTTTGGAACTCCTGTTTTACTTCTTGTTCCTTCAGGAAAAATAACCATCGATCGATTTGTTTTATTGATGTATTCTCCTGCTTTTTTTATTTCTGCTAAAGCTTGTTTTCCGTCTTTTCTATCTATTAATGCAGAACCCCCAATTCTTAGATTTAAAGAAACACTTGGAATGCCTTTGCCAAGCTCTTTTTTACTGATAAATTTTGGATGCACATTTCTTAAAAACCAAATAATTGGAATAATATCGTGCATACTTTGATGGTTACAAACTAAAATTAAAGGTTTGTTTTTTGGTAAATTTTCTC
>NZ_JBEIET010000214.1:0-2152 GCF_040382755.1 Flavobacterium sp.
CACAAATCGCTGTTTATACAAATTTGTATATATACAGTTGGCTATAATAAATTTATTTTACTGAAAATTTGAAAAAAATATTTTTTTTTCTTTTATACGATTGGCTATAAAAAATTTATTCTGTTAAAAAATTGGTTATATACTGCTGGCTACAAAAAATTTATTTTATCAAAAATTCCGTTTATATAGTGCTGGCTATAAAAAATTTAAAACATAAAAAAAAAGGAGCTAGAACTTAATCTAACCCCTTTTTCCAAAACCATTTGACAAGAAATCCGTACAAATATAATAAAATTATTTAAAGATTGTACATTTTAGAAATTTCTTCATTAATTCCGTAATCAATTAATATCTTTTTACCAGATTCATCCTTACCCCAATTGGCTCTATTATACAAATCACACATAACTATGTTTAATTCTTCAATGTTATTCTTTACTCTGAACACATCCAGATGAAGAACCTCTCTAACTGGTTTATATCGCTTCATACATACAATACCATACTTGAACCAATAAAGTTCGCCTATAAGGTTTAAATGCTTGTATTTATCCCATATATAAGCTTCTTGTAAGCATTGTAAGTAACCTCTAAGACTGATTGGAATCTTTACTACACGATTTTTGAATATTAGCACTACTCTGGTGCTTACTTTTATCTTCATATATACGTTTGGCTATAAAAAATTTTTACCCTTTTAAACTTCGTTCATACTCAACTCTATCTTCTTTAGAAGTGAAGTATCTTCTGTTAGTAGTATCTTGAATACTATACAATGAATTTGCATGGTTTAAATCAGATATTCTAACACCTTTAAGGTATTGCATATGACAAACGGAACAACTGCATCCAGAAGTTCCGTATATCGTTTTACCTATGTTATCTCTAAACCAATCAATGTGTCTTAATTCTCTGTCCATTCTTTTAAGTATAAATCTATAAGGAATTTAGTTTTTTCTAAATCTTCTTTAAAATTACCTTTTTTTCTACACCTAACAATACGTTTGACTATATCAAATTCCCAAGTGTTTAACCCTTGCTTGTCTGCAAATAGATACAAACTACCATTAGAATTGTCATAGTGTTTAGGTGCTTCATCTTTGCTTTCTAACTTTAGAATCTCAAAATACATATCAAATTCTGTGTGCATAAAGCTAACTGATTCTTTAATATTATTGGTTAATGTAAAATATTTTGAATCTGTATGGTCAACCCTATAAATTTTACCAAAGGTAAAATACTGAAAATTCTTTTCTTTTACAATAATCTCATCACCTCTAAATATTTTTCTCATAATCACTATTTTTAATAAACATCATGTTCATAATTACACTCATCACAAATTCTATATTCCTTGTCCGTAGTTCCTTTACCTAGATTAGTCAACTTATACTCTACTTTGTATTTGTCGCACCAATCACACTTCTTTCTTTTAACAGAAGTAGATTTACTTTCATTATTTTGGATTTTAACTGCATACCAAAAGTTTCCATATTTTACCTCAATCATTAATCTATGTAATGACCAATGAGAAATAAAAGATGATGGATACATTCTACCTCTCCAGAAGATACTAGGGCAACAATCTAATACTTCAACAAGATAGTTTAAAGTATCAACCTTAAAAAGAAGCTTGAAGTTACCTACAACATCACCAGACTTACTCATAATTAAAATATTTGTTCTAATAAATAAATTTCACTTGCTTTAACAAATTTTTCTTCTCCAGTATCTTTAAGTACAAAAATAATCAAGCTATAATAAGAATTATTTATATGATAAGCCATTGATTTTAATGGCATTTCAGAAGCTATCTCTAAGCAACCATCCTTAATATGTATTCTATAATAATTCATAAACTTTTAAACTTTGATTAAACACTTGTTTTTCTTTTAACTGGTCTAACATCAATTGCACAACTTCTCTAGTTTCTTGCTGTGCATCTGGTTTCAATCTTTGCTTACACAATCTGATTAAAGAATACAAACTACCAGTCCATATCATTGTAGTATTCAGATTCAATGGTAAAATAGTTCTATCTTGTTCTTTGATAACAACAAGATTAATCAAATTTTTATAAGCATATTTACAAAAATATTTTACTGAATATTCAATCAAATTGCAAGCTTCTTGACCATAAATATATAGTGTC
>NZ_JBEIET010000215.1:0-2125 GCF_040382755.1 Flavobacterium sp.
GCAATCGCCAAGTTTAGGAATTGCCATAGGAATGGGATACGTTCCAACAGCATTAGCAACTCCAGATTCTGAAATTTATATTCGAATTAGAAATAAAGATATTAAAGCAAAAGTGGTTAAAATGCCATTTTTGAAGAAATAATTTTTTTTAAAAAGAAAAATATTTATATTAGCAGTCTCAAATTAATCTAAAACAAATAATTTATGAAAAAAGTATTATTTACTGCAATTGCAGTTTTTGGTTTTGTTGCTACAAACGCACAAGAAAACATTGTAAAAGTTAACCCATTATCAATTTTGGGTGGTACAGATTTAGTAAGTTTTGAACACAAGTTAGGTGATAACAGCTCCTTTGTAGTTGGAGGTGGTATTGGTGGATTTAAAATCGGTGATGCTAAATATTCTAATTTTGGAGGTGAATTACAATACCGTTATTACTTTAATGAAGCATTACAAGGGTTTTATGCTGGTGCACAAGCTGGATACAATTCTGGAAAAGTTAAACTTGAAAATTCATTTTCAATCAGTAGTACTGGTGCTATTACAACGGGAACTTCTAATGAAACTAATTTTGGTGCCTTAAAAGTTGGTGCAAAAGGAGGTTATCAATGGATTTGGGATAGTGGATTGTCGATAGATTTAAACGTAGGAATTGCTTATAATAAATTTACTTACAAAAACGAAGATGGTTTATTTTCAACTCTAAAAGCTAGTGGTACTTTACCTAACTTCGGATTTGGTATCGGATATGCATTTTAATTCTTAGAGTAATTTATAAAGAAAAACCTGCTAATTAGCAGGTTTTTCTGTTTTCATTACTTTTACAATTAGTTCTTGTGAGACCTCATCTAAATCCATAAAGATTTCATCGCCTTCATGTATTTTTGAAGTTATTATTTCTTCGGCAAGCGCATCTTCAACATATTTCTGGATGGCTCTTTTTAATGGTCGTGCTCCAAATTGTTTATCAAAACCTTTTTCAGCAATGAAATCTTTTGCTTTTTCAGAAATGGTAAACGTATATCCTAAATCTTTAATACGTAAAATAAGTTTTTCCATTTCAATATCGATTATTTTATCAATATCGTGTTTTTCTAAACTATTAAATACAATTACATCATCAATTCTATTTAAAAATTCAGGTGCAAACGCTTTTTTCAAAGCATTTTCAATTACCGATTTGTTGTAATCATCAGCTTGAGCTGTTTTCGCAGCCGTTCCAAAACCAACACCTTGACCGAAATCTTTTAATTGACGGGCTCCAATATTAGAAGTCATTATAATTATTGTATTTCTAAAATCGATCTTTCTACCTAAACTATCTGTTAAAAAACCATCGTCTAAGACCTGAAGCATCATGTTAAAAACATCTGGATGTGCTTTTTCTATTTCGTCTAATAAAACAACTGCGTATGGTTTTCTTCTAATTTTTTCGGTTAATTGACCACCTTCTTCGTAGCCAACATAGCCTGGAGGTGCTCCAACTAAACGTGAAATAGCAAATTTCTCCATATATTCACTCATATCGATTCGCACTAACGCCTCTTCAGAATCAAATAATTCTTTCGCCAATACTTTTGCTAATTGCGTTTTTCCGACACCTGTAGAACCTAAAAAGATAAACGAACCTATTGGTTTGTTAGGATCTTTTAAACCCGCTCGGTTTCTTTGTATAGATTTAGCAATTTTTTGTACAGCTTCGTCTTGTCCAATTACTTTTCCTTTTATTAGTTCCGGTAGTTTGGCTAATTTATTAGTTTCTGTTTGCGCAATTCTATTTACAGGAATCCCTGTCATCATTGAAACGACATCTGCAACATTGTCTTCCGTTACTTCAACACGATTTAACTTAGAATCTTCTTCCCATTTTTCTTGCGCAATGGCTAAATCTTTTTCTATTTTCTTTTCGTCATCACGTAATTTGGCTGCTTCTTCAAATTTTTGTTTTTTAACCACTGAATTTTTCAGTTCACGAACTTCTTCTAATTGTTTTTCCAGTTCTAAAATTTGTTTTGGCACTTCAATATTTGTAATGTGCACACGAGAACCCGCTTCATCTAAAGCATCAATAGCTTTGTCTGGTAAAAATCGGTCCGTCATATAACGACTCGTAAGTTTTACACAA
>NZ_JBEIET010000216.1:0-2121 GCF_040382755.1 Flavobacterium sp.
TAAGACCAAGGATTATCTGGCTCTATCGTTTCCCAATCAAAACCATCTTTCGTAACACGATAGGGATTATATCCGTCAAAAGTTGAAGCATTTAAAAACTTGTGAATCATTCCGTCAATAAACTCAGGATATGCATTTGCTAATGATTCCCAATTTTGAAAAATATCTCGCCAATTTCCTTCGTAATCTAATATTTTTGATCCGTCTATTTCACTTCTTGTATTAATAGAAAATTTATTCCATGGACGACTTGGATCGCCATGTCTTCGGCTAAACTTTAATGGAAGATATTCTGTACAAAGTCGAATTAAATCCGCATTATTATGATTATAAATTAGTTGTTGTAGAAATGAATAATCAAACGTTTCTGGTAATTTTTTTATAAAGGTTTCTTCTTCTTTAAATAAACTTTTATTGGCTTTAGCTATGTAGTTTACGAAATCATTTTTCTCAATTGTATAATTGTTATCAAAAATACCACCTCGCATGATATTAAATAAAACATTTGAAAAATGACGCGAATCTTTACGTTTATCTGCCGTAAATTGTAATCCATCAGCAGTTGCATTGAGCGCAATAAGATTTTGAGTGCCTAAATCGATATCTTGAATGATTTGATTTTCAAGAGTTTCGTCATTAGAAATTGTATTAGCAATTTGAATAACTTCCGATTGATTTTGGTTAACATTAGCAATTATCTTCCAGGTTTTAGTTGCATTTTTTTCTAAAACCAATTTTGTGGAAATAAAATAAGCGCCTTTTTCTCCTTTTATATCCGTTTCTTGATGTATATCTTGAAATTTTCTAAAAGCCGAAAGCTGAAGTGAGGAAAGTAAATACGTTGGTTTATCAAACCCTAAAGACCAGACAATGTTTGCCTTTAATGCTTCACTAGGTTCTGCTCTATCAACAATAATAGCACTTAATGCAAAAATTCCCAAACCGCTATCTAAATGAAGTTCATTTCGCTTGTAGGCATCAACTAAATTACTAGTTGAATTTTGTAAGTCGCTATTAACTCCTTGAGGTAATATATTCTGAATTCCGTCTAAAACATTTATGTTGTAATCAATCTGAGAATCGTTAATCAACTCTGATTTCTTTACAAAACCAAACAAATTACTTGAACTCCATTGGTATCTGTAAGTCAAATTAAAATCATGATGAATTTCTTCAAAAATAATTTTATTACCAAATTCGTTTTTATATAAATTCCTAGTTAAATTATAGGTTTCATTAAAACGTTCTGAAAAAGGTTCCCAAATATATTTCTCGTTATTTTTTTCAATTTGAAAAATAGTTTTACTACCTGTAATATCTGCAAATTCAGTTATTTTATCATCTGTATAATAAGGAAAAAGTGCAAACTCAGCATTTTTTCTACCGGCAGATAAACCGCCATTACTGGAAATAAACATCCAATGATTAGAATCACTAACAATGCTCATAAAAAATGGTCGCATCAAATCATGATTTGTTATTTTGAAAAACATTTCATCATGGATAAAAACCGATTCTAAATTTATTTCTTTCTTATTATCTATAAAAGTATTCGTGTCAGATATATGGGTATTTGGGCTCATAATTGCTAAAATTCAATTGTATTTCTTAGGCGTGTTTTGAGATTAGATGTCTTTTCTAATAAATAGTTTGTTTATAAATGTTTATTGGTAAACCCTTACGTAATCTACTAACATTTCTTGTGGAAATGGCGTTTCACTATTTGGAGCACCAGGATAATTTCCTCCTACAGCCATGTTTAGTATTATGTAAAAAGGGTTGTTAAACACCCAATTACCCGTTACTTCTGATGGTGTAATTTGATTGTAAAGTACATCATCTACATAAAAGTTGATATAATTTTCGTCCCATTCTACACCAAAAATATGGAAATCAGTATCGAACCTGCTATTTGGTAGCGCATAGGTTTTAGTTATTGCATTACCTCCCGAATAACCAGGACCATGAACGGTTCCGAACACTTTAGTTGGGCTACTTCCTAAATATTCCATAATATCAATTTCACCGCATTGCGGCCAAATGGCTGTATCAGAATTAGAACCTAACATCCAAAAAGCAGGCCATAGCCCTTTTCCTCTAGGCAATTTAATTCTTGCTTCA
>NZ_JBEIET010000217.1:0-2085 GCF_040382755.1 Flavobacterium sp.
AGCTTCTAACTCGGTCAATTTTTAACCAATTTTTAAAATTTTTGGGTCTAGAACGTAGCTAATTTAATTTGCAACAAGTTCATTTTTATGCATTAACCCCAAAAAACGCCCCTATTTAGGCTAAAATTGCAAAATAAGGTATTCGTAGTTAAAATTCGACTTAGTCGAGTCTAGAGCTCTATGGTTTAAAATTTGTCAAAACTCGGAAAATTCTAATTATAAGCTAAAACGGTCAAATTTTATCCGATTTAGGAAATTTTTGGGTCTATAATTATGCATTTTTTATTTAGAACAAGTTTAATTTAATGCTATACCCCCACAAAATGCCTCCTTCTAGGGTAAAAATGCAAAAATGTGCCCGCACTATTGAAAACTCGCCAAAGTCTAGAAGTCGATGGCTTGAAATTTGGTAAAACTAAAAATGCATATTTCTTCAAAATTTCGGAAAATACTAATCTTGTTTGTAGTAGCCTCTAAAACGGTCAAACTTTAACGGATTTTGGAAATTTTTGGGTCTATAATTATGCGCTTTTCATCACAAACAAGTTTGTTTTTATAATGTACCCCTTAAAAATGCTTCCTTCCAGGCTAAAAATGCAAAAACGTGTCCGCACCATTGAAAAAACTTATGAATAGCTTATAGTGTGTAGGATCCCTATATACTATACAATTATGAAAAATTTATGCTGTTTTATACAATGTTTAGCCTAGACTGGGCTAGTTTTAATAATCTTAGACCATCTTTATGGTTTTGAGGTAATTTTTAGGCTATTTAAGGCAATTTTAAAGGCTCTTACGACAAGGTCTAATTAAACTAAGCTTAATGGAAAATTTGGGCAGCGCTTCCGCGGTGACCCAATGGTTACCTGCACTTAAAACAAGCTTTCCATAACGTTAATTAGTTTAAAGTATGCTATAATTGAAAAAATTGGGCAGCGCTTCCGCAGTGACCCAATGGTTACCAACGTTTAAAGTAAGCTTTCTACAACTTATTTGATAAAACTAAACTAAAAATGGAAATTTGGGCAGCGCTTCCGCGGTGACCTAATGGTTACCAGAACCTAAACCAAGCTTTCTATAACGTAGACCAAGAATGTTCTAATCTAATTATCTCCCCCACGGAGCTGGGCACACTCCGTCTATTTTATAGAGAGCTGGGCACACTCTTTTTGATAGATTCTCTATTTTTTATCAATTTAAATTTTTGGACAGCGCTTCCGCTGTATAGTAAGCTAATTGGACCTAAACCAAGCACAGTCTAATCTCAAGCACGTAAAATGAGCCTACTTTAATTAGAATTGGACACGTTTACGACTTTAGACAGGTTACCTTACCTTGACGTTGGCTTGACGAAGGCTTGCTCTCACAATTTTGGCAAAGTCTGACCTAAGCTTCAGAGTTTCCTTAACCGGACTTACTTCGGCTTCTTTACAGTTGGTACGCCAGCCCTTAAATTTGAGGCCCCTTCTTTACAAACAGCGAAGGGGGGCAAAGTGACAAAACTTGAGAATGAAATGCCACTCCGCCTTTAAAACAAGCTAAATCTAGTAAACTAGGCACACTCTGGAAATGCCGAAACCCAGCTCCTCTAGGGATGCCTTGTAGGTTTTTTGGTGTCAAAGAACTAAGCCTGTGAGTGATGCTCTGACGAAGTCGTGTAGTTCTGGCGCCCGGGAAGAGAGTCTGTCTGTAACAGATAGTCTCCCCCGTTCTGGCGGCGTTCTGGCGGCGTTCTGGCGCTCGGAAAAGAGGTCTGTCTGAAACAGATACTCTCTCCGTTCTGGCGTAGATCTGGCACGTTTGGCGGTCGTTTAGAGTGGCGAGTCTGAAACAAGCTCACTCTAATGTTCTGACGTAGACTTGGCCTCCAATACACACACAACCTCCGGATTTGGCGAAGTACGACAGCCTCCAAGCTCACGGGTTTACCAAAGATACAAACCAAAGCTCTGAACTTCAGTTTGGACGTCTAGAATTACCTTGGTGAGAAGATGATGAAGATTTGGAAAGATTTGCCTTGTAAACCGATAAGCGAATTAGACTAAGCTAACTCTAATGGGAGTACGTAGACAAAAATGAAATTTG
>NZ_JBEIET010000218.1:0-2074 GCF_040382755.1 Flavobacterium sp.
AGCTAATGCATTACTTATTTTGTCATTTGAAATACCGTATGATTTTGCCATTGCAAATGCCAATAAAGCATTTGTTAAATTGTGATGACCTGGTAAGCCAAATTTTATATTTTCAATTAATTCTGTAGCGGTTTTTACATCAAAAACATAAAAACCATTTTCAATTCTGATATTTTGAGCAACAAGCCCCCTAACCCCCAAAGGGGGAATTGATTCAGCAATTGTAGAAACTGATATTTCATTTCCTTCTAAAGGCAAACCTTTAATAATAAATAAATTTTCGGAAGGTACTTTTTGTGCAAATTCTTTAAATGAAGCTTCAATAGCTGCCACATCACCATAAATATCTAAATGATCCGCATCCATAGAAGTAATGCAAGACAAATTTGGATGTAAATGTAAAAACGAACGGTCAAATTCATCAGCTTCAACAACTGTAACCGTTTTCCCTGTGCCGATTAAATTAGAATCGTAACCTTCAACAATTCCGCCTAAAAAAGCAGTAACATCTACACCACTTTCATACAAAATATGTCCTAAAATACTTGATGTTGTTGTTTTTCCGTGCGTACCTGCCACTGCAAAACAAAACGTATCTTTTGTAATAATGCCTAAAACTTCAGCTCGTTTTTTTACCGTAAATCCGTTATCTAAAAAGAAGTTCCATTCGGTATGATTTTTTGGAACCGCTGGCGTAATAACCACTAATGTGTTTTCTGTATTTTTAAAACGTTCGTCTATTAATGCAATACTATCTTCAAAATGAATTTTAATACCATTGTCTTGTAATTCTTGGGTTAGCTGCGTTTCTGTTTTATCATAACCCGCCACATTTTTTCCAAGGAATTGAAAATAACGCGCCAAAGCACTCATTCCGATACCACCGATACCAATAAAATAGACGTTATGTATTTGGTTTAAATTCATTATTTTTTTTGTACTTTTTTTATTTCTTCCACTATGGCTTTAGTGGCGTTTGGTTTTGCTAATTTTTTAATATTTTCTGTTAGGTTTTGCAATTTCCCCTGATCCTTAACTATCGCTTCGAAAACAATTTTAAATTCGTCATCTAGATTTGATTCTTTAATTAAAATGGCGGCACCTCTATCTACAATTGCTTTAGCATTTTTAGTTTGATGGTCTTCAGAAACATTAGGCGATGGAATAAAAATGGTTGGTTTTCCAACGATACATAATTCTGAAACTGAAGAAGCCCCAGAACGAGAAATTACAACATCAGCCGCTGCATATACCAAATCCATTCTATCAATAAATGCCGTTACTTGCACGTTTTCTGTTTCGTTATATTTTGAATATTCGTTTAAATAATGCTTTCCGCATTGCCAAATAATTTGAAAATCTAATTGTAATAAAAAATCTAGTTCTTTTTCAATTAGTTGATTTATTCTTCTCGCGCCTAAACTTCCTCCTAAAATTAGAAGTGTTTTTTTAGAGGCATCTAATTTAAAATGAGCAATTGCTTCTTCTTTTTTACTGGCCACTTCCATTAGATCCTGACGAACTGGATTTCCAGTAAAATGCAATTTATCTTTAGGGAAAAAACGTTCTAAGTTTTCGTATGCCACACAAATAGAATTGGCTTTTTTGGCTAATAATTTATTGGTAATTCCTGGATATGAATTTTGCTCTTGAATAACAGTAGGAATACCTAACATTGAAGCAACTTTTAAAACAGCACCACTTGCAAAGCCACCAGTTCCTATAACCACATCTGGTTTAAATCTTTTTAAAATAAAAAATGATTTAAGTAAACTTGAAGCTAATTTTACTGGAAACAATGCGTTTTGAACTGTGATTTTACGTTGCAATCCAGCAATCCAAAGTCCTTCAATTTTATAACCCGCTTGCGGCACTTTTTGCATTTCCATTTTATCTTTCGCACCTACAAACAAAAACATAGCATCTGGAAATTGCGCTTTTAATTCGTTTGCAATAGCAACTGCTGGATAAATGTGTCCACCAGTTCCTCCGCCGCTAATGATAAATTTATTTGCCATTATTTTTTGTTTATTACTGCATTCATTGGATTTTGTCCGTTCACCAAACTGTCGCC
>NZ_JBEIET010000219.1:0-2050 GCF_040382755.1 Flavobacterium sp.
ATAAAATCAACTAATTTTCTGTCGATATTAAAATTAACTGCATGTACATTCACTTTCATAATAATTATAGGTTTTAATTAAACATTACTTGTTTCTTGGGTGTGCATTGCTGTATACTTTTTTTAACTCTGACAAACTACTGTGCGTGTAAATCTGAGTAGATGACAAACTTGCGTGACCAAGCAACTCTTTAACTGAATTTAAATCTGCACCGTTATTTAACAAATGTGTTGCAAACGAATGCCTAAGAACGTGGGGGCTTCTTTTTACCTTTTCAGATATAGTACTAAAGTAATCATTTATTAATCGATACACAAACGTTTCACTTATTTTATTTCCTTTTTTAGATAAAATTAACTTTTCGGGAGCACCTATATTATCGAGTTCTTTACGTTTTGTTAAATATAATTTTATTACATCAGTAGTGGATGCTAATAAAGGTATAATTCTTTCCTTATTTCTTTTCCCTAACACCTTTATAGTATTGCCATAAAAATCTATTGCATTTGTTTCTAAATTAATTAATTCCGCTCTTCGCATTCCAGTTGCGTATAATAATTCTACAACCAATCTATTTCGAACACTATCAAAATCGGTTTCTAAAAAATGTAATTCAAATAAGGTATTAATTTCTTTTTCAGAAAAAGGAATCTGAACTTGTTTGGGTGTTTTTAACGATTTGTGTTTTACAAAAGGGTTAGTATCTATTTGCTTTGTTTTTAATAGAAACTTGTAAAACGATTTTAAGGATGCCATTTTTCTATTAATAGAAGAAGCTGCAATTTTTGCATCCGACAATTCAACAATCCAACTTCGTATTAACGGGTAATTCACCTCTTCTAACAAACAAGCATCGTGATGTTCATTTAAAAAAGTTTGAAATGACATAATGTCTTTTTGATACGCATTCACAGTGAGCGGAGAATATTTTTTCTCTTTTTCAAGATATTCTAAATGAGATTGTAAATTATTGCGCATAAAAAAACCGTTAGATACAAATTTATAATTTATAATCTAACGGTTAAAGTATTTAATCAAAAAATGATGGATTAACTTTCTAAGTTGTCTCTCATGTTTTGGATGTAAGCCGCTTTTTGTATTTTGATTCTGTTTGTCACAGAAGGCTTAATGAAAGCTTGACGTGCACGTAACTGACGAACAGTTCCTGTTTTATCAAATTTTCTTTTATAGCGCTTTAATGCTCTATCGATATTTTCTCCGTCTTTAATTGGTATAATTAACATAATATTGACACCTCCTCTCGTTAAGTGTGCAAAAGTATATTTTTATTTTTAATAATGAATTATAAATTGTAAATTATTTTTAAAACAACTATTTAACGGCTGGTTTATAATTTTGATTATCGATAATCATTTTCGATAAAATTTCTTTTAAAATTTCTGAAGTACCTCCACCAATTGGACCTAATCGACTGTCTCTTAAAAGTCTTGCTAAAGGATATTCTTCCATATAACCATAACCACCAAGCATTTGTAAACAATCATATATAGCTAAATCAGCTACTTTTGTAGATTTCAATTTTGCCATTGTAGCTTCTTTTACAACGTATTCCCCTTTATTTAATCTGGCAACCGCTGCGTAATTGAAGATTTTACAGTGCTCAACTTCAGTAGCGTGTTCCACCATTGTATGACGCAGCGCTTGAAATTTATTAATTTTACTTCCAAATGCCTCACGTTGCGACATATATTCTATAGTATAATCTATAGCATATTCCGCTCTGGCGTGAGCATTAACTGCCATTATTAATCTTTCAAATGCAAAATGTTGCATAATGTAAGGAAATCCTTTTCCTTCTTCTCCCATTAAATTTTCTAAAGGAATCTCAACATTATCAAATGCAATTTCTGCAGTATCCGATGCTCTCCAACCTAATTTATCAAGTTTAGTTGCAGAAATTCCTTTTAAATTGGTATCTACTAAAAAAATACTAATTCCTTTATTTCCAAGTTCTGGATTTGTTTTTGCAGCTACTATATAATAATCCGCATACACACCATTTGTAATAAATGTTTTTGAACCGTTAATA
>NZ_JBEIET010000220.1:0-2032 GCF_040382755.1 Flavobacterium sp.
ACACAATGTAAAAAATGAATTTTTTTACCCTTTTGAGAAATAAATTTACATGAGAAAAGACATTTTTTATTTTGGAGTTACCATTGCATTTATTGCCATTATTAGTTCTGGTTTTAAAGCATTTAAAGAGGAATCTGTAACCGGATTTCATATCGATGATTCAGAAGTTTTTGAATATCGAGTTCCTTCAAAAGACGAATCGGTTAAGTTGAATTTTTCTATACCTTATACTGGAAATACTTATATCGGTTTCACACAAGCCTTAGGAGTCAAAGAATCTGCAGGCATTTACACTCTGGTTAATCCTTATGGTTATATGGGGAAATACCAATTCGGAAGAAGCACATTACGACACATTGGTGTTTATGACTTCAAAAACTTTCTTAATAACCCAAACTTACAAGAAAACGCTTTTTATGCGTTACTGTGTATAAATAAATGGGAGTTAAGAAAAGAAATTAAAAATTATTCAGGTAGAATAATTAACGGAATCAAAATTACAGAATCGGGATTATTAGCAGCAGCGCATTTAGCGGGTGCAAGTTCAGTAAAAGCATACCTTAGAAGCAACGGAAAAAATGGTTTTAGAGACGGTTTTGGAACTTCTTTAAAATCTTATATTAAACGATTTAACGGTTATGATACTTCAAATGTTATATCCAATAGGTTTGCTAAAGTAACAAACTAATTTTTTTGAATAATAAATATACAAGGTCGATTATGTAAATCGGCCTTTTGTTTTTTCCAGTCGTTTACGGTTTTTGTTTTAATAAATTCTGTAGGTAACGTAATATCGCAAGCAATACACAAATTGGTTTGAGGATGAAGTGTATTTAGAATATCTTCTAAAAATTTATTATTTCTATACGGCGTTTCCATAAAAAGTTGTGCTTGATTTTTTTCTTGAGACCATTTTTCTAAATTTCTCAAAGCACTTTTCTTTTCACTTTTATCAATAGGTAAATAACCAGTAAAAGCAAAACTTTGACCGTTCATTCCACTTGCCATTAATGCCAATAGAATTGAGCTAGGTCCAACTAATGGCACTACTTGAATTCCTTTTTCGTGAGCTAATTTTATAATTACAGCCCCTGGATCTGCTATTCCAGGACATCCGGCTTCACTCATTACGCCCATATCGATTCCGTTTAATAAGGGCTGAATCATTTCGTAGTGTTCAGAAATCTCAGTATGTTTATTTAACGACCATAATTTTAAACTTGGCTGCGATTTTTCTGGGCATATTGCTTTAATACATTTTCTGGCCGTTTTTTCATTTTCTACAATGTAATGATCCAAAAGTGTCACACATCTTTTGATAGTTTCTGGTAAAACATCATTTGGATTTACAGTAACTTCACCAGGATTTGATAAGGTACATGGAATCAAATATAATTTACCAAATTTTGTATTTGTGCTCATCTTTTATTTTTTTAATAAAGAGAAAATAACTTAATGTGTTTATTTTGAATGAATTTTGCTTGCGATTATAGTACATGCTTCATCTAACAGATGAAAAACATGTTCAAAATCTTCCATTTCACCATAATAGGGATCTGGAACTTCCAAATTACTTGTTGAATCTACTTCATTCAAAATTAATTTAACTTTTTGTTTGGAAGCCTCATTGGGCGCTATGGCGATTACATTTTTGTAATTAGAAGTGTCCATTACATAAATAAAATCGAAAGTTTCAAAATCAGATTTTGACAGTTGCCTGCATTTTTGTTGGCTAATGTCAATACCAAATTTCTTAGCAGTTACAATAGAACGTTTGTCTGGCGCCGTTCCAACATGATAGTTTGCTGTTCCAGTACTATCTACAATACATTTGTTTTTAGGAAGTTTTGATTGTAAAACACCTTCTGCTAATGGCGAGCGGCAAATATTACCCAAACAAACCATTAAAACCTTGGTAGGCATTTTAAATACTCAGCTTTTTGTTAATGTCTTCCACAAACTTTTTAAATTGTTTGTCGGTAGCCACTAAATTGTCAACTGTTTTTACAGCATGTAATACGGTTGCATGGTC
>NZ_JBEIET010000221.1:0-2006 GCF_040382755.1 Flavobacterium sp.
GGAAAAGTTGCATCTTGAGCTTCATCTGATAAATCTCTTTCACAATTCAAATTGACAAGGGTAATTATTGCCAACAAGAACGAATTTCTTAAATAATTAATTTTTCTATTTTTCATTTTTATTATTTTTAAAATTATTTACCAATATTAATATGAATATACGTTCTAATTTCCCATTCAGATCCATTTCCAAAACCTACTGGACTTAATGCCGGCACAGCAGGATAGGTGTTAGCTGGAACAAAAGTTGGAGAATATCTTGGAGAATATTGATTTAATGTTCGCCAAATACCCATTAAACCAATTCTTGTATCAGGTAATATAAACCAGCTTGGCTTTCCTAAAGATGTTGAAATATCTATTTGAGATTGAAGTGGGTATGTTAAATTAAAATCACGGTGATAATCAAAAGGTCCCCAATCATTAAATTTAAGAGAAGAAACTACTTTTACTTGTTTGTAAATCAATCTAATATCACCACCCATTCTGTTAATGGTTCTTTCTGAATCACCATTAGCTTGACCATTTCCAAAATAGATATTTGCTATCATGCCTAAATCTGGACTGATTTTTGATACGATTCTCGTATTAGACTCCCATAAGTTTTGTGCAGGCGCAGATTTAGCGAAAGCAAAAGGTGTTCTATTTGATAAAAATCCTATAGCTGCATCCATTGTTGTAGGTAATTTACGGAAAACAAATCCTGTATTGAACGCAAATTTTGCATCTTCAACCATATCATTGTTCCATTCATACATCCACGTTGCAGGAGTTGGGTCATAAGTGATTAATAATTCTCCTCCTAAAGTTTCTCTATTTGCTCGTACAAAAAACGGATCATCCAATACATTTCTTAGACGTCCAGGAGCATCTACACCGTTTGGCATTGCTTCTACAATTGGTTTTTGCCACAACATATTTGGTGCTACTTGTAATTTAGAATTTATGTTATAGGTAAAACCTGCCAAGAAATTCATTTGGTTACCACTTCCTGAATCTTTTAATCTCCAACCAGTAAACGTTTGAACATTATCTGCTCCACCTGAAGCAACAAGACCCTGAATGGCTCCTTGGGTATATGCATTGAATTTTCCTTTAGAAAACGTAATCTTTGCTTTTCCTCCCCAGTTATCTTTGTTATTTATTTTATCCACTTTAACTAAATCACCATCCATCATTTGAAACTCTCTTCCATTTAGTGGTTGTCCTCCCCAAATACCTCCTGCATCAAAACCAAAAGCACCTAACTTTGTTTTGAAATGAACTGTTGCTCTTCTTGTTTTTGGAACTGGAAATGCAATTGATGAAACCGTTTCAGAAATTTCTACTTGATTAATATCTTCATGATAAACAACTGTAGCATCAACTTTACCTAATTTTGTTCCATATTTTACTAAATAAGCTGGATTTGCTCCCCACCATAATTGAGGCCCAAATGCTGCTTTAAATCCTTTAAGACTTCTTTTCCCATCAATTTCAAAACCAAGGGTTTCTCCATTATAGATATCAAGATTTGGTCCATAATTAGCTTCAGAATATAGTGCAAAAAAGTCTCCTTCATAACCCCAATGATAATGACCTGTTCTATAAAAACCTTTCAAATCAAAATCCTTAGCATTCCATTTATAAGAAGCATTATAAACTTGAACTCTATTAAAGTCGCTTACTACAGTTGGTCCAGTAGGTGTATTAAAAGACTGTGCTCTACCTCTATTTTCGTAAAAAATCTCATTAATTGGGTTTTCAGCCACTCTGCCTAAAACATTGAAATTTACATTTGCTTTCATATTGGCAGACGGATTTCCTTCAACACCAATAAAATATGATTGCATATGATCAAATCCTAGTTTGTTTGGATAATTCGCAGTATCAGGATCATCTGATTTTGGCGTTGAGATTAAACTACCACCGGTGTTAAAAGTTGTAAATTCAGCTCTAAGATTACTTATTTTTAAAATACCACCATCATTACTTGCTAAAGCCGCTTTGTCTGCTCTAGCTCTTAAA
>NZ_JBEIET010000222.1:0-1998 GCF_040382755.1 Flavobacterium sp.
CAATCCAAAAGTTTTCCTTTTTGATAAGGAAGGATTTTTGGATAAAAACCAAAATTGACGCATCGGTCAACGTTGGTATATTTCAAAATTCGGGGTGCGTTCATACGCCAAATGTATGAAAAATTTAATTCATTTTAGATTGAAGAATAATTTTTTCATCGAAAAAAACCATTTTGAGTGATAAAAAGCTGAAAAAATCCGCTTTTCCGCCACCTCGCTGATAATCAATAACATAGCTTTTTAACCAAATTGGCATCAAACCCACGCCAGTATTGAAGGAGCGGAAATTTTTGACACTAAAAAACAAATCCGCTTTTCCGCCAACTTTGGGAGCAGATTTTAAAATTTCCGCCAACTTTTTTTTAATGGGTTAACTTATTGATTATTATATAATTATATCATATATTATATACTAAGTTGGCGGAAAAGCAGAAAAGCGGATTTTTTCGGCAACTTTCATAAAGTGGCATATTTTTGTAAAAAGTGGCTATTTTTCGCAAGATTCAACTTTTTATCTTCTATTTTCGCAATATTCAACAACAAAAAAGCCGATTTCGTGAAAAATCGGCTTTTTTTAATGGTTAATTTGCTGTAAATCAATCAAATAATTTTTTCAAAAATTTATCTATTGCTCATTGTTGGTGATTGTGCCTTTTGCAGTTAGTTTGATCACTTTCACTTGCGCTGGTTGTGCAATTTTCCACGCTGTTCTACTTGCCTTATGCAAGCTTGATTTTTCAATTCTAATCACATTCACCTGGTTGGATTGATTTCCGCCAAGAACGTGAAAACATTTTTCATCTTCACCAACATAAAAACCAACGTGGCCACCGCCATTTCTTTTGAAGGTCAAAACATCACCAAACATTGGCACATCAACTTCAGTTCCATACTTCGCCCAGTTCAACGCCCAAAGCGGTTGTTTTACCACTTCAAATCCGGCACGATGCACACAGATAGCAACAAACAATCCACACCAAGGAATTTCATCATTGGTATAAAAGCGATCCAGTTCCAATTCATCCGCCCATTCAAGAATTGTTGGATTATGTTCCTTGCCAATAATTTCTTTTGTTCCGATAAGTTTCACAGCTTGCACCATCACTTTGGGAGCTGTTGTTGATTTTAGAAATTCGTACATAGTTATTGATTAAAAAAAAATTCAATTCTCGATTCCTCGCTTGTGAAAAAAATAAACTTTTCACCGTCAAAATGACTTCCTACATTTCCCTCAGGTATTTCAATTGGATATAAAACCCCGTTGATTTCTTGTGCTTCAATTTCTATCATATCTCTTCCAATTTCATAAACGAACCAGTTTTCAAAACAGTTGATGTTTGACCACTTGTAATTGACCTAAATGTAAATTGAACGTCTCCAGTAGTTGCACCCATTTCAATTTCTCCGTGAACAATACACATACCATTTTGAGAGTTAGCTGTTACAAATGCGTTATCAAAAAATCCGTTATTAGCGTTAATAAATGACATAATACTGTTTGAAGTCGCTGGACCTGCAGTTCCAAAACCAGTAATAAAAATAGTCGCCCCAGTTGGTATTGTTATTCCAATTCTTACTCCACCAACTCCACTGCAACCCAAATGAATACAAGCTGTTAAGCTATATCGCTTGTTAATTGATGGAGTTACTTTTAATTCAGTTATTGCTATCGGTGTTGTTCCTGTGGTAGATTGAAGCGCGCTTTCTTGTTTAGCTTCAAATACTTCTAACTTTTGCTTGATAGTTGTTGCAGTTTCGTCACCCGTATTAGAATTTTCTAAATCTAATAATGCTTTCACTTGCGAAACAGATAAACCTTCAATATTAGAACCACCACTACTTAACCTTCCTAATATTTCATTCGTTCCAATCGTTACTGCTGTTGGTGAACCTGTGCCACTTTGTTGTGCAAGAATAGAATGTGCTGGAGAATAATCAGCTTTTTCAACAAAATCAGAAGGATCTGGAATTGTTGGCTTATTAAGAATTTCAGCATCA
>NZ_JBEIET010000223.1:0-1984 GCF_040382755.1 Flavobacterium sp.
AAAAAACCATTGAAAAACATATCGATTTTCTTACGAACGAAAATCAAAAAGAAATATATAAAATTTTGACAAAATCTATTCAAAATGGCGAAAAGTTATAAAGAAGTAATGAATGATATTAAAGCGTTTATCTTTGATATCGATGGCGTATTAACTGATGGAACCGTTCATATTTCTGAAGACGGGCAATTGCTTCGTCAAATGAATATTAAAGATGGTTACGCCATGAAAGCTGCTGTAGATAAAGGTTACCCAGTTTGTATAATTTCTGGTGGAAGTAACGAAGGTGTTCGTGTTAGGTTGCAAAATTTAGGTATAAAAGATATCTATTTGTCAGCACCTGATAAAGTTGAAAAGTTCTACGAAATTTGCGATGCTTATCAATTAAAACCTGAAGAAATTCTATATATGGGCGATGATATTCCTGATTATTTAGTGATGCGAAAAGTAGGTTTACCGACGTGTCCACAAGATGCCGTTCAAGAAATAAAAGGGGTTAGTAAATACATTTCTCACGCAAATGGTGGAAAAGGCGCTGTAAGAGATGTAATTGAACAGGTAATGAAAGTTCAAGGAAAATGGATGGACGATTTTGATGCTAAGTTTTTTTAAATTTATTATGAAACATTTTTTAAAATTAATTCGAATAGAAAATTTAGTTTTGTTTGCTTTTATGCAACTCATAATTAAATACGGATTTTTAAATCACATACATTTCAAAGATGCCTTGGGCGCACCTCAATCGTTAGTGCTTTGGCAATCGTTATCTAATTTTCAGTATGTGCTATTAGTTTTTGCAACGCTTTTTATTTTAGCAGGTGGCTTCATAATTAATGCCATATTTGATGTGGAAACTGATTCCATAAATAAACCAAACGAAGTAGTTATACATACTCACATTTCTGAAAAAACAGCCTATAATTTGTATTTTATATTTACGTGCTTAGGTGTTGGAATTGGATTTTATTTGAGTCGGGTTATCAATAAACCCGCATTTGCTACGATATTTGTCATATGTGCGGCTTTATTATATATTTATTCAAATGGATTAAAGCAAATTCCAATTTTAGGAAATGCAATTGTGGCACTTGTAGCTACGTTATCTATTGTTATCATTAGTTTATTCAATATTTTTCCTGCTATTTATGCTGGCAATGAATTTTTTATGAAAACATTAGTTTCAATCCTAACAGATTATGCCATATTTATTTTTTTACTTCAATTTGCTATCGAAATAATAAAAACAATAGCTAACGAAAAAGGAGATGCTGCATACGGAATTTCAACTGTTGCAACATCTTTCGGAATAAAATATTCGAAAATTATTGGGACAGCTTCGTTAGTACTTTTTATAAGTTATTTGACATACTATTTGGTTGAAAATTTAGCTCATAATTTGTATGCGGTAGGGTATTTTATTTTATTTATTATAGCACCTGTTGTATTTATTGGAATTAAATTATTTCAATACAAATTAAATAAAGAGTATCTTTTGGTAATTAGAATTTTGAAAATAGTTCAAATTACTACTATTTTATCTTTGCTAATCATTTTAATTTCAATGCAATATGCTTAACGAGAAATTCAAAAATCATAAAATCATTTTAGCATCGGGTTCGCCAAGAAGACAACAATTTTTAAAAGAATTAGAGCTTGATTTTGAAATAAAGTTAAAAGAAATTGAAGAGATTTACCCAGATCATTTAAAAGCCGAAGAAATAACTAATTTTTTAGCCAAATTGAAAGCCAGTGCTTTTAAAAATGAATTACAAGATAACGAAGTTTTAATTACTTCAGATACTATTGTTTGGTTGGATAATAAGGCATTAGGAAAACCTATCGACGCATCTCACGCATTAAGAATGTTAACAGAAATGTCTGGCAAAACACATAAAGTGATTACTTCTGTTTGCATAAAATCGACTAAAAAGGAAGTGGTTTTTCACGATGAAACCTTGGTTACTTTTACGGATTTATCTCTTGA
>NZ_JBEIET010000224.1:0-1972 GCF_040382755.1 Flavobacterium sp.
CGTTTGTTTTGGTATTTTAAATAATACGCGTGTTCCCAAACATCAATTCCTAAAATAGGTGTTCCTTTGGTTTCTGCAACATCCATTAACGGATTGTCTTGATTTGGAGTAGAAGACACCACCAATTTGTTATTTTTATCAACAGAAAGCCAAGCCCATCCTGAACCAAAACGAGAAGTTGCAGCCGCATTTATTTTTTCTTTTAAAGCATCTAAACTTCCAAACGTTTCGTCAATTGCTTTTTCTAAACCTCCAGATGGCTTCGTGTTTTGTATTGGAGTTAATAGCGACCAAAACATTTCGTGATTATAATGTCCGCCTGCATTGTTTCTAATTGCTGGACTCAACTTTGATACATTCGAGAAAATCTCTGTGATTGTCATTTTAGCGGCTTCAGTACCCACAACTGCTGCATTTAAATTTTTTACATACGCCGCGTGGTGCTTGCTGTAATGAATTTCCATAGTTTGCGCATCTATAAAAGGTTCTAAATCTGTGTAAGCATAAGGCAATGCTTTTTGAGAAAACTGTGCCGAAACAGAAAGAGTTAGTAAAAGTAAAACGTATACTATTTGAAATTTTTTCATAATTATGATTTTTGAGTTGTAAAACTTGTTGTAGCAAAGTTAGTTGTTTTTTGGAAAGTCCGATACGTTTTAACAGGAAGTTATTAATAATACAATCTAAAATCTAATACTTTACAAAGGGTATAATTTTTTTCAAAAAGCGTTTCAACTACTTCGTCAATATTTTCGTTATCTTGAAAGAGTTTAAAAAATTCTAAATCTAAATTGTAACTTTTTAAATTGGTGTATTTTGCACCATATCCAGAAATGGCTTTTGCACTAGTAACATCTAAGAAAAACTGAGCTTCATCGTTAGTTAATTCAAGTGTTTTGGTATTGGCAAAATGAATGATTTTACCTTTCATTTTTCCTTCAAAAAGTTCGGCAATTTCATCTAAACTATAATAGTAATCGTATATGCAAATGGTATTGTCTTCGCCTTGCATTACCAAATAAATAATTTCATAATTCGTGAAATTATGGTCGTCGTAGAGTAGTGCCGACAAACTTTCTTCTAACCCTTCAATCGTATCGCACGTTTTATAAATAGAGGCTATTTCGTAATTCAGAGCCAAGCGTTCTAATTGGTGCTGAATGTCTGTAACAGTAACCTTTTCGACATCTGAAACGGCTTCCAAGCAAAAAATAAATTGGTTATCCATCATTTATATTACTCTTCGTTATCAAAATACCCTTTATTTTTTACTTTGGCTGAAAAGAAGTTTAAAAACAATACCACAAACGATAAAAAGAACATAGCTTGAATACTAACTAATACTTTAGCATATGGTGTTACGGGGTAAAAATCGCCATATCCTACAGAGTTTGCCGTAATTATGCTAAAATAAACGGCATCAAACCAATGTGTAAAAGGTTTGTTCATATTATCTCCCAAAGTATATAAAACAGCAAATGCAAAAACAATTTCTAAATAATTTAAAAACAACAATAACATCGAACGTTTATATGACTTTGGTCGCGAAAGCATATCTGAAGCGAAAATTAATGTAGGTATATATAAAATGGTTTCTAAAAGCAGGTATACCATAATATAAATTAAAATATTTTGATCTTGTAAGTTGTTTTTTAAGATATAAATTGGAAATAGTAATTTTAAAATGATGTAAGAATCCATTGCAATATCTTGATACTCATAGTTTTTTCTTGAAAATAAGTACTTAATGTAGACACCAGGAAAAATTAGTTGTGAAATTGATAAAGACAATCTAAATATTTTTTCAATGCCGTTATCCTCTTGATGGTCGTTATTCCAAATGGATTGGATATTTACTATGCGCTTTCGAATGGGATTTACTTTTAAAAGCGGCTTGTCTGTTTTGGTAATATTTCCCAATAATAGTTTTCTTAAAAAATGTTTCATATTGTATGGGTTGAAATTTTATATA
>NZ_JBEIET010000225.1:0-1957 GCF_040382755.1 Flavobacterium sp.
AATTTCTGAAGATGAAATTGACAAAGTTGAAGTATATAATATGACAGGTATGTTAGTTTTAGAAACCAAAACGGATACGAATAATATTGATATTAAAAATCTTTCACAAGGAATTTATTTAGTAACAGTTTACTCTGGAGACAAAAGAAGCGTTAAAAAAATGATAGTGAAATAGTTATCAATTAATTATAAAAATTCTAAAAACTACCTCGCGAAAATCTATTTTTGTGAGGTATTTTACTTGGTTTCACTACTTAATTACAATAAAAATGTTAAATTTTTAAATTATATTTGGAATTTAGAAATATTTAACATTATATTTGCTATTAATTAACCCCTAAACCTATTTGCTTATTATATAAAAATACTTTTTTAAAATTTTAGTTCCAAATCTAAAAAGTATATTTATGGCAAATAGAGTACAAACTCCTGACGCAATTTTATTGCAAAACTACATTAGTGGAGACGAAACAGCTTTACAAGTTTTAATAGAAAGACACCAGTCTAAAATCTTTGGATTTATTTATTCTAAAATTCCAGACCGTTCGGTATGCGATGATATTTTTCAAGATACCTTTATTAAAGTAATTAAAACGTTACGCACCAAAGGGTATAATGAAGAAGGTAAGTTTCTGCCTTGGGTAATGCGTATTGCCTCTAATTTAGTTATTGACTATTTCAGACATAATAAAAAAATGCCATTTCAACGAGAAACCGACGAATATAGTATTTTTGATTTTATGACCGATTCAAGTTTGACAATTGAAAACCAACTTATTGAAAATCAAGTAGAATTAGATGTTAGAAAAATCTTAGAACAACTGCCTGAAGATCAAAAAGAAGTTATAAAAATGCGTTTTTATGAAGATTTAAGTTTCAAAGAGATTTCTGAAATTACAGGTGTAAGCATCAATACTGCCTTGGGTAGAATGCGCTATGCTGTAATTAATTTGAGAAAAATTATCGAAAAAAATAATATTATTTTAACGAATTAAAGGTTTCATACAATAATATAATGTGTTCTTGCGTTATCCTATAAATAAACAATTAAGTTCGTATATGGGAAAACTTTACGCTAAAAAAAGACAATCAATTAAAGAAATGAAACCCAGTAAAAGTGCAGTTAGTTTTATATTGAGTTATTCGCAGGCTATGAAAATGGTTAAAGTAGGAAACCTTACTTTTGAAAGCATAGCAAATTGATTAAAAATGCTTCGGAAGATTATTTCGAAGCATTTTTTTTATAATATTCGTTAAGAACAGATTTTCTTCCAATCGTTTTGGTAATGGTATCTTTTTCTAAGTCCCATCCTCTTGCAGGTGAGTATTCTCGTCCGTACCAAATAATTTGTAAGTGCAACTCGTTCCACGTTTCTTCCGGAAAAATAACTTTGGCATCTTTCTCGGTTTGTACAACGTTTTTGCCAGAAGTTAAATTCCATCGGTATAATAATCGGTGAATATGCGTATCTACAGGAAAGGCGGGTACTCCAAATGCCTGACTCATCACAACACTAGCGGTTTTATGCCCAACAGCAGGTAAGGCCTCTAACGCTTCAAAACTTTGCGGCACTTCGCCATTGTATTTTTCTATTAAGATGTGCGATAAACCGTGAATCCCTTTCGATTTCATAGGTGATAATCCGCAAGGACGAATGATTTCCTTAATTTCTTCCACACTCATTTTTATCATATCGTACGGATTGTCAGCTTTAGCAAATAACAAAGGCGTAATCTGATTGACACGAACATCTGTACATTGCGCCGATAGTAAAACAGCAATCAATAAAGTATACGGATCTTTATGGTCTAAAGGAATCGGAATTTCAGGATACAAATCGTTTAACGTATTTATAACAAATGTTGCACGCTCTTTTTTAGTCATTTTTGTATATTTGATGTGGTAAAGTTAATCAATAGCAATTACAATATCAAAAATCAATAACAATAGCAATAA
>NZ_JBEIET010000226.1:0-1924 GCF_040382755.1 Flavobacterium sp.
GATGATTTTAATTCTGCAAGTTGATGCGATTGTGATGTTAATTGCCCTTCTAAATTGCTTTTTTCAGCATTAGACTGGGTTTTTGAAAGTAGCTTTCCAATGTAAAAACCAATGGCTAAAGCAATTAAAATGGCGAATACTAAGATAATAGATGTGTTCATTTTCGGATTAAAAATTTGTTAGATAGTAAAATTACTATTTTTTTTAAATTTTTCCTCAATTAAAAAAATAAAACACATAAGTTCTTCTAATTTTTAATTTTCTATTATTCTAAATGTTTAGAATTAAAACTATTTTTGCACTATGAAGATACACCAGCATTTTATTTTACACAAGCCGCACGGATTTATTAGTCAGTTTATTTACGAATTAAAGCGAAATAAAAGAAAACTGGGTGAATTATATAATTTTCCAGAAGGCACAATGGCTATTGGCAGATTAGATGAAGATTCTGAAGGGTTATTATTACTAACAACTGACGGAATGATGAGTGAATTGGTAAGAAGTAAAAAAGTGGAAAAAGAATACTATGCGCAAGTTGATGGAATTATTACATTGGAAGCTGTTGAACAACTGAAAAATGGAGTAGAAATTGGTTTTCACGGTAAAAAATATATAACAAAAAAATGTCAAGCAAAATTAATTGATAATCCAACTCACATTGGTGAAGGCAGAAGAATTAGAGACGAGCGACACGGTCCTACAAGTTGGGTTTCTTTAACCTTAACCGAAGGAAAATTTAGACAAGTACGAAAGATGACTTCAGCCGTTGGATTTCCAACCTTACGGTTAATCAGAGTTCGAGTTGGGAATATTGAATTAGATAATTTAAAAGCTGGCGAAGTAAAAGAAATTTTTAAGGAAAGTTTTGATAGGATTTTGGAGTAGATTTTACCATTAAGACATTAAGTAAATTAAGATTTTTAAAATCAGTTAAACTATTCTTAATTTCTTAATGGTGAGTTTTCTATCTCACAATAAACTTACCGTAAGTTTTATCAAAAACAATATGCTCATCTTTAAATAACGTATCAAAAACACCTTTTTCAATTAAATTACAAGGTTGATCTTGAATACAAAAACCTTCTGTCATTACTATCATTTCATCAGAAAGTTGAATGGCCAAATCAATATCGTGAGTTGAAAATAAAATACATTTTTCCGATTCGTGTGCCAGTTTCTGTAATAATTTAAATACCGAAACTTTGTGAAATAAATCCAAATGGGTTGTGGGTTCATCCAAAATAATTAAATCAGTATCTTGCGCTAAAGCTCTTGCAATTAAGACTTTTTGTAATTGCCCGTCTGAAATTTCGTAATGTTTTTTTTCTGTTAAATGTTCAATATTGGTGAGTTGAATAGCTGTTTTAATTTTCGAATAATCATCATCAGTTAAATTGCCAATCCAATTGGTATAGGGTTGTCTGCCTAAAGCAATTAATTCCCAAACGGTTAAATTACTACTTGGTAATTTATCGGTTAAAACCAAACTTTGTTGTTGTGCCAAATCCGAATTATCCATTGAAAAAATGTCCTTTTCATTCAAAAAAACTTCACCCGAAATAGGTTTTTGAATAGCTGTAATTGTTCGTAATAAAGTCGATTTTCCAATACCGTTTCCACCAATTAATGTAATTAATTTTCCTTTGTTTAAAGAAATAGAGATGTCAGTCGCAATGGTTTTTACTTCTTTCTTGGAAGTATAACCAATGGATAGATTTTTGGTTTGTAATATGTTAGTGTTATTATTCATCATATAATTCTAACTGATTCCTCTTTTTCTTATCAACAACCAAATTACTATTGGTGCTCCTAAAATTGATGTAATTGCATTAATTGGCAATGTAAAATCGAATCCGGGTAATTGTGAAACAGTATCACAAATAAGCATAATTACCGCACCTAAAATCATCGTAGAAAAAAA
>NZ_JBEIET010000227.1:0-1920 GCF_040382755.1 Flavobacterium sp.
GTTATTCCTGTTGAATATAAAAACGTGCCACAAATACAAGTTCCAATAAAAAATATTGTTCTAACATCAACTACGCATATTCCATCATTAGAAATGTTAGGTGAAGAATCAAAATTAGTTGGATTTCCAAATTTGAATTATATTTCTTCTGGAAAAGTTAGGAATTTAATTGATGCTGGAAAAATAAAAGAATTAGGGAGCAATCAAACCTTGAATACGGAAGTTCTGATTAATTTACAACCGGATATCATTATGGGCTATGGCTTAGACAATAGTAATCCAATTTTAGATAATTTAGAAAAAAATGGCTTAAAAGTAATTTTAAATGGCGATTGGAATGAACAATCTCCTTTAGGTAAAGTGGAGTGGATTAAACTTTTTGGTGTCCTTTTTGGAAAAGAAAAACAAGCAAATGCTATTTTTTCAACAATTGAAAATTCTTATAACGAAACCTTAAAATTAGTTGAAAATACTACTAAAAAACCAAGTGTTTTAAGTGGCTCAATGTATGAAAATACTTGGTATTTACCACAAGGCGAAAGTTGGGGTGCGAAATTTATAAGTAATGCCAAAGCAAATTATTTATGGAAACATACAAAAGGAACAGGTAGTTTAGCATTATCTTTTGAAAAAGTATATAGTGAAGCTAAAAATGCCGATATTTGGTTTATAGATCAATACGTTTCTATGGAAGAAATTAAAAATGCAAATCCACATTATTCGGAGTTTAAAGCGTTTAAAACCAATGCTATTTATTCTTTTAGCAAGAAAAAAGGGAAAACTGGCGGTGTAATTTATTACGAATTAGCGCCTAATCGACCAGATTTGGTGTTAAAAGATTTAGTAAAAATATTTCATCCTGAATTGTTACCAAACTATAAATTATATTTCTTCGAAAAATTAAATTAAACTTTGAAAAGAAACATCAAACATAACATCCTATTTACTTCATTACTAATTGGTTTAGTAGTGGTTTTTTTACTAAATATTGGTTTTGGTCAAGTTGCCATTCCTTTAAAAGAAATATTAAAATCCTTAGCTGGAATTGAAACTGATAATTCAACTTGGGAATATATTATACTGAATTTTCGATTACCTAAAGCCATTACAGCAATTTTAGTTGGTATTGGTTTGTCTATTTCAGGATTGTTGATGCAAACTTTATTTAGAAATCCACTTGCAGGTCCTTATGTTTTGGGATTAAGCTCTGGATCGAGTTTAGGAGTGGCTTTTATAATTATGGGTGCTTCTTTTTTACCTGTTTTTTTAGCAGACCTATTTTTGTCAAGTTTCGGAATAGTATTAGCTTCTATTTTAGGAAGTTTATTTGTTTTATTCTTAGTTTTTATAGTTTCTAAAAAATTAAAAGACACCATGTCTATTTTAATTGTTGGCTTAATGTTTAGTAGCTTCACCGGAGCAATTGTCAGCGTTTTAACTTATTTTAGTTCTGCAGAACAATTACAAAAATTCACATTTTGGTCTATGGGAAATTTAGGAAACTTAAGTTGGTTACAACTTTTAATTTTAAGTATTTCTGTTACGATTGGTTGTTTATTTAGTCTGTTTTCTATAAAAAGTTTAGACGCATTTTTATTGGGTGAAAATTATGCGAAAAGCATTGGAATTAATATAAAAAAACAACGAAATATAATTTTTATTTCAACAGGAATATTAGCTGGTAGTATCACAGCATTTGTGGGTCCAATTGCTTTTGTAGGTTTGGCCGTTCCACACATTTCAAAATTAGTATTTCAAACAAGTAATCATAAAACATTGTTTTTTTCTACGATGATTTTAGGTGCGGTAATTATGCTTATTTGTGATACTGTTTCACAATTACCCGGATTCGATTTTACATTGCCAATTAATGCAATTACATCAATTTTAGGAGCACCAATAGTAATTTGGTTGTTGATA
>NZ_JBEIET010000228.1:0-1912 GCF_040382755.1 Flavobacterium sp.
AGAGTTTGGGAAGGTACAATGAGCGATGTGTATTATTCTCCAGAAATTTGTAGAAATATCATGGTAGATACACGATATATTCTATTTATTATAGATAAATATGCGGGTGCTAAAAATTTAATTGAAGAAATGAAAATCATTTATAATCAGCCGAATACACCTAAAAACAAAGGGAGATTGTAGTTGTTTTCTATGCTTCATAGTATGAATAGTGCAAGAATTGAAAAATAATTGAAAAAAAATGGAAAAAAGTATTTGACATTTAATTTTTTTTATATCTTTGCTTCATAAATAATTAACCTTTATAATAAAATTAAGATGAAAAAAGTTGTTTTAAGTTTGGCATTCGTTGCTGCTGTATTAGTTTCTTGTAACAAAAAAGGAACAGAAGGAGATGCTACTGCTGATTCTACTGCTACATCAGTAGATTCTGCTGCTGTTTCTACTGATTCTGCTGCTGTTTCTACTGACTCTGCTGCTGTTACTACAGATAGCTCTGCTGCAAAAACTGAAGAAGCTAAAAAAGAAGAAAAATAATATTTGACCTTCTTTTCGAAAAGAAATCAATCCCGACTAAGTCGGGATTTTTTTTTGCTCAAAAGTGAAAGAACTGAATTGATTGTTTTGAAATGAATTAAAATTCATAAGCACAAACTTATCATACTTTAAGCATCTCTTTTTATTATTGACAGGAAAAATAGATTGATTGAGACCCTTTCAGGGTGACAAACGTTGTGAAGTTGATGGGATGAAATGCTTTGTGAATCTCTGCGAAACAAGTATTAGTTACCCGAAAACATCTTCTGCTGGAGGAAAAACATCAAGTGATTTGGAAAAATCTAAATATTCGGCTTTTGCACCGTATTTTAAAATTTCATTGATACCTTTTTCTAACATTAATTGGGTGGAATACTTTCTGCTAACAGCAACTTCTTTATCACTTAAAATGATTTTAAAG
Organism: Flavobacterium sp.; assembly: GCF_040382755.1. Lineage (GTDB taxonomy): Bacteria > Bacteroidota > Bacteroidia > Flavobacteriales > Flavobacteriaceae > Flavobacterium. Next base: position 959 of record NZ_JBEIET010000228.1, read on the forward strand.
TAAAACTTACCTGCAGGTGAACGAAATCGCATAAAAAACAATTGTTCTATTGATTTTTTTAGTAATTCAATTTCTTCTTCACATTCAAAACGTAATTCAAAAGCATTGCTAATAAAAATGGTTTTTCCTCTACGAGAAGTTAATTCGTATTTGTAATGTCCGCTGGGTTTTTTGCTGATTACAAAAGTTGCCATTTTATAAAAATATTTGAAGCGAAGATACTATTTTAAACGAAATTACTTAAGTTGAAATTAAAAACATTTCAATTATATTTATTGTTTTAATAAAACAGAAAACATAAAAAAATGTATTTCAAATTAATTAAATTATCTATATTTGCTACATATAGACAATTAATTTTATTAGTTATGAATATTAGTTTTACAAAAAAACAGGAGATTTATATCAACAAACAAGTGGAAACAGGTGATTATCAAAATAATAGCGAAGTGATAAGAGACGCATTACGTTTGCACGAAATTTATAGAGATAAAGTAATTACTGATTTGAGAAATGAAATCGAAAAGGGTTGGTCGTCTGAAAGTAGTGATAGGACTATTGCAGATATAATTGCAGCAAAAAAAGCAGCATATGCCAAAAAATAAGTATGTGTTATCTCGGGAAGCGGACAACGATTTGGGAAAAATATTTGACTATACTTTTGAAGAATTCGGATTTAATCAAGCCGTAAAGTATTTAGAGGAAATTGACGAAGTATTTGTCAAGATAATAAACACCCCTGAAATGGGAAGAAATAGAAACGAGATTAAAAAAAGCTTATATAGTTTACCTATTGGGAGTCATATAGTTTTTTATACGATACAAATTGATCACATTAGGATTGTAAGGGTTCTGCACGGAGCAAAAGATTTACCAAAAAGTTTTTGATTCAACATGTCTTAAATTGCAAAAAGCTCCAAACATAGTTTGAAGCTTTTAGTACTCAAGGCGGGA
>NZ_JBEIET010000229.1:0-1910 GCF_040382755.1 Flavobacterium sp.
GTCATTCACTTAAAAGATTCGTTAGAGGCAATTATTCCAATTAAAACGTTGGCGTTGCAATCTAAAAACGAAGCTCTAAAAACCATTGGCGATAGTTTGCATTCTTGCGAATTGTTACGAGAAAAAATAGGAACAACTTTAAATCCTGATGCGCCAGTAGCCATTAACAAAGGAAATGCCATTGCAGTTGGAGTAAACACAGAATTAGATGAATTACGAACCATTTCTTCTACTGGAAAAGGCTTTTTAGAAGCGTTGGAAAAACGCGAAAGTGAGAGTACAGGTATTCCTTCCTTAAAAATATCGTTTAATAATGTTTTTGGATACTATATTGAAGTACGAAATACGCATAAAGACAAAGTGCCTTCGGAATGGATTAGAAAGCAAACATTAGTAAATGCAGAACGATATATTACAGAAGAATTAAAAGAATACGAGTCGAAAATTTTAGGTGCAGAAGATAAAATTTCGCAACTTGAAAGTATGTTGTACGAACAATTGGTCAATTGGATGGCTACATATATCAAACCCGTTCAGTTAAATGCTGCATTAATCGCTCAAATAGATTGTTTACAAAGTTTTGCACAAATGGCATTTGAAAATAAATATGTGCAACCTGAAATAGATGAAACCTTTGATTTAGAAATTAAAGAAGGACGCCATCCAGTAATTGAAAAACAACTTCCGGTAGGAACGCCTTACATATCAAATGATGTTTTTTTAGACCGAGAAACTCAGCAATTAATTATGATTACGGGACCAAATATGTCTGGAAAATCAGCAATTTTACGACAAACGGCTTTGATTGTTTTACTTGCCCAAATGGGAAGTTTTGTCCCTGCAGCACAAGTAAGAATGGGAGTTGTGGATAAAATTTTTACGCGTGTAGGTGCAAGTGATAACATTTCGATGGGAGAATCTACTTTTATGGTAGAAATGAATGAAACGGCTTCTATTTTGAATAATATTTCCGATAGAAGTTTGGTGTTGTTAGACGAAATTGGAAGAGGAACCTCAACATATGACGGTATTTCAATCGCTTGGGCTATTGCCGAATATTTACACGAACACCCAAGTAAGGCAAAAACACTTTTCGCAACGCATTATCACGAGTTAAATGAAATGGAAGCGATTTTTACGCGAATACAAAATTTCAACGTTTCTGTTAAAGAACTAAAAGATACCGTCTTATTTATTAGAAAATTAGTAAAAGGAGGAAGCGAACATAGCTTTGGTATTCACGTAGCAAAAATGGCTGGAATGCCACAAACTGTGATTCAAAAAGCACAAAAAATATTAAAAAAATTAGAGAAAGACCATTCCGGAGAAGCCCTAAACGGAATTAGATCTGAAAAAGAGGAATTGCAATTGAGTTTTTTCAATTTAGATGATCCTTTATTAGAAGAACTTAAAGAAGAAATTATGAATATTGATATCAATACGTTAACTCCCGTTGAAGCATTAATGAAATTAAATGAAATTAAAAGAATGTTAACTAAAAAATAAATTAATATAACTTTTTCACTTTCAAATCATTAAAAAAAAGATTGTACATTTTTATTAAAAGTACTTGTGAGAATAAAAATATGTACTATATTTGCACTCGCAATACGAAAGAATTGCAACGTTCATTAAAAATCGCGAAAATAGCTCAGCTGGTAGAGCGCGACCTTGCCAAGGTCGAGGTCGCGGGTTCGAGCCCCGTTTTTCGCTCAAAAATAAAAATACCAATTATTGTGTTTACACGATATAATGCTTGAGAATAACTTTAATTAATTTTTTCTAAAAATTAACAAAAAAAATTCAAAAAGCAGACATGCTTGAGTGGTGGAATTGGTAGACACGCTGGACTTAAAATCCAGTGGGTAGTAATGCCCGTGCGGGTTCAAGTCCCGCCTTGAGTACTAAAA
>NZ_JBEIET010000230.1:0-1905 GCF_040382755.1 Flavobacterium sp.
ATTATACATTTTTGTATTTTTTAAATTGGCATTAATTTCATCTACAATTTTAGCATCATCAGCTAACATTAAGAATCCTACATTATATTGTAATTGAGCATTGTTTGGATCTTTTTCTAAAATGCCTTCAATTAATTTTTGGTACGTTACAATATCATTATTTCTGTAATAAATTGTAGCATGATCCATTTGAATCTGTATATCTTCCGGATTTAATCTAATTGCTTCCAAAAAATCTATTTTTGCCTGTTCATCATTTTTATTAAAAAATGAAAGTGATGCAATGTTTTTGGCTAAACTAGCTTCGGTAATAGCAAACTTACCTTTTCCTGTACCTTTTAAGCCAACTGCTTTAATTTGTCGGTAATATTTTTCTGCATCTATATACTCTTCAGCTTGCATTGCAGTAATTGATGCATTTTCTAAATTAGCAACATCTGTTGGGTCTAACTGATATGTGTTATAAAAAACTCTAGATGCTTCTTTATATTTTTTAGAAGAGTTATAGGCAAATGCCATTTGTAAAAAAACAGGTTTGAAAGAATCAATTGTATTTTTAATTTCATCTGTAAATACCTTTTTCTCTTGATTTGCTTCAAAATCAAGTGTTTTACGCATAGCTTCTACCATAGTTGTAAATGCTTCTGGAGTAAATATTTTCTGAATCATCATTGGATTAGGTTGAGCTCCCATAGTTGACATTTCAGCTAATGGTTGCATAGCTTTATAGAAATTCGCAGCAACTTTATCATTTTCGGAAGTTGCAACGGCTTCTAACTTTAAAACGGTTTCTTTGTATTTAGAAAAATCATCAGCAGACAATTGGTCTTTATCATACAACTTTTTTAATGTTTTTAATTCATCTTTTTGAGCGTAAGTTGATGCAAAAGCCAACAGTAAAGCCCCTAATACAATTTTTTTCATTTCGTTACTATTTTAGTTTTAAAAAAAGCCCAACGAATTGGGCTTAAAAATTATTCCAATTCTTCGTTGTTGTCTGTTTCAACATCTGAATCAATATTTTCTGGTGTTTCTTCTTCAGAAGTTTCAGCTTCCAATACTTCTATTGGATTTCCATCTTCATCTAATTCCACTACTACTTCATCTTCACGCAACACTTTAGTTACAGCTGCGATAGAATCATTTCCTTTAATATTGATTAATCGTACACCTTGAGTCGCTCGACCCATCACACGAAGGTCAGATACCATCATACGAATCGTTAAACCTGATTTGTTAATAATCATTAAATCATCATCATCCGTTACGTTATTAATTGCAATTAACGAACCTGTTTTTTCTGTAATGTTTAATGTTTTCACACCTTTACCACCACGATTTGTAATTCGGTACACATCTTCTCCGTCATCATCAACTAATTTAGTACGTTTTCCGTATCCATTTTCAGTTACAACCAAAATTTGTGTTTCATTAATATCATCTTTATTAACAGTTACAATTCCAATAACTTCGTCAGCTTCATCTTTTAAAGTAATTCCTCTAACTCCAGAAGCCGTTCTACCCATTGGACGTGTTTTAGCTTCTTCAAAACGAACCATTTTACCAGATTTCCCAGCAATTAATACTTGACTTTCACCATTGGTTAATTTTGCTCCTAATAATTCATCACCTTCTTTAATAGTTATTGCAGCAACTCCGTTTACACGTGGTTTAGAATACTTCTCTAAAGAGGTTTTCTTCACCTGACCTTGCTTGGTTACCATAATTAAGTTATGACTCTTAATATAATCTTGGTCTTTTAAGTCTTGTGTGCAAATATAAGCGGCAACTTTATCGTCTGGTTCTATATTAATAATATTCTGAATTGCTCTTCCTTTACTTGCTTTTGTTCCTTCAGGAATTTCGTACACACGCATCCAGAAACATTTTCCTTTTTGAGTAAAG
>NZ_JBEIET010000231.1:0-1884 GCF_040382755.1 Flavobacterium sp.
ACATTACAGAAAGCCCATTTTAAGTTCTGGTAACCATTGGGTCACCGCGGAAGCGCTGCCCAATTTTTCATTTTTGCTTAGTTTAATTAAAACAACATTACAGAAAGCCCATTTTAAGTTCTGGTAACCATTGGGTCACCGCGGAAGCGCTGCCCAATTTTTCATTTTTGCCTAGTCTATTAAAATAACATTACAGGAAGCTCATTTTAAACGCTGGTAACCATTGGGTCACCGCGGAAGCGTCATAGTTAGCTGCCCAAAAACGCATAATTGTATAGACTAGAAATTTGTATACTCAAAACCAGTTAAATAATTAAGATATGTGTAATATAATTTTTTGAAACTTTCACCAAAAACGTAGAAGCGTATTTACATTACAAACTTCATTAGTTTGCAGCAAATAAAATTTCAATGACAGCAAAAAAATAAAAAATGTAGAGGCAACTAAAAACAAGCGTTAAAACTAACTTAGAAAAAGTAAACTAACGACGTCGTGTTGGCAGTTGAAAGTTTGTAGCAAAACTAAAAAGAGGTTTTAGTTAATTTAGATGTAATTATTTTACTTAAACAAGTGACTATTACTAACTAACATGAAATAAACGTACTTAACTCTGTTCAAAAAACAATCAAACATTTACAACTCGTGTCTTTTGCTACAACAAAAGAGGTGAAGTCAATCAACTTCACTAACACTACTGGCACACAAACACACATGCAAAAGTTTGTACGCATGTACGCTAAACTAGCTTTTGTGATTACGTAACATAATGACCCACTTGCTAAAATTGAATCTATAGTCATTCAAATTCAACATTTTTGAAATCGATAACGTATTTTACAATTAGACAATTAAGCTGCATCAAATGTTAAGTTTATGGATTTAAACATTTTTTCTCTTAACATTAAATAATAAAGTAATTTTTGATGTTTACAGCAGCCAACGACAACCTTCAACGACAACCAAACGACGACCAAACGACGACCAAGAAAAAGAAGGAAGGCTGGAAAAAGTTGACTGCGCAATTTCAACAGTTGCATATTCACGTTCTAAAATTTTTAAATAAATACAACTTTTACAAATACACACCATTTTAAATTGTTGTTTCATTTATTTGTGCAGTTATTCAGTTAAAACGTTTGAATTTGTTTCACTTACCGCACCAAATGCCTTTGTCGACATCTCGAATTTGACGAAGTAGCCTATTAGAGGGCAAAAGTAAAAAGTTAGTTTCATAAAGTGAGCTCAACGCTGCACGCAGCTCAACAATAAAAAATGATTCTTAAGTTACAAATTTAACGAGCTTGTATTTAAAAACAAATATTTAATAATTAGACCGACTTTTTCCAAAAAAATCTACTTTATGTACAAACAGTGCAGTTTATTCAGTCAAAACGTTTCAATTCAATTCACTTGGCCTTTGTTGACATCTCGAATTTGACCAAGTAGCCTATTAGAGGGCAAAAGTAAAAAGTTACTTTCATAAAGTGAGCTCAACGCTGCACGCAGCTCAACAATAAAAAATGATTCTCAATGTACAAATTTAACGAGTCTATTTTTAAAAACAATTAATAATTAGACTTTGCGATGCAATGAATGTCGCATACTTTTAAAATTAAAAATCTAAAAATAATCACCCACGAGTAATTTCATAGATCAACCTTTAGCTAAAAAATTCAACAATTGTTAGGGTTCTTAAAGCCTACAGCCATCAATACCACAACCGCCATCAAAGACACATCATTTCTTTGGTGTCAAATTACATCTCTCACACACCAAACGATGTATAACAAAATTGCTATCATTTACAGTTGCAGTTGACTAGATCCGAGGTATAATTGCGGCTCCCCGTACCTGCGGGCCCCGGTTCGCTTCTGGTCTTGTGC
>NZ_JBEIET010000232.1:0-1857 GCF_040382755.1 Flavobacterium sp.
ATCGAACAGTTAAGTTGGTATTCAGCATTTGCTTTTCCTTTCTTTATCATTTTTTGGATAGTAGGCAAAAAGTATTTTAAAAAAATAAGAATTCAGGAAACTGAAAGAGCAAAGCTGCAGCATTTCAAACACGACCTTGGTTTTTCAGTAGTTACATTTTTTGTTTTCGCAATAATGGATGTTTTTATTCTTTACTTAGAAAGCAAAGGATACACTCAAGTCTATTTCGATATCAGTAAATATGGCTATTTGTGGTTAGGGCTTAGTTTTTTCATTGTACTTTTTCTAGATGATATGTTTTTCTATTGGAGTCACAGGGCTATGCACATGCCAAGGTTTTATAAAATTTTTCACAAGGTACATCACGAAAGTACCGACCCATCGCCACTAACTGCTTTTGCTTTTCATCCTACGGAAGCTGTAGTTGAATACTTTATAGGCTTTGTTTTACCGTTTTTACTTCCACTGAATTTTGGAGTATTAATTACCTGGCAAATCTTCTCCATGCTAAACAATGTTTTAGGCCATTTAGGCTATGAAGTCTATCCTAAGGGTTGGGTAAAATTTCCACTATTGAAATTCAAAACTGCATCTACTCACCACAATATGCACCACCAATTGTTTAACGGCAATTATGCTTTATATTTTACATGGTGGGACAAATGGATGGGTACAGAATTTAAAGATTATGAAACTCGCCACGAACAAATCTTTGAACGAAAAAATAGTAAAAAATCAACCCAAGACTTTTATTCACTTACCGTTTCTGAACGAGAGTTATTTCTAATCAAAGAGCAAACTAGCGAAAACGCTTCACAAAAAGCACAAGTTTCAGCACAAGTTTTTGGTCAATCCTATGAATTCGAGACGGAGGAAGGGAAAACCATTTTACAAAGTGCATTAAATCAAAACATACCCTTGCCTTTTTATTGCAAAAACGGACTTTGTGGAATGTGCAAAATGAAATGCATTGAAGGCAATGTAAAAATGCTAAACAATCAAGTGCTTTCAGAGTCAGATATAAATGATGGATTTATTTTGACTTGTCAATCATTGGCTCAAACCGAAAAAATTTCTATTCAAAACGCCTAAAAACTTTAAAATTATGAATTGGTTTTATCTTCTCTTAGCAGGTATATTTGAAATTGGTTGGACAATTGGTCTTAAACAAATGGACAATCACAAAAATATAGTTTGGACTATTATTTTCTATGTGAGTATCACAACAAGTTTTTATTTTTTGCAACTAGCACTTAAAGAAATTCCCATAGGAACTGCTTATGCTATTTACACAAGTATTGGCGCAATTGGAACGGTTTTAATTGGCATGCTATTTTTTAAGGAGCCAACGAGTCTACTCCGTATTGGCTTCATTCTTCTAATAATCACTGGTGTAATTGGTCTAAAAGTAACTTCAACGCACTAAATATAAAAGATTGTCAGTCTATTCTTAATCAGAAAAAACACTCAAAATTTGTATCAAATGAAAAAAACGATTTTAGTAGCCTTTTTACTATTAGTTACAAATCATATTTGCGCTCAAGGTGCTGTTGAAATATTGGGGGGAAACAAGTACACACATTACATAAACTATTTCGATAAAGATTTGGATAGTTCTGGAAAATGGAACTTTTTCAATCTTAATCGCTTTACAGTAAACTACAAAGACAAAGCACTAAACACAGTATCCATTGAGGGACAGCTTACTTACCAATTCAACCCTTGGCTTGGACTTTCGGCAGGAGGTGGATTTTACGGTGAATTGTTTATACCAGCGATTGGATTAAGTCTTTCATACATGAACAAAAAGGAAGACTTTTTTATTCAAATGTACCCCACAATTGGTTATGTTGAAAG
>NZ_JBEIET010000233.1:0-1825 GCF_040382755.1 Flavobacterium sp.
CAATAATAGTGGTATGGCCTTCTCCTGTACTTCCGACGGGGTCTCGAATCCTAAATCACGTATTGCTTTTAACAACGATTCGTTTAACCCTAATTGCTCAAATTTATTCATTATATATTTTTAAATTGGGTGCAAAGGTAGGATTAAAAAACGGATTAAACTAATTTGTTTTTAATTGATTTTCAGAAAGTTACGTTTTTAAGTCAGGGATTGAAAGGCGTAAATTGGGAGATCAACTTAAATTAGATAAGAAATTAATTAATTTTTGCACCGCAATTCCTCTGTGGCTGATAACCGATTTTTGTTCCATAGTCATTTCTGCGAAAGTAGTTGAAAAACCTTCAGGTTGAAAAATAGGATCGTATCCAAAGCCTTGATTTCCTAACTTTTCCAAAGTAATTTCACCTTTTACAATACCTTCAAACAAATGTTGCTCTCCATAAATATTTAAAGCAATAATGGTTTTAAACTGTGCTTTTCTATTAGTTTTAGATGCTAATTTCTGTAAAACCAAATCCATATTGTCTTCTGCATTTTTTTGTTCACCTGCATAACGCGCTGAATATACACCTGGTTCGTTATTTAAACTTTCAATTTCCAAACCTGTATCATCAGCAAAACAAGGTATACCGAAATTTTCAGTAACATAATTGGCTTTCAAAATCGCATTACCTTCAATGGTTTCAGCCGTTTCCGGAATATCCACAAAACATCCTATATCTTCTAAGGATACAATTTGAAATTGCGCACCGACTTGTTGCTGAATTTCAGCAATTTTGTTTTTATTGTTGGATGCGAAGACTAATTTCATGTTGATGGTAAAATTCAATGGCAATAGCAAAATTCAAATAATCAGAATTTCAAATTGTCATTTTAGTTAAGTTTATAAATTGTTATTGATTTTTGTAATTGCTATTGTTATTGAAGCAACTTCTTATTAATGTCTTTTATCAACTGCGGTCCTTCGTAAATAAAACCCGTATATAATTGGACTAAGCTTGCACCAGCGTTTAATTTTTCGATAGCATCATCCGCAGTATGAACACCTCCTACTCCCATAATTGGGAAAGATTTATTGCTTTTTTCTGATAAGAATTTGATGACTTCGGTTGAACGTTTTGTTAATGGTTTCCCAGATAATCCGCCCATTTCCTCTTTATTTTCAGATGTTAATCCATCACGAGAAATAGTGGTATTTGTTGCTATTACTCCTGCGATTTTGGTTTCGTTTACAATATCAATAATATCTAATAATTGTTCGTTGGTTAAATCGGGTGCGATTTTTAAAAGAATTGGTTTCCCATTCGACAAGCTAAGGAAAACAGCCTTTTGATCATTCAAATCTTGTAAGGTTTGTAATAATTTTGTCAATGGTTCTTTTTCTTGTAATTCTCTTAAATTTGGTGTGTTTGGCGAACTTACGTTGACTACAAAATAATCTACATAATCATATAAAGCTTCGAAACAAATTTCGTAATCTTTTGTTGCGTCTTCGTTTGGTGTGATTTTATTTTTTCCAATATTACCACCAATTAAAACACCTTTATTTTTCTTTAGTCTTAAAATCGCTGCTTCTACTCCACCATTATTAAATCCCATTCGGTTAATAATTGCTGAATCTGATTTCAACCGAAATAATCTTTTCTTAGGATTTCCGTCTTGTGGTTTTGGCGTTAGCGTTCCAATTTCAATAAAACCAAATCCGAAATCTGACAATTCATTGAATAGTTTCGCATCTTTATCAAATCCTGCAGCTAATCCGACTGGGTTTTTAAATTTCAATCCGAAAACTTCTCTTTCTAATCGTTTGTCTTCTACAACATAA
>NZ_JBEIET010000234.1:0-1792 GCF_040382755.1 Flavobacterium sp.
AACGTGGTCATGTGAAGCCTTCCCCTCAAGATAAACAAGATGAATATGAATTTGAAAGTTGGAATTAAACACAGTCTTTTTATGTAAAATACTTTTTATTAAATCTTTGAAAATAAAATAGAAAATATAATACAATTTTTTTACATTTTAATATTTGATTTCTTTAATTGTCCTCTCCGAGGCTTAAACAAGGGGGAAAATGTTAAGACAGCAGGATTCGAACCTACATCTTTGAGTATATTTCAACCCAACGTAATTTCCATTTATACAATGCCTGTCAAAAGTTAAAATATAAAGGTTTAAACTATATAAGTTTGGGGTTTTTTGTTGTGTATTTTCACAGAAACTACACAGCTTTATAAATTTTAAGTTTTTTGTATTAATTAAGATAGTGTTTTGAAATGTTAATTTCAAAATTGAGCACAATGATTAGTCTGCCATTGGTTCCTCTTGTACTTTTTTCTCATCAGTTCCGTCAAATGAAAGTTTCACATCTCCATGTCGTCGCTTGTAGACCATGTGTTCCAAGCAATCACAATATTGCACATCCCAATGAAAAACTTCATGTAGATAGGTCAACAGTTTGAAGGTGTAGGCCTTTGTCATTGGATGATTTTCATCACCAAACATGAATTTCACAACCTCTTTTGGAATATACATGTCAGGAATAACAATTCCCTCCAAGGCCCCACCAGGAGCAAAATCGTCAGCTGTTGGTAGAATTGGTAGTTTGTTATTTTCAGCCATAGTGATGCTATGGTTGTTTTGTCTTAACTAACAACGTAGAAAGAAATGCAGTCTTTTATACCATCTAAAATTTGCGTTATCCAGATTGTTCGTTTCCAGAATATTCTTTTTCAAAATTATTTTCTGTCCAATTGCAACATGATTCACATTGTGAACATAACCAACATATTTTACAATAATAATTACAGGTATTACAACATAATTCTTTCCCACCAAAAGAATAAATGTGTAGAATATTCTTTAAAATACCAAGTTTTGTTACGTAATCTCTAAATTCGTCATCAGACATTAGTTTCTTCTCCACACTTCCAATGGACATATTTCCTGTTAGCCAAAACAGTCTTTTTCATTTCCAAATAGTTGAGAAGGTATTTGTAGGCATTTTCTTCAGCTTGAATCAAATGCCCAAGTGATCCAATAAAATACCTCAATGTTGGTGTCATGCGTCTTGTTACAGTCAATTTAGCAATCATGTACCTAAACATGATTGCCCTATCATAACGTTCCTTTTGATCAACCAATTCTTTTTCAACATCCTCAATTGATTCAGTTGTGTTCGCTTTCTTTTCATCTGAGTGAACAACATCTAGCACTTCAAAAACTTTATCGAAATCAATATCATTGTTCTTCAAATAATACCTTAAACGTGCACTATCCAGAATTCGGACATATGAGAATGACAAATTCTGATCCATTTTCAAGTAGTGCACTTTTTTAATATTTGAAGGTCTTATACATTGAAATGATAAAATTCAACTGATTTTATTTCACACTTGCAACGCCTTTTATAGTCCTCCTACTCTCAAACAATGGTAGAACTTTCTCGTACCACTCTTTTATAGAATGTTCATTATATCTAAATAAATCTTTATCTTCATCTTCTTCTAGATTTTTCCCATTACAAGCTTCAATTGTATATTTGTACCACCAACAATCTTCCACTTTATACCTTTTCCCACTTCTCAACTTCATTGTACCAAAGTTTAAATGAAACTGAACAAAAATGCAAAAGTTTTCTTTAATATATTTTATTCATTAAAACAAT
>NZ_JBEIET010000235.1:0-1791 GCF_040382755.1 Flavobacterium sp.
GTAAACCATTACCGACAATTTAGAGGGCTAGAAATAGCCTTTTTTTATTTGCTTTAAAATGCCTTATTTTTGGTAAACGATTAGGATAAAATGAATATACTACAAAAGGACGAAATAGGCGTGCCATCCACGTTAATAGCAATTTTTGCAAATGTGTTCCAGGCCATTGGCTTAGACTTTATTAACGTCGTCTTTACAATGGTTATTTCGGTGCTTTCAATCGTTTACCTGATTTACAAAATCAAAAACGAAAAGGCAATTTTCGACAAGCGCAAAGATGAAAAAGGGGAGTAGTTCAAATTTAAAGCCTACATCGTTTGGCAAGCGTAGAAACGGCAAAGCAAAAAAGGCATATTCAAAGAGTCAACAGAAACCAAAAACATACAGAGGGCAAGGAAGATGAAACGTTTTTTTAGTTGGTCAAAAGGATTTCTTAGCGAAAACGGCGAAGCATCCAGCAAAAGATTTGTTGGCGTATTCAGCGCGATTGCTTTGTGCTGGACTTTGTACGCTAATCACGACGCAGTAAATGAGCCGTCCGAGGCTTTGGTTTATTCTGTTGCTGCTTTATCAGCGGCGGCGTTGGGGATCAGCGCAGCGGAAAAGATATTTAACAAAGAAAAAAACCACGAATAAAATGAGCGAGAAAACTGAAATTAAGGCAAGTCCATTGCCAATAAGTTTTGCAGAATTTGCAAAGGAGCCAGTAAAAGGCTTGTTGTTTCTTGTAATTATTGCAATCGGTTATTTGTACATCGACGGCAAAATTAATTACACTAGCCAAATCGAAAAGCAAGGCGAAAAAATCGATGCTTTAGAATTAAAAATAGACGCTGCAACACTAAATTTAAAGCGTTCAGATAGTCTACTTTCGGCATCTTTAGCAAAGTTGACTACTTTACAAGAACTTGGTAAAATCAAATGAGGATGAAATATTTAAGTATTTTGTCCTTTTTTCTTTTACTTTCTTGCGGTAAAAAAGAAGATGCAATCCAAGAACAAATAACAGACAGTTTATTTGTAAAAAGCGATAGCCTATTTAAACAGGCGATTGTTACGCTGCCAAAGTCCGATAAGCAGTTTACAAAAATGGTTGAAAAGGTCGACAAGAAAATTGAGACTTTAAAGACCGAGGTTGTAATTGCTAAGAAAGCGGTTGAATTAGCAAAGGCTGAAAAGACAATTATATACATTCGAGATACTGTATTTATAAAAGAGGAAAAAAATTTCTGGGGCAAGAAAAAAGTAACCATTGACTCGACAAGTATTGACTCACTAAAAAACTAACTAAATGAAAATTTCAACTCATTTAAATTTAGCAGAAGTTACACGAAGCGACGCGGCCAAAAGGCACGGGATTGACAACACGCCAACGGCCGAGCATTTAGAAAATTTTAAACTACTTGCTGAGAAAGTTTTTGAGCCGATTAGGTTACACTTTAAAACGCCAATATTTATTTCCTCCGGTTACCGATCTCAGGCGTTAAACGCTTTTATAAAAGGTAGCGCAACCTCTCAGCATTGCAAAGGCCAAGCCATTGACATCGATATGGACGGCAGTAATGCGGGAGTTACCAATAAAATGGTTTTTGACTTTATCAAAGACCGGTTGGAATTCGACCAACTTATCTGGGAATTTGGAACAGATACGAATCCAGACTGGGTTCACGTTTCTTACTCCAAAACTGGCAACAGAAAGCAAAAGTTAAAGGCAGTTCGCTCTGGGGGTAAAACCTCTTACATAAACATTCCCTAAATGGAATTAACTAAAATTGCGCGCAATGTGCATAC
>NZ_JBEIET010000236.1:0-1735 GCF_040382755.1 Flavobacterium sp.
GGAAAGCATCTCAACACTTTTTAACTCTATAACAAGTTTATCTTCGACTAATAAATCAATTCGATAGCCACTCTCAAGTTTAACTTCTTCGAAAATCAATGGAATTGATTTTTCTTTCTCAACTTTCAAACCCGCTTGTTTGAGTTTGTAATACAATCATTCTTTATATACATTTTCAAGTAAACCTGGACCTAATGCATTATGAACTTCTATTGCGATTCCGATAACTTTATTTGATATTTCATTTTCTGTCATTATTCTTTTTTTACTTTGCGAAAAACTTCTATACTTTGCGTTATATTTGAAATAACTAAAACGCTAATTTTAAGATCGCTAAGTTTATTTATGAAGTTAATATGTTAATAAACTAATACAAAAATAATTCATTTGATAGGAATAGACGAATTTTTCTGTTCAAATTCCTTATTTTTGAATTCTTATTTATATTTCTATGATTATACCACAATTTTTAAAGGCAGGAGATACTGTCGCTATTGTTTGTACAGCAAGAAAATTTTTTCCTGAAGATGCCAAACCAGCTATTGATTTATTAGAATCTTGGGGATTAAAAGTGAAATTAGGAAACACAATTGGTTTAAATAATTGCCAATTAGGTGGTACAGATACCGAACGTGCAGCAGATTTTCAAGCACAATTGGATGATGAAAACGTAAAAGCCATTTGGTGCGCTCGAGGCGGATATGGTACGGTTAGAATTATAGATTCAATAAATTTTACGAAATTTAAGAAACGCCCTAAATGGATTATGGGGTTTTCAGATGTAACGGTTTTGCATAGTCAATTGAATGTTGAACGTGTGGCGTCTTTGCATTCAATTATGCCTTTTACTGTTCCAAATGCACCTGAAGAAGTAAAAGAAACTTTACGAAAAGCACTTTTTGGAGAAACGATTTCATATACAATTCCTTCGAAAAGTTATGATGTAAAAGGAACTGCTTCGGGCGAATTGGTAGGCGGAAATATTTCTATTTTGTACAGTTTATTAGGTTCAAAATCAGCAATTGATACGAAAGACAAAATTCTTTTTATTGAAGATTTAGACGAATATTTATATCATATTGATCGAATGATGTACAATTTAAAGCGTAATGGTTATTTCGAAAATGTAAAAGGAATTATAGTAGGAAGTATGGCAGATATGCACGATAACGAAATTCCGTTTGGGCAAAATGAAGTACAAATTATTACAGAAATTGCTAAAGAAAATCGTATTCCAATAGCTTTTCAATTTCCAGCAGGACATCAATCGGATAATCGCACTTTGATTTTAGGAAAACAAGTTGATTTTGAAGTAAATGAAAAAGAAATCAAATTAAAATTTGATTAAATAACAATATAAAAAAATCCCAAATTCCAATCTTGAAACCTACTTTTGGAATTTGGAATTTGGAATTTTAACTATGGCAGAACACAACGAATTAGGAAAGCTTGGTGAAGAGCTGGCTGTAGATTTTTTAGTAAAAAACGGCTATGATATCTTAGAAACCAATTGGGTATTTCAAAAAGCAGAAGTTGATATTATCGCACAGAAAGGTGATATATTGGCTGTAATTGAAGTTAAAACACGCTCTTCATTAGATTATGGTTTACCGCAAGATTTTGTAAAGCCCAAAAAAATTCAACTTTTAGTAAAAGCCATAAATGAATACGTGATTGCCAATGATTTAGACGTTGAAGTTCGTTTTGATATTATCGCTATTCACGCAACTGGTAC
>NZ_JBEIET010000237.1:0-1717 GCF_040382755.1 Flavobacterium sp.
AATTGCATTCTTGGGCCCAATTCACCTTCCAACTTTGGAAACACGAAATAACCTTCTGCTTGTGAAGCCCATTTTCCTAACGGTCCTTTATTTTGTTGTATTCTTTCAAATAAATCTTTAACCATAATTTCTTACTTAATTTGTGCTGCAAAAGTATAAATAAAAAAACGTTTTTAATAATTTTTTTTTAACAACAAAATCTAATAAATCGAACACCAAAAAAAAACATATTTGTAAAAAATAAAGTTTTACTTATCTTTGACATTCCTATGAAAGCAATAAAAATTATCGAATGTCCGCGCGATGCTATGCAAGGCATTAAAACGTTTATTCCCACCGAAAAAAAGGTTCAATATATTCAATCTTTATTACGAGTTGGATTTGACACGCTGGATTTTGGAAGTTTTGTGTCGCCAAAAGCGATTCCGCAAATGCAAGACACGGCTGAAGTTTTAGACCAATTAGATTTATCTCAAACAAAAAGCAAACTATTAGCTATTATTGCCAATACGCAAGGAGCAGAAACCGCATCAAAACATAAAGCAATACAATATCTTGGTTTTCCGTTTTCTATTTCTGAAAATTTTCAAATGCGAAACACGCACAAAACCATTGCTGAAAGTTTAATAACATTACAAGAAATACTTGAAATAGCAGACAAAACGAATAAAGAAGTTGTGACGTATATTTCTATGGGATTTGGAAATCCGTACGGCGATCCTTACAATGTAGATGTTGTGAGTGACTGGACAGAAAAATTAGCTAAAATGGGCGTAAAAATTTTATCGCTATCCGATACGATTGGCTCTTCTACGCCTGAAATTATTGATTATTTGTTTCGTAATTTAATACCAAAATATCCAAACATTGAATTTGGTGCGCATTTACATACTACGCCAGACAAATGGTTTGAAAAAATTGATGCCGCATATCAAGCTGGTTGCAGAAGATACGACGGCGCCATTCAAGGTTTCGGAGGCTGCCCTATGGCTAAAGACGACTTAACCGGAAATATGCCTACCGAAAAGTTATTATCCTATTTTACCACCAAAAAAGAAAATACCAACACCAGCCCAATGAGCTTTGAAAGTGCCTATAACGAAGCGACTAAATTGTTTGGCGCGTTTCATTAATATATAAACTTAAAGCATTGATTTAGTGATAAATTTAATTGTTTTGAATTAAATTATGATTTACTACTAACTTTTTCTTATATTTGCACGCAATTTAACTTCAATTGCAGCATGAAAGCACACACTACAAAAATTATAGGAGAAGGACTAACGTATGACGATGTTCTTTTAATCCCAAATTACTCAGAAATTCTTCCAAGAGAAGTTTCTATTCAATCAAAATTTAGTAAAAACATTACCTTAAATACACCAATTGTTTCCGCTGCAATGGATACAGTTACAGAAAGTGCGATGGCAATTGCTATGGCGCAAGAAGGTGGTATTGGTGTACTACATAAAAATATGACTATTGCACAACAAGCTGCAGAAGTGAGAAAAGTAAAACGTGCAGAAAGCGGAATGATTATAGATCCTGTAACATTGCCTTTAACCGCAAATGTAGGTGATGCCAAAAATGCGATGAGAGAATTTGGTATTGGTGGAATTCCAGTTGTAGATGAAAATGGAATTTTAAAGGGAATTGTTACCAATAGAGATTTGCGTTTTGAAAAAGAAAACTCAAGAGCGATTACTGAAGTAATGAC
>NZ_JBEIET010000238.1:0-1711 GCF_040382755.1 Flavobacterium sp.
CACATGAATAATTTACAATTTTACAATTTTCAAAAACAATGGTGCCTTAAAGTTTTGAAGTGTTTTCACTTTGATAATTACAACATGAATTTTGCATAGGTGATAAAAAGAAAAAGAATTTTTCAACAGGATTGTGATTTTAGGAGGATGGAAAAAGGAATTGTGAATTTTAGGATGTTTGGAAATAATGTTTATATAAAACTTGTTGAATATTAATATTTTTCTTTATTTTCTTTTGCATGTATCCAAAACTTTTGGTTAGTGGTTCTTATTGTTAGTTCAATTTTGCAAGGAAGTTTCTTAAAGGAAAGAATCTTCTGAATTTCAACACTCTTTTTGTTAATAATTTTCATATACCAAAATCAATTCCGTTTTGCATTTTCATAGTTATATCATCGCATGAGTTCTTCTTAAAACATGATAGCTGTTTCATAAATCATATTATCGCTGGGGTCGATTAAAAAATCATTTCAACTCAATAAAATTAATAAGCCTCTTCGCTCACAGATTATTGGATTCAAGATAACACTTTAATATTAATGAAACTGTTCTTATGTTCACAGTTATTGGATTAATGTTTCAGAGTTATGGATATTTTTACAACATGTAATCAGTGATTGCGGGACCAAGAATTTTTAACCAAAGTTTCTAATCAAGTTTTTCTTGTATTAGAAGAAAGAAAATTACTCATTCAAACGTACGCAAGGGAATGGGAATAAGTAAGTGTTTGATCTTACGCAGTGTAATACATAAAAAATAAAACATTTCTCCAAATTATTTAAGCGCGTATTACTTTCTTGTGGCATTCTTTCATTGGGGAAAATGGTTAGGGGATAATAATAGATAAAAATGATCAAGTCGATCAGTCATAATACATTCGTTCTTTACACTTGACTTTTACTTTAACAACAATCTTATTCATTTTCATTCATTCAAAGCGCTCTTCAATTTTGATTTGCTCATTGGTGGTGTTATGCATTGCTCTTTCAAAATCTGATTCCTTAAACTATACACAAACGTTTTTCTGTTTAGGGGGAGATGTCAGGGTGTTTCTACAATATTTTACTTTTTTAATGATTCAGTGTTTGTTCCAATCGTTTCATCGCAAAGCTTCTAATGTTCTTTTTTGAAAAAGCAAAAAGATCAAAAATTAATATCAAATCTGTAAAGTTTACAAAAGAGTCTGGGTATGAAATTTGCATGGGGATCATAGCTTTTTATGGTACAAAATGTGAATTTCTCAATTATAATAATTGCTCAAAAATCTGAAAATTATTTGAAAAGAAAGATTTCCAAATCTAAAAGGTGTAATGAGTGTGATCATAACTTATTTTTTGATAATACAAATATTACTTTTGTGCAAAACAAGGGTGTTTATCTCCAACAAAATTGCTAATAAACAACTAAAATCTTGAATGATAATGTCTTATGTGGTAAAGTGATTTCTACGTGAGAACATAAAGAATTTAAAAAGTGCTCTTTTCTCAATTGTTAATTTGTATGAAAACCAGTTGTTGTTTAGATGTTTTTACAACTTGTGCAGATTTTATCCATTTTAAAACTTAGACTCAAAAGGAAGAAAGCCTCTTTTACCTAAGAGAGGTGTTCTTGCTTTTCTCGAGGAAGGAAGAAAATGTCTTATTCAAAAGAGATGTTCTTGCTTCAACAATTGTCGTCTTATTCTTTGCCAATTTTCGTACATACACATATA
>NZ_JBEIET010000239.1:0-1705 GCF_040382755.1 Flavobacterium sp.
TGTGGTCAAATAGGCACCGAACTTACAGCTAAATTAAGTGCTACCTAGGGTGTAGAGAACGTCATTCCTTACGATATTAGAAAATTAGAAAATGACGTAGTAAAAAACGGCATTTTTGAAGTTATAAATGCGTTAGATTACAATCAGATAGAGCCATTAATTGAAAAATATCACATTACTGATGTGTATTTAATGGCTGCTTTATTATCTGCAACTGCCGAAAAAAACCCTGCTTTTGCTTGGGATTTGAATATGAATTCTCTGTTTCACGTTTTAAATTTAGCCAAAGCAGGAAAAATAAAAAAAATATTTTGGCCGTCAAGTATTGCCGTTTTCGGACCTACAACTCCAAGAGAAAACACGCCACAATATACCATTATGGAACCAAGTACCGTATACGGAATTTCAAAACAAACAGGCGAACGTTGGGCAGAATATTATCATAAACAATATGGTGTAGATATCAGAAGCATTCGTTATCCTGGACTAATTAGTTGGAGTACGGAAGCAGGTGGCGGAACTACGGATTATGCTGTAGATATTTATCACAAAGCCATTACGGATGGGAAATTTACGAGTTTTTTATCTGAAAATTCTGCTTTGCCAATGATGTATATGGACGATGCAATCAAAGCGACAATTAGCATTATGCAAGCCGATGCCGATGATATTAAAATTCGTTCTTCGTACAATTTATCTGGAATGAGCTTTACTCCAAAAGAATTAGCAGCAGAAATTACGAAACATTATCCAGATTTTACCATTAATTACGAGCCCGATTTCCGTCAGAAAATTGCGGATAGTTGGCCCGCAAGTATTGACGATAGTGAAGCAAGAAAAGATTGGGGTTGGAAAAACGATTTTAATATAGAAAATATGACCGTTCATATGTTTAAGAATTTGAAAGCAACGATTTATAAATAGAACACTTTTTTTGTCAATCTGAACTTGTTTCAGATTCTAACAAAATTAAGTAGAATCTGAAACAAGTTCAGATTGACAAGTCATTATTTAGTTTGGTTTTTTAGTTTTTCAATTTCCTTGTCTTCAATAAGCGATTTAATTTTTACGACTTCATCTGTATGGTCATTTGGAATGGTCATTGATAACACGTACTGTTTGATTTTCCAATTTCCTTTTTCGTCCAAAACTAAAACGCCGCTTCCACGACAAATTTTCATTTGCGTGTTTAGCAATTCATCAAACCAAGCTGTTTTTTTATCCGAAGAAAAATAAATATTTCGTTCTAAAGCAGAAAAATTCCAAGCTTTGCCTTTATCGAAATAAGGTTTTGCAAATTGTATGAATGCTGATTTGTTCCAATTCTCAGTTGCGTCTGTTCCTATGAAAATTGCATCATCAGTCATCGCATTAAAATAGTTGTTGAAATTGGCTTCAGCTGCAGCTTTATGCCAATTGTTCAAAACTAAATTAATTTCAGATTCTTTATTTATTTGATTTGTTGCTTGTTTCGATTTACATCCGATTACAACCAATCCGATTATAACGACTATAATTTTTCTCATTCTAATAATTTTTTGGTTACAGTACTGCTGGCAATTTTAGAAGCAATAAACCCTAAAATTGTAATGGTAACTAATACAAGTAAAACATTTTTAATTTCGAAAAGTACAGGATAGGCTAACGTTGAATTTATCATTATTAATTCAAATTGTTGTTGAATTAAGATGACAACTATCCCTAA
>NZ_JBEIET010000240.1:0-1694 GCF_040382755.1 Flavobacterium sp.
GATATCAAAGATAAACGCTTTAATATCATTCATTACTTCTTTATAACTTTTCGCCATTTTGAATAGATTTTGTCAAAATTTTATATATTTCTTTTTGATTTTCGTTCGTAAGAAAATCGATATGTTTTTCAATGGTTTTTTGGTCATTTCTTACAGCAGGTCCTGTTTGTGCTTCATTTGGTAAGAGTGATTTTATCTTCTCAGCTGTTTCTTCTATTAACGGTTGCAAAATTTCAAACGGTATGTTGTTTTCTTCACAAATTGTATTTCCAATAGTGTACAAATGATTCGTAAAATTACAAACAAAAACGGCAGAAACGTGAAGTGCTTTTCTTTGGTTGCTATTAATCAAATAAACGGAATTAGATACGGATTTCGCAAGCTTTTCAATTATTTCGAAATCGGAAGGAACTTCTGTTTCTATACAAATAGGAATTTGACTAAAATCAACAGATTTGTTTTTTGTAAAAGTTTGTAACGGATAAAAAACACCTTTTCTATTTTTACTATCTAATACATTAATATCCGTACTTCCAGAAGTATGTACCACTAACCTATTTTCAAATGATAATTGACTTGAAACACTTGATATAGCGCTATCAGAAACACAAATAATGTATACATCAGCAGCTTTAATTTCTTTATAATCTGAAGTCTGCAGCGTTTCAGGAAAATCTTTCGATACTGTTCTTGAAAAAACTTTTACCACTTCTACTCCATTAGCTTTCGAAAATGCTTGAAATAAGTGAGTGGCCACGTTTCCTGAACCTAAAAGAATTACTTTTATCATTTTGCGAAGATAAACAATCGCAAGAACAATATCAAATTTCAATTTTTAAAACACAGATTTAAGAAATTTTACGGATTATTGTAATTTTTATAATCTGAGTGAAAAAAATCAATATAATTAAAATTTTGTTAGTACGGATTTTAACAAATTAATATAATTTCTCAAATCTGTGTTGTAAAAAATAATCCTATTGCCTAATTTTGAAAAAAATCTGTAAAATGAAAATCGTTATTTCACCAGCAAAATCTTTAAATTTAGATAAAGAACTTCCCATATCTTTATTTACGGAATCGTCTTTTTTAAAACAAGCTGAAACCATTCAGAAAACGTTAAAAAAGAAAAAGCCAAAACAATTGATGGAATTAATGGATATTTCTGAAAAATTAGCAGATTTGAACTGGCAAAGAAATCAAGATTGGCAACTTCCTTTTACGCCAGAAAACGCTCGGCCAGCAATTTATACTTTTGATGGTGAAGTGTACACAGGTTTAGATGCAAATTCGTTACCTGCAGAGAAAGTTACAGTTTTACAAGAAAAATTACGCATTTTATCTGGATTGTATGGCGTATTAAAACCTTTAGATTTAATGCAAGCCTACCGTTTAGAAATGGGCACTTCAATAGCAATAGGTACGAAGAAAAATCTATACGAATTTTGGAAAAAGACGCTTACAGATGAATTAAATTCAGAGTTAAATAAAGACGAGTTATTTGTGAATTTAGCCAGTAACGAATATTTTTCAGCCGTTGATGCTAAAAAATTAAAAGTTGCTGTAATCACTCCAGAATTTAAAGATTATAAAGACGGAAAATTGAAGATGATTTCGTTTTTTGCAAAAAAAGCCAGAGGTTTAATGGTACGATACATTATAGATACGAATGCAGAAACTGTTGATGATTTAAA
>NZ_JBEIET010000241.1:0-1687 GCF_040382755.1 Flavobacterium sp.
GCTAAATGCTTAAATGTAAAATAACTATTTTATTACGAAGTAGAGTTATGAATTTAGATCACCTAAATGAAACTCATAATGACTTGGGTGCTCTTCTCCTGTGGTGCTGAATGATGAAAGGTAAAAAAACTCTTTTATGACGAAGTAGCGGTATGAATGTAGAGCACCTAAATGAAACTCATAATGACTTGGGTTCAATTCTCCTGTGTTGCTGAATGATGAAAGGTAAAAAAACACCTTTATGAGGAAGTAGCTGTATGAATGTAGAGTACCTAAATGAAACTCATTATCACTTGGGTTCAATTCATGTTTTATTCAATTGAGACCTTTTTTTTAACAGCTCGTCTAGCTTCTTATTATTTGTCAAATGTACTTATTATTTTTTTACTTTCAGAATCCTCTTGTGGACGCTGTTCGGTCTGACGGTCTTCATCATGGCGCTGATGATCTGCTACCTGATTTGTCGGATGCCTGAGATCGTTTCTTCCCTTGAAGTCTACTACCACCAGCGCATGGAGAGCCGAGCGGAATCTCAACGCGCAGACAGGGAAAGAAAGAGGGCTCTGAAGCAACAACAGGAACTTGAGCGTCAACTTGAGCAGGAAATGAGAGACAGAAAGAAGGAGTTGGAACGAGAGATGTCCGAAAAATTGGCCTCTCTCAAGAGAGATAAGAGAAGGATGGTTGCTTCTGTTCCTGTTGCTGCTCCAGAGTCGATTGAGATCCCACAGATCCTTGCAGCTCCATCCCCTTCACAGATTCTTGCAACTCCACCCCCTTCCATTGACGAACCCGCTTTTCTCCCAGTCCCAGAACGACACAGTAGACCTACCTTTTTCATTGGCCACAACAACCAGCCCATGCATTTGGAAATTTCTTGTGAACTGGCTAAGAGGAGGCAAGCTAGGTTGAAGGATGACAAGGAGTAATTTTCCCTCTTCTTTTTCTCCCAATATTCCATTGCAATTCTTTCGTTGGGTGCTGAGCTGCTGCCAACTTAATTATTGTAATGAAATTTTTCTTATTTTATTTCAACCACTTATGTTGGGTGCTGAGATGCTGCCAACTAAATGATTGAAATAAAATACGTTGCAAAAAATGATGAAAAAACTGACCCGATTTTGATTTTGCCTAACGGAACAATTTTACGCACGATGACAAATGACCTGAACGGACAGAATGACAGACAAAGGACATTTTAGTATTTAAGTTAGTTTATAAGTTAGTTTGTAAGTATTTGAGCTCAAATAACTTGATATTGTCTTACTAATAGGTGGCTGCATTAGTCCCAGATGACCAGATGAAAACTTTTTTCAAAAAACAACGTAGTGATTTTTTTGGTCACTTTTTTTCAAAAAAACAACGTTTCTTTCATCATGGACTAATGTGAGACCTGGCAGACTAAGACGTTTTATTTTTGACTACGACTGACTACGACATGTGACTGACTTACAATTGACGGGACATACAAGACCAGACATAAAAGACCAAAGTTTTTTAATTTCTTTTTTATTTTTTTCTACTTAACAAGCAATATTGATAATTTTTTTACTTTTTTACTTTTTTACTTTTTTACTTTAATAATCATCCGGATGAATAAAAAAATGTCTTTTTCTTTTCTTTTTGTTCATCAATAGGTTTTTTTCTGGTTAGGCGCTTCATAGACCGTCAATGTCAAAAATAATTA
>NZ_JBEIET010000242.1:0-1687 GCF_040382755.1 Flavobacterium sp.
ATGTCTACAATCATAATATAATAAAATAAGCGATTAATAAAAGAGACACAAACACAAAGCCAACTAAAGTTAAGGCTTCGATAATCGTGTTTAACATCATTTTGCCTTCGTTGTCTAGGCCGTTAAATAAGTTCTTAAATATTTTCATTTTGTTTGTTTAATAAGGTTAAAAAATCTTCCGTTTCTTGTAAAGCCGTTGCGATTTGTTTGTCCGATGCCGCAACTAATAATCGTTCGATTAAGCAAGTTAATGCAGTTGGGTTGTTTTCTTGTTCCTTAATAAAATTAAGTGCTTTGTTAAATGTTTCCATAGCGTTTTTTTTAATTGTTTAGTGAATAACTATACGCAAATATAAATACTAAGTTTCAATCCACCAAACTTTTTAACAAATTTTTTTCACTTTTTTACAAATTTAGAATGATTCTAAATAAGGAATAAGGCAATAACCTTAAATAATCTCAATAAAAATAAGGGAATTAGCTTGAATTAGATGCGTTCGTGTATAAAAAAACGGATTTTCTTTACCTAATGGATATAAAAAAAGGGGATATTTCTACCCCCCCTAAACGCTATGTGCAAACTTACAACGGAAACTTAAAAGAATCTATATTCTTTACTAGTGAGTTATCAACTTCTTTGCATTCTATTTTCAAGATTCTACCGCCTAATGGCTTCGGGGGTGCGCCTCGTTCAACGTGCCAACCGAACGCGCCTTCGCCGTATTCTTCTTTGTACGTACCCGTTAACATTAAATGCAGTTGACGTTGTTTAACTGAGTAACCCTTCTTAGAATTGTGGTTAACGCATTCCCTAACGTCGTTTCTAGAACTATTTTCGTGTATGTGTCCCATTGTAAACACGTCGAAATCTTCGTACATCTCAAGGGAACGAGTAAGGTTTAACGCTCCTTTGGTAACTACACCACCGCCACCACTTCCGTGGTAATACTTTACTTTTGTGGTTACGTTACAATTCCCGTAAAGGGTTTGTTTAATGATTATCCAACCTCCGTACCCGCCCGTTTGAACGTTGGAAGAACATTTATAATTTAATAAATCAACGAATCTACGGAGTAAGTCCGTTTCTTGGTATTTGATTATGCTTGTTTCGTGGTTACCATATCCGATAACCTTAATAATATGAGCGTAAGGCGCGAACCATTCTACCGCAGTTTCTACTATTGAATCTAAATATCTAGTATTATTATGTTCGGGTCTTAAATTTTTGCTTCGTCTTGCATCCCCACGGCCTTCCATTAGGCAAAAGAAATCCCCGTTTATTATTACGGGTATTCCGTTATCGTTGCAGAAGTCCAAGTGCTTCCTTAATAGTTGCCAATCGCATTTAGGGTTATCCCAGTGTAAATCCGATAACATAGCTACGTGAACTTGCGTACCCACTAATTGTAATTCGTGGATATTTTTTCCGTGTTTTATTACATTCATAATGTTAAATTTGCCCGAAATATCGGAAGAAAAGACGAACCCGCGAAATAAAGGTAGAATTTAAGATGAACCGAAGAACGAATCCGAGTACAAAAGCAAGTAAAACTAACCACCACGAAGTGCGATATTTAACGACTTGCGAAGCCTTAGCCGTTTTCCATTTTGTTTCGCCTTGAATCTTTAAGGTCTTAACACGTTCTTTGTATTCGATTCTAGTTTGCCAACGTGTTTTAGGAATATA
>NZ_JBEIET010000243.1:0-1659 GCF_040382755.1 Flavobacterium sp.
AAAATTTCAAAACTAATCACTAACGGGTCATAATTTTAGCCGGGGCCCCCGTTTTACACATAAAAAGTGATAATTGGTGAATACTCCAAAGAAGCTGTTTATAAATATAGAGACTTTATAGGGATAAAGCCGTAAATCACATTAAGAGCGACGTTGAGGTTCCATTTCTCGTTTAAGTTATCTAGTCTTAATATTTTTTCGTTGGTAATTGTCCTAATAACGTTTTATAGTTAGTCTTAGTGGAATAGAAGTTTTAACGTGTAACGGGTTAATTTTACAATAACATTTATTAAAAATTTTCCGCATTAGCGCTCTCTATTAAATTAAAAAAAAAAATTTAAAATCAATTTTTTGAACCAATTTTTACGTTCCCAAATCAAAGGCCAATTTCTCCGTCAGAGGTTTTACACATAAAAAATTGATAATTGGTGAATACTTCAAAGAGGTTGTTTATTTGTAAGCAGAGGCCGCTCAATTAAGAGTAGCCTTCAAAAAAGTAGGGATAAAGCCATGGATAACATCAAGAGTGACGTTGTAGTTCCATTTCTCGTTTAAGTTATCTAGTCTTAATAGTATTTCGTTGGTAATTTTCCTAATAACGTTTTATAGTTAGTTTTAGTGTGATAGAAGTTTTAACGTTTAACGGGTTAATTTCACAATAACATTTATTGAAAATTTTCCGCGTTGGCGCTCTCTATTAAAATTTTTCAAAACATTTTTCAAATCGATTTTTCGACTCAATTTTTAGGTTCCGATGTACAGTTTAACAAAAAATTAACAATATACTACACAACTCCAACAAACTCGACAACCACAACACACACAACAAACAACACTTCACATTGAGTATGTAGTTTTAAGCTTGCTCTTTTTGAAAGTTCTCTTTCTGAACTTTTTACGAATCTCATATTTTTTCCTTTATTCCTTTTGAAGATTTCAAAATTTTCTTGCTTTTACAGTTCATGGTACATAACATTTAATAAAAATAGTATGTATTATCTTTTCTCACTTTGTTGTCAAACTCAATAATTTAAATTGTAATACAAAAAAACTTTCTCCCAACCAAACAACACACCAGCTCATTTCATTGAATAGTTTTGAAATAAATTTTCTTGGTTTTCTCTTTCAACCGTCCCCTTACCTCAAAACCTGAAAGGTGAGCTCAAGTCTCAACATTTCGTTTGGTTGCTGAACAGAGAGACATGTAAAAGATAGCTTAAAAAACAGACATGAGATGGCTCTGTCAACAGCTAAAGATGTAAAATAGAAACAAAATCAATAATACTGCCCCAATAATGGAGATTGCAATTGAAATATTGAAATTGATTTCTTAAATGCAACGAGCACAACAACACTCCAAGTCCAAAACATGCCTACTGCCATTAACACAACAAACACTATAAAAGACACAGTATTTCTTTCGCAAAATCAAACGCGTTAGAGAAGACATTTTGAAGCTACACATTATTTCTTTGGTGTCATATTACTCAAACGTGCGCTCGTCCACTCTAAACACACACACACACAAGCACTACAACACCTACTCTGATTAAAAAACAGACACGAGATGGCTCTGTCAACAGCTAAAGATGTGAAATATAAACGACATAAATAATACTGCTATAATGGACATTGCAATTGAAATGGCAAAGAAATTGT
>NZ_JBEIET010000244.1:0-1656 GCF_040382755.1 Flavobacterium sp.
AGATACCAAGATAAAATAGTCAAGTTTAAGACTGCTACTCAAGGACTTTTTTTAGCACCCGGTGAAGCAATTCTAGTTCAGCATACGGCTACCGAATATGATTATGACATTTCTGGATATGTTACAGAAGTTGGAGTCTATAATATAACAACTCAAACCCAAAGAATTTTGCTATCTAGACAACCCTCTAATTTAATAACATCTGACTATAAAGCTACCATTCAACTTCAGGAAACCAATACGGTACTAGAGAACTTAACTTTTACATTAGTTCTGGAGAATGGTTTTTACTATTTGGACATTGAAAATTTACCTTCACCCATTTCCTTGTATGACCCTGTAGTTATTGGTAGAGCCGTTATTGAAGATAAAGTTTACAGGATTCAAAATCTTGCAATCTCTGAAAATGGTGAAATATCTATAAGTGCTGTTTTATGGTCTAACAAATTATTTGATTTTTCTGACCTCGACTTCAAATTTCAATGATATATCCTAATTTGGTTCCAGATTTCATGAGGGAGCTAGAGCTTCCTACTTATGCTTCATCTATTACTGAGTTTCCAGATGGGGCAGAAATTCGCTTATCTTTGACCAATAATGGTACAGGTACTAAAATTAAATTAGAGTATGTTAATCGTACTGCTGAGGATGTTTTAGAAATTGTTGGCTTTTATAATAGTGCCAAAGGTACTTTTAAAGGGTTTTTGGTTCCTATTTCGGTCTGGAGACATCCTTTATCACTTAAAAATGCTTTAGAATCTCTTACAAAAGGGGTTATTTGGAGATTTGCTGACAAAATAGAAATAACTACAGTTAAACAAAACGTTTATAATTTTACTGTGAATTTAGTTACTACCAGTACGATTGTAGTTCCGTCTCCTAATCCTTATCCTGACCAAATTTTATGAGTTTTCCTAATTTTAAGCCTACAAAAATTGAATACATTGAGTTATCTGATTTTGGTAGTATAATTACTGAAGACCAAGAAGGAATAGAACATCGAACAAATGCTTTTACTCAAGGTAGAAGTGCAAAAGTGTCAGCCAAATTTGAAGGTTTAAATAGCACACAAGTTTTAGAGTTTATAGACTTTTATAAAGATTTAAATGTTACTGGGCGGGGATTTGGCATTCCAGAATCTTTTAAGACAAATCAGTTTATTTTTTATGAAAGTGTTATTAAATCTTTTGGGCAAGTCATTTTATATTTTGAAAAACGACCGAATATAGAAACTGAGTTTTCTGATATTTATTCTGTAACTCTTTACATGATTGCTTCCATAGCAACTATATCAGCCCCTGAAAAGATTTATGTGACTTTACAAACAGAAGTTATAATAAGTGCTAGTTCTTCGACCTCATTTGTTCAATGGTCACAAATTTCAGGAAACCCTGTTACTTTTTCTAACCCTAACGATTTAGTTACTAACGTTATTTCTCAAGGGGGAGTTTTTAATTCTACAGGTGGTAAAATATTTTTTAAAGTAGCTCTTTTAGATAATCCCGATGTATTTGATACAATAGAAATTGTGCCTGCCCCTTCAAGTTTTGATGTTTTGAAAGGACTTAGTGCTTATTCATATTTTACTGAGTTTTCCTCTCTACAAAAAGTTTTAGCACCTTTAATTTATGATTTACCTTATTCTTTAACTGCCTC
>NZ_JBEIET010000245.1:0-1639 GCF_040382755.1 Flavobacterium sp.
GCAAAAATATGTTTCTTCATCTTTTTCTATATGTGGGTAAGATGGACAATTCCACGTTTCAGATACGACCAATTGATGCATTTGGGTTGGAAAATATTAATACCATTAGCGGTTATTAATATTATTATTACAGGAATTGTAATGGTTTTATTTGGAAACTAAAATATAATAAGATAGTAAGGTAACGCAAAATGCGATACCATTTAAAAAACTTGAAAAGCTAATTTAGCACTTCAAGTAAAAGCATAAAAATACAAGCCAAAATAAATAATAAAAGCCAAAAAGTATGGAAAATTCAATTATTCCGAATGAAGTTATTTCTGATAAGATTTATTTTATTAGAAATCAAAAAGTAATGTTAGATAAAGATTTAGCTGGATTATTTGATGTAGAAACAAAAAGAATAAATGAACAAGTAAGAAGAAATAGTTTGAAATTCCCTGAACACTTTATGTTTCAGTTGAATGAAAATGAATATGAAATCTTGAAGTCGCAATTTGCGACATCAAGTTGGGGTGGAACTAGAAAACTACCTTATGTATTTACAGAACATGGGATTTTACAATTATCGAATGTTTTGAAAAGCGAAAGAGCCACTCAAATGAGCATTAAAATCATTGAAGTGTTTATAGAAATGAGAGAGTACCTTATTCAAAATTTAAGTTTAAGAAATGAAATTGAAGAAATAAGAAAAAAATTAAACAATCACGATAAAAACATTGAATTGGTCTTCAATTATTTAGACGAATTAATGGAAAAACAAGAAAATACAGAACCAAGAAAAAAAATAGGTTATAAATAATGTCAATACAACAAATATCATTATCAGGAAGAAAAATGGAAGTTTCCAATAAGGAAATGACATTCTTAGAACGAATTTACGTTTGGACAATTCTGAAAGGATTATGGACTACTCTTAAACATTTGTTTAGAAGAAAAGTAACCATAAAATATCCTGAAGAAGTTCGCGAAATGAGTCCAGTTGCTCGTTTACAACATATGCTAATGCGTGACGAAGAAGGAAAAGAAAGATGTACCGCTTGCGGATTATGTGCCTTATCTTGCCCTGCAGAAGCCATTACGATGAAAGCTGCAGAAAGAAAAGCAGATGAAAAACATTTGTACAGAGAAGAAAAATACGCGGAAATTTATGAAATAAATATGTTGCGTTGTATTTTCTGTGGTTTATGTGAAGAAGCGTGTCCTAAAGAAGCCATTTACTTAACAAAATCTAAGAAAATTGTAAATTCTGGTTATGAAAGAGAAGATTTTATCTACGGAAAAGATAAACTTGTGATGCCGTTAGATTTGGCAATTAAAAACACGCAAACTAATACCGTAAATTAATTATGATAGAAATTGTTTTTTATATATTATCAGCCATAACATTAGGAACTGCATTTTTAACTGTTTTCAGCAAAAATGCAATTCATAGTGCTATTTATTTAGTAATATGCTTTTTTTCATTAGCAGGACATTACTTACTTTTTAATGCTCAATTTTTGGCTATCGTTCATATTATAGTATATGCAGGAGCTATTATGGTATTGTTGTTATTTACCTTAATGCTTATGAATTTAGACAAAGAAGACGAAACATCTAAACCACTTTTTGCAAAACTTGCAGCCGTTTTTTCAGC
>NZ_JBEIET010000246.1:0-1632 GCF_040382755.1 Flavobacterium sp.
TGATGAAAACTATATAAATTAGAAGAGATTAAAAAGCTTAAAATTATTATTGTTTATAGTTATTCCTTTATTTAATGGTAATTTGTCCGTTCATTAGCATGGGAAGTAACCAATCTCTTAGTTGGGTTAGTTGTTGATTTTGTTTTTGATTATTCAAAATAATTTGGTTGTATTTAGAAATCATTAAATCATATTTTTTGAGATGTTCTTCATTTGGATAAACAAGTTTTAAATTAAATAAGTCATCTTTAGTGATTGATCCAAATGTTGTTCCTGAATTATCAAGATGATCAAATATTGTTTTAAAATACTTCATTACATAAAAAAGATAGGAATTAAATTCATATTTACTTCTGATAGCTGCAAGACCACGACCAATACAGCAATCATTATCTGCAATATTTAATGTACCAACTGGCGCTCTAACACTTAAAAGTATATCTCCTTTTTTAGCCATACGATTTGGTTCATTAGTATATTGTCTAACTATTGGAAATCTCCAGCCAAAATCAGTTGAACCTTGAAAAAATATTTCACCTTTTTTTTCTTCATTATAAGATGAACCAGCAGGAGATTGTCCCATTGTAATATCTGCAATATTTGCTAATATTTTAACTTCCCAACCCGCAGGAATTTCTCGCTTAAGCTCCTGATTATACACCATTTTACCGCCAGAGGATTTGTAAGGCTTGCTGTTTTCATCGGGAAAATCAAACTGCACAAACCAATAATCATATATTGTTTTAGCTAGATTCTCTAATTCTGAATTAATGCGATTATTAAGTTCTATTTTGTTATCAAGAGAAGAAAGAATAGATGCTATTTTATCTTGATAAACTTTATTGGGTATTTTAAATTTTAATTGTGTTAAATAATCAATATTTATATTGTCTTGTATACTACCAGTTGCAGAATTTTGAATAGATTTCTTAATGTAAGTAAATACATAGTGCATGAATAATTCTGAAGATTCATGTGGATAGGCATTAAAACCTACAACACTATCAGGAAAACACATTGGATAAGCTAATAAAGCAGTTTCAGCTATATTAGCTGCAATCGTTATACACAATGTATTTTTTTTCCATAACTTACTTTGACTTAATCCAATTTCATTATAAGCCTCTTTGTGTTGTTGAATATATAAATTAGCTTCTTTAATATCTCCTGTTTGTACTAAAGGATAAATACCATTTTCAAATAAAACTTGATCATTTCTTGGTCTATGTTTTGATTTTCCTCGCTGGAATTTTCCTAATTCACTTAAATTTTTATCTTGCCAATGTTTATTAAATTTTGATTCATTAAATTTCATATCGTAATCCCCCTAACTGCTTCTTAATCTCATCCTCTAACTTCCTAGACTCACTAAAAAGACTATTTAAATTATTAGTAAAACTCTTAATTTTCTCCTCAAACTCCTCTGGAGTAATATCTGTATACTCAATCTTCACATCAAAATATTGCCCCGCACTGAGAGAATAATTTTTTTCTGCAATTTGATCATAACTCACCACCACAGAAAAATCATCAATCGCTTTCTTATCATTAAAACTTGTAATAATTTGATTTTCTTCCGCTTCCGTTAAAACTGTTTTTTGATTCTTCCCATCTTTCACAGTTTCACCTAAA
>NZ_JBEIET010000247.1:0-1624 GCF_040382755.1 Flavobacterium sp.
ATCGAATAATATCCGAATCATCATATCCATCAGGAAATTTTTCAACCAATAGGTTTAAAATCTCGTTTGTTAATTTTGCGTACTCTACAATTACTCTCTTCATTTCTTGTTTGCCTTAATCAATTTTAATTGTCAAATTTAGTATTCTAATTTTAAAATTTAAATTTTTTTAAAACTTTTTTTTTTCTTATTACCAACCTAAAATGTAAGCAAAGATTAGAGGTGTCACTATAGTTGCATCCGATTCTACGATAAATTTAGGTGTATCAATATCTAATTTTCCCCAAGTAATTTTTTCATTTGGAACGGCTCCAGAATACGATCCATAACTTGTAGTTGAATCTGAAATCTGACAGAAATAACTCCAAAATGGTACATCATGCATTTCCATATCTTGATATAACATTGGTACAACACAAATAGGGAAATCTCCTGCAATTCCACCACCAACTTGGAAAAATCCAATTCCTTTACCTGCGCAATTTTTTGGGTACCAATCTGCCAACCACATCATGTATTCAATACCGCTTTTAGTAGTTGATGCTTTAAATTCTCCTTTGATGCAGTAAGATGCGAAAATGTTACCCATAGTACTATCTTCCCAACCTGGAACCACAATAGGTAAGTTCTTTTCTGCAGCAGCAACCATCCAAGAGTCTTTAGGATCAATTTCGTAATATTGCTCTAAAACCCCTGAATTAATCATTTGGTACATAAATTCGTGCGGAAAATATCTCTCGTTGTTTTTGTCTGCTTTGTTCCAAATATCATATAAATGTTGTTGCAAACGACGAAACGCTTCTTCTTCAGGAATACACGTGTCTGTAACTCTGTTGAAATGATTGTCTAACAACTCTCTTTCTTCTTCTGGAGATAAATCTCTATAATTTGGTACTCTTTTGTATGAATTGTGTGCCACTAAATTCATAATATCTTCTTCTAAATTGGCACCTGTACAAGAAATAATATGAATTTTATCTTGTCGAATCATTTCTGCTAATGATTTTCCTAACTCAGCGGTACTCATGGCGCCCGCTAACGTTACCATCATTTTCCCGTTGTCTAACAAATGGGTTTCATATCCTTTTGCAGCATCTACTAAAGCAGCCGCATTAAAATGTAAATAATGTTTTTCTACAAACTGACTAATTGGTCCTTTACTCATGGGGTTTATTTATTATCGTTTTTGTTTTTGTTGTATCCTAAAATTTCTAAGACTTGTTCGGCATTTTGTTGTTCGGAAAAGACTTCTGTTGCAAAAATTCCGTTTTTGTCTTTGTCAATTAAAATATGTTTGGGTTGTGGTAAAATACAATGACTTAAACCGCCATAACCGCCAATACTTTCTTGATATGCTCCTGTATTAAAAAAGCCAATATATAATGGTTTTTCTTTATTATATTTTGGCAAATACACGGCATTCATGTGTTGTTCGGAGTTGTAATAATCGTCTCCATCACACGTTAATCCACCTAAAAGTACTCTTTCATAAATGTCATTCCAGCGATTTACGGCTAACATGACAAATCGTTTATTAATAGCCCAAGTATCTGGTAATGTGGTAATAAAAGAGGAGTCAATCATGTTCCAGTTTTCTCTATCATTTTGTTTCTTTTGATATAAA
>NZ_JBEIET010000248.1:0-1614 GCF_040382755.1 Flavobacterium sp.
CCCGCCCAGGCGCTCGAGGCAACCGACTGCGAGTTTAAGAAATAAAACATTAAACGTTTTTACGTAAATTTATTTAAAAATGATACAAATTCACCAATAAAATTCACAATGGAAAATAAAATGTATACATTTGCGTTTTGTTATTTTGGAAAAAGGAAGGAGGAAAAAGGAAGAAAAGAAGGAAGGGATTACCGTACATTCGTTTGTTACGAAATAAATACAATACCTAATAACAAACAAATGTACGGTAATATTTATTCAATTTGAATGGCGCATTCTAAAGATGTGTTGGAAAATGTCACTAGCGGAGGCGTAATAGGTGTAGATTGTACGGGTGGTGTTTCGTTTTTTACGGGTAAGCTCTGGCCGGCAAGGGAAGGTGATAAACTTGGCGGTGTAGGTGGCGTAGATGGCGTAGAAGGTGTAGATGGCGTAGGTTGTGTAGATTGCGTAGAAGGTGTAGATGGCGTAGGTTGTGTAGATGGCGTTGTAGGTGTAGATGGCGTAGGTGGCGTGTTTGCTATGTTTGCAAGTGTCAATGTTACAAAAGCTAATGTTAATGCCTAACGTTGATAATTAAAATGATTTTTACTTTGGTAACTTGACAAAATACCTTGAATCAAAATTGGCATTTTGAACGTTCGGTTATGGAGGTTTTGCTGTCTGCATTTTTGTCTGTCTGCGACGCAGGTAAACAAACGTACAACAGCAAACGTTATACTCTGTAAAAAGTCTGGCCAAATGTGACACAAATATTTTTTTGGTTTTGAGAAAAAATGAACCCGCTTATTTGCATTTGTCTGCTCGAACCGTAGTACATATTTTTTTGATTTTAAGATAAAACAAACCAGCTGCATTTTGTACTTTAAATTTTTGTGCATAAATAATGTACGACAGTATTACTTTGTAAAAAGTATGACCAAATGTGACATAAATATTTTCTTGATTTTGACATAAATCATCCCGATCAGAGAGTATTATATATAGCTATTTATAACATTGTTACTTGCTGCTGAGCTGCGGCAGGCACGATACGTCAAGTAAGCAACAACAACTAGAAATATTTAAATAAATTTGTAATCAAACAGTAAATGCATTACAAGCAATTTACTCATTCAGCATTAACAAAATGTGTACACATTTTTTTTCATTTTTACGTGCAGTAAAATCAGCTTCAAATCCTTTATTGTTTGATTACATTAAAATTTCGAGTTGTGGTTTACCTATGCATAGAGCAGCCACGAATCCAATCACAAAATAGACCACGCTTGTCGTGACTGACAACTGCTGCGTCTGCTCGATCTGCTCCGTGCTGCAAAAATAACACAGTATTACAGTTTTATAAAGATAATGGATGAATACTTTGTTGAAAGTTAGGTATAATATATATCTTGAAGATATTGTAACATCGGTTTCTGTTCATCAAGTTAAATTATATAGCGTTTAATCAGACTAACTAACGGTAAAAATGGAATAAAGACAACACTCATTTAACGCTAAAACTACTTTGAAGTTATTTAAATTTACATGTAAAAATATTGAAAGAGTTGCAATAATTTTTCTTCAAACGAATTATAGTACCTCTATTTTTATTAAACATTGAACTGTGAAAGA
>NZ_JBEIET010000249.1:0-1613 GCF_040382755.1 Flavobacterium sp.
CTTTCACAATGACCGCTAACGTTTTGCAGATTTGCGATGGGCGGGCTTTTCAGTACAAATGTTTATTCGGAGAACTGCACTTTCTATAACCACAAAACTATCTGCGGAGCACGAAACCCCGCCTATTGCAAATGTGCTGTTGGTGGCAGTAGTATTTCTCTCGTTCTTAGTCCCTATTCCATTCTTTAATTATTTCAAATGCTTTTTGACTTTTAACAATGTCTAAATGTTTTACACTATCCAATATTTCTAAACGAACATATTTTTCTGCTACTTTAAATGTAATAGGAAATTGTTCATGATAAAAACTCTCGTCTTGTTTACCAACCAAAACTAAACAAGGGATATTAATATTTTTAATTTCTTCTTTATGATTTTTTGGGTTGAAATTTATCGTCATATTGAACGAATAGGAAGGGACTTGTAGCTTATCATTAATGTTTTCTGGGCGATTGAAAAATAGAACTGGCAAGCTGTTTAAGGTTTTAAAACCTACTCTATTTAACATAGACAGACCGATGATTCTTTTCATGGCAACTTTAACCCATCCACCACTATTGGGTTTAACGGTCGGTGCATCATGTCCTAAATAAGGTGCAAGCAGAATTGCCTTATCCACCTTGCTGTTTTTCGGATTTCCAATAAATCTCAAGACGAAACCTCCACCAGAAGAATGACCTGCTAAAATTATTTTTTTTGCCCCAAGATTTTTTTTACTGAATTGAATCAAATCCTCAATGTCATTTTCAAGTTGTCCTATGAAATCAATATCTCCTCTTGTTCCATGATTTCTTCCGTGTCCTCTCATGTCTGGCGTTAGGACCGTAGCAATATTTGCTTTTGAAATTGAATCTGCTAAATTCGATAAATATCTACTTTCTGACCCAGAACCATGAATTAAAATTAGCACATCTTTATTCTCACTATTATAAACTCTACTGAAAATCTCGTAATTGTCTCTTGTTTTAATCCATTGTTCTTTTCCCAAATAGGGGTTTGAGTTTTTCTTGATTGAAGTGTAATCATAGTTTTTAACATTTTTCTCAATATTGATTGGCCAATAAATAAGAACCAAACATATTAGTAAGTAAACAATAATGCTTATAATTAGCGATTTGCCAATTCGTTTGCCAATTTTTTCCCACATAATTTTTGTTGTTTTGTATTATTCAAGTTAAGGTTGAGTATTTTTTTTTACTATTGCCACCAACGGAGGGGGTGTTGACGTTGTACAAAATTAAGTATAAAATGCTTAAAGTTTATCGTTTTTGTATAATGTCAACACCGAGTTGTACGATAGTTCAAGCATACAGAGTTTTATGTAGATTGGATATGCCCACAATTTTGGCAAACATTGCTTGACGAAGTTGCAGAGGCTATCCAACACCTCATGAGATAAAAAATATTGAAAATTCTTGTTAAAACACTTGATTATTTGGAATAAAACTGCGAATTTTGCCAAGCTTTTGAGCGATTTCTAACGCTCTGAAAGAATTTCTTTCCCACGTTGTGAAACGAAAAGCTTGAGCGAATTGCATTCCGCTTTCAATACTTTTTAGCTCCTTCCGCTCAAACCAAATTACATAAAACTCTTGCGTAGAATTTTGTACAAC
>NZ_JBEIET010000250.1:0-1613 GCF_040382755.1 Flavobacterium sp.
GAAACTACGGTAAAAAAAATAATGATAATTAGATAATATGGATTTTTATAAAATTTTAAGAGCAGTACAAAACATTAAAAGCCATAGAGTCAAGTTTTTTGGATTGTGGGTGTTTAATATTTTAAACAAAAGGTATTTAAACGTTCAGTTTGATCCTGTTTTAGCATGTAATTTTAAATGTAAAATGTGCTATTTTACAGACCCAGAAGCCATAAAAAAATTAAAAGGAATTTTTAAAAAAGAAGAATTAGAGATTATTGCAAAACAAGTTTTTCAAAACACCTTGAAACTTCAAATTGGTTGTGGGGCTGAACCTAC
This sequence comes from Flavobacterium sp., assembly GCF_040382755.1. Taxonomy (GTDB): domain Bacteria; phylum Bacteroidota; class Bacteroidia; order Flavobacteriales; family Flavobacteriaceae; genus Flavobacterium. The sequence continues at coordinate 319 of NZ_JBEIET010000250.1, forward strand.
ATTATTTAAATATAATTTAGAAATAATCCAACTTGCTAAAAAATATAATATTCCATATATATCTATGGTAACTAATGGAAATTTACTAACCAAAGAAACCATAAATTCTTATGCTTCAAACGGATTAAATGAATTTATTTTGTCCATGCATGGTGTTAAAAAGGAAACCTATGAAGATTTTATGGACAAAGGTAATTATGCCAAATTTCATGAGATATTACAATTAATTAATCAAGAAAAAAAAGTAAATAAGCAGTTACAATTACGAATTAATTATACTTTTAATAAAGATAATATACTTGAACTAAATGAATTTTTTGATTTTTTTGGAAATTACACTATTGACACTCTCCAATTAAGACCTATAGATAAAATTGGAAATACTTTATACAATAATTTTGATTTAACTAGTGTTGAGTTTGAATATAAAAACATAGTGAACAAATTTGCAAGTGAAGCAAAAGATAGAAAAATAAATTTTATTGCTCAATCTAGTATAAAAAGAGTGGTAAACAACGAAAACCCTGTTGAAAGCAATAATAACAACTCCTATTTAATGCCGTTTGTAAATTGTTATATTTCTCCAGAATTTTTTTGGAAACCAGATTTTAATTGGCGCAAAAGCACATTTAAACAATGGAAAAAAGAGCACAATTGGAACAGTAAAATTTTTAAAAACATATTTATTGGTAAAAAAAACATTTCCAAAATAAACAGAAATTTACTCAACTATAATGTAGATTTTAACTAATGCAAACAAAAACCAAAGCCATTGTTTTAAGTGCTATTAAGTACCAAGAAAAAAGTTTAATTGTAAAATGCTTTACCCAATCAGACGGGTTGAAATCTTATTTTATCCCAAGTGCTTTTTCTTCCAAAAAGTCCAACCAAAAAATAGCGTATTTTCAACCATTCAACCTTTTAGAAATAGAAGCCAACCATAAAAATAAAGGCACTTTAGAGCACTTTAAAGAAGTAAAACTCGCCTACAATTATCAAAATATAAATACGGATATTGTAAAAAGCGCTATGGTTTTTTTTCTTTCGGAAGTAGTACATAACAGTATTTTTGAAGAAGAAAAAAACGAGAATTTATTTTCATTTTTAGAAACGTCTTTGTTATGGTTAGATGCAAATGATTCCATCTCAAATTTCCACCTTATTTTTCTATTAGAACTCACCAAATTTTTAGGATTTTATCCGCAAATACAAGAAACAGATTTCGCCTATTTTGAAATGATTGACGGTGTTTTTTCTCCCTTTCAAGGCACAAGCTGTTTAAATGAACACGAAAC
>NZ_JBEIET010000251.1:0-1601 GCF_040382755.1 Flavobacterium sp.
TAAAAGAACGGTTTGAACATCGATCACTTGCTCATTGCTAAAAACGTTTTGGTGATCGTCATGCCAAACAAATGGAGCAAAATTTGAAAGAGAAGTTTGTTGAGCTCAACTACAAAATAGAAATTTTGCAACCAAACCTAAACTATTTTTACAAAAAAATTAAATATTCCATACTTTCATTTTTGAAATAGATTTGGCTCCAGTAAAATGTTTACACATAAATTTTTGCCAGTGAAAGAACGGTTTGAACATCGATCACTTGCTCACTGCCAAAAACGTTTTGGTGATTAACGAGAACTCTGTCAGGGGCAACGTTCTGAGAAATTCCGCCCAAGCAGTTTTCTGAAAAAAGACTAAAAAAACGGGGGGGGGGGAAAACAAAAAGAGTGGGAATTGAATCTAACAAATAGCTATACTAAAGGTCTAGTAAAGTTGACAAACAAAATTCTGAGTGTGCTAGTTGCTATCCTAAATACTTCATATTAATAAAAATAAACATTACATCAAATATGAAAAGTGCACCTATTGTATGGGTTTTTGCGATGCTTTTATGGATCTCACTTGTAATTTTAATTACAAAAAAATGTTGATCAAAAAGTAAAAATTATATAGCAAAAATTATAAAAGTACTACGTAATCTGAATGAGAAAAAGTCTGTAGTAAATCAGTTTGAAAAATAAGTTTTATACTAACTGTCTAAATTCAATTAACAAAAAGAAATAGGATTTGAAATTGCAACAACGCAAAAGTTTCAAACATAATCTTATAATTTATTTAATCTTTTGTGCGGACCCCTACGCCGGACATTTAAGCAAAAAACTTCATGTGGCAAAAAAAGCTGTTATGTGTTGTATTTCTTTCTGATGAAGGAAGATACCGGACCAAGATCAAAAGCCAGAATGAGAAAATACCAAAAGATAAAATCAGACTCCAAATCAAATGAAGGTGCTATTTGTAATGAAACAAAAATTAAATCCAAAGATAAAAGTGAAAAAAAATCAAGGCCTCAAGCATTCGTGAAGGCTGTCCGGCCTTGAAACAGGATTTGAAATTGCTAAGATATTGGGAAGGACTAGCGGAACAAACACATTAAAGAAAATACTAAGATCAAAAACAAATTACTTCAATAGGACAATTGTTCAAAGGTCCAGAAACAAGGAGAAGCTGTTGAAAACGACCGACAACATGGTGTCAGTTAAAATTTTTAAGAAGAAACATTAATGAAACATAATTTCAAGGAAAGTGTTTTTACTGTAGAAAACGACCAACGTTCAAAAAATATGGAAACCTGCTGATTCTAATGCTGCTGAAGATAATTATGTCAATGAAATAAATAAAAAAAATAAAATCACAAGACTGCATTTTTTACCAAAAACATAAAAATACAACTATTTTACGCAAAAGACAATAGGACAAGTGTTCAAAGGTCCAAAAATAAGGAGATGCTGTTGAAAACGACAAAATGACAAAAACAAGCCTACAAATGACGGAGAAACTTTTGAAAGTTTTGAGCACCAATTAACTGATGAAATTGAAGAGAATTCGCTCTAAGATTGAAGAAGGCAATCTTACTGAAAAGAAGCTCGAACATCAAGCCTACA
>NZ_JBEIET010000252.1:0-1576 GCF_040382755.1 Flavobacterium sp.
GTAAATATCATTGGAAATGGCGTGGTAATGGATCCTGTGGTTTTTCAAACAGAAATTAAAGGATTAGAAAAATTTAATTTGGATGTTAAATCAAAATTATTTTTATCAAGAAAAGCGCATTTAATTTTACCTACACATCGTTTACTTGATGCAGCTTCGGAAGCTTCAAAAGGAAAAGCTAAAATTGGTTCTACTTTAAAAGGAATCGGACCTACATATATGGATAAAACCGGTAGAAATGGTTTACGAATTGGCGATTTAGAAATGGCTGATTTTAAAGAAAGATACCGTGCTTTAGCTGACAAACACGAAGCGATGATTGCTTTTTATGATGTAGATTTACAATATAATTTAGCCGAAATGGAAGCTGAATTTTTCGCAGCAGTTGAAGAATTAAAAACATTAACTTTCATTGATTCAGAAGAATATTTAAATAAAGCATTAAAAGCGGGTAAAACCATTTTAGCAGAAGGCGCACAAGGTTCTTTATTAGATGTTGACTTTGGAACGTATCCATTTGTAACTTCTTCTAACACTACTGCTGCTGGAGCTTGCACAGGATTAGGAATTGCTCCAAACAGAGTAAAAGAAGTTTTTGGAATTTTTAAAGCGTATACCACTCGTGTAGGAAGCGGTCCTTTCCCAACAGAATTATTTGATGAAGTAGGCGCCAATATGGCAAAAATCGGAAACGAATTTGGTTCAGTTACAGGACGTGCTCGTCGTTGTGGATGGTTAGATTTAGTAGCCTTAAAATACGCTGTTGAAGTAAATGGTGTTACCGAATTATATATGATGAAAGGTGACGTTTTATCTGGATTTGAAACGTTGAAAATTTGTACCGCTTACAAGTACAAAGGAGAAGTTTTAAAACACTTCCCTTACAACATCGAACCAGAAAATGTGCAACCAATATACACAGAAATGAAAGGTTGGCAAGCCGATTTAACTGGTATGACAACGTATGAAGAATTACCTTCAGAATTAAAAACTTACATCGAATTCATTGAAAAAGAATTAGAAGTGCCAATAAAAGTTGTTTCTGTAGGTCCTGATAGAACTCAAACAATTACAATATAAGTTACAAAATTTTGTTATACTAAACTCGTTTAAGTATTACACATATTAAAACCGCAGATTCTCAGATGATCCAAAATCTGAAATCTGCGGTTTCTTATTTTTGATCTATTAAAATTCGCAAAATCTGTGTACCTATCAAAAAAACCATAAAATATTCTTAATACGCATTCATTATTCTACATTTTACTTAAATTTGACAAAAAATTGAGAAATTGAGAAAATATTTATATGCTGTCATTTTGGTATTTACCATATGGTTTGGAAATGCACAAACTACAAATCAACAGATTACTCCTTCTAATCCTAATGGGATAAAAATTTTGCATTCTGATTTTATCGATAAAAATCAAAATGAAATCCCGGGCGCCATTATTTTTACTGGAAATGTTCAAGTGCAACATAATGGTGTTCTTATAAATTGCAATAAAGCGTATCATTATACCGATGAAGATTACGTAAAAGCGTTTGGAAACGTAATATTAAACCAAGGCGATAC
>NZ_JBEIET010000253.1:0-1558 GCF_040382755.1 Flavobacterium sp.
AAATAAAAAGCCTTTACAGCAATGTAAAGGCTTTTTTATTTTAGAATTAACACTTATCGTTTAGCACGTCTTTCTTGAATGCTTCTATTTGACTTTTCATTTCCTTAATTTCCTTCATCTTCTGTTCAAGTGATTGTAATTTTTCATCGAGAATACTTAATTTTTCTTCTTTGCTAAATCTATTTTTGTACCAAGCATCTATGAGTTGCCCAATTTCTCTTATTGTGAAACCAATTGACTTAGCATCGCTAATGAATTCTAATTTTTCAATTGTTTCTTCATCATAGTGAAAATAATTGTTTGTTTTGATAGACTCATCGCGCTTACCTTCAATCAATCCTGACTTCTCATAGAAGCGAATCGTGTGGGCAGAAACCCCTGTTTTCTTAGCTATTTCATTTATTAACATAATGCAAATATAAAAAATATTAAAAAAATAACAACCATAGACTATACTCTAATGTTGTAGGTTTGATTTTATACTACTAAGTTTGCACTAAATTAAAACATAATCAAATGAAAAAGACAATTTTAATTACAGGATCTTCAAGTGGAATTGGGAAATCAACCGTTATTGAATTTGCAAAAAATGGATGGAATGTAATTGCTACGCAAAGAAATCCTGAAAAGGAATCTGACTTTAAGACCTTTAATAATGTCAAACTTTATCCTTTAGATGTTACGAACCTTGATAGTATCAGTAAAGTATTTCAAAAAGTAAAAGAAGAATTTGGGACTATTGATGTTGTTGTAAACAATGCGGGGTATGGAGTGGATGGCGCTTTTGAAGCAATGTCTGATGAAGTAATTGAAGACCAATTTAACACCAATGTATTTGGATTAATGCGTGTGACAAGAGAGGCAATAAAAGTGATGCGCCCCTCTGGTGGCGGAACAATTATTCAAATTTCAAGTATGGGTGGAAAAATCACTTTCCCATTATACAGCATTTATCATGCAACAAAATTTGCTGTTGAAGGCTTTACAGAGTCGTTACATTATGAATTAGCACAATTTAACATTAAATTAAAGCTTATTGAACCTGGTCCAATAGCAACTGATTTTTATGGAAGAAGCAGAAAATTCGTTAAGCCTGATTACACAAGTGATTATGATGTATTTATTTCAAAATTTAATGCAGCAGCATCAAAAGTTATAAATGATGCAGAAGGGCCAGAGGTTGTTGCTAAAACAATTTTTATAGCCGCAACAGACAATAGTAATAAAATGCGATATGCTATTGGGAAGCCCGGTCCAATGCTATTAAAGCTTAGAAAAATACTTTCCGATAAATTGTATTTTTTATTAATAAGAAAGAGTTATAATATTTAATTTTTATTAAGTAAATAATCATAATACTAAAATTGTAATTTTCTTCAATAGCGATAAAATAAAAAAATCCCGATAATTTCGGGATTTTTTTATTTTATAAACTTGACTTAAATTGTTCTAAGAAACGAACATCGTTTTCATAAAACATTCTAATATCGCCAATTTGGTACAATAACATTGCAATTCTTTCAATTCCCATTCCAAAGGCGTAACCGGTATATTCATT
>NZ_JBEIET010000254.1:0-1558 GCF_040382755.1 Flavobacterium sp.
GTGTAAACGTTTTGTAGAAGAGAGAGGGATTGTTGATTGAGTATATGTGAACTTTCCAATTTCGTCGACATTTAATAACATGAAAAATGAAACCCTACTTTATCTCTTTTTTGTAATGTTTTTTACGGACGTTTTGCGCATACATTTTTATTTGTTGCCATTTTTTGTGAAGCGTCAAGAGTGGTTTTTGATAGCGTTACGTGAAGAAAGGCTTTAGTTTGTTTTCAAGTTGTAACAGCGTTATACTTGTCTTTCGAAAAAGCAGAAAAATAAGCAGAAATGAGAAACTTTGAGCAAGATTTGAGGTTCTTTGAACAGGAGCTGGAGCGGGAAAGAGATCGTTTTCGAAGAAACTTGCTTCTAAAACAGATCTGCGACATCAAAAAAGAGATGTATAAGGAAGTAAGAGAAGAGCGCGCCCAATTGGAGAGGGAAAACAAAAATTTTTCTGATGCTCTTGATGCTGTGACGAAGACAAAGAAAAAATAGAGTTACTCTACTTCATTTGTGTTTGTCAACTTTAGTAAATACTGCTTAGTGCATGTATCATGGAAAAATAAAGTTTTTAAAGTTTTCCCTCAAAAATATTTGTATTTTGATTTCAATCTATTTCTGTTCTACAGTTCTGATTTCGACTTTACGTAATTTTCTACATTTTCCGTTGGTTGGAGAGGGGAAAGATTTAGAGAAATGTTTTCTTAGCAGCTGCCTGTTATCGGCAGGGGACAATTTAACAAAATTTTAAGTTTTTTTCGAATTTTCCGTAATTTTGAATTTTTGCTATCGGCTTGGTTATTACTTTTTGACCGTTTCTGGAAGGATTTTTGTGAAAGAAAAAGATGAGATATATGGCTTAAAAGTTGTATTTTGATTTCAATCTTTTTCTGTTCTACATTTTTGATTTCGACTTTACGTAATTTTTAGAATATTTCTACATTTTCCGTTGGTTGGAGAGGGGAACGGTTGTAAAAAAGATTTAGAGAAATGTTTTCTTAGCGGCTGCCTGTTACTCTCGGCAGGGGACAATTTAACAAAATTTTAAGTTTTTTTCAAAATTTCCGTAATTTTGAATTTTTGCTATCGGCTTGGTTATTACTTTTTGGCCGTTTCCAAAAAATGTTTGTGAAAGAAAAAGATGAGATATTTGGCTTAAAAGTTGTATTATTAACATGTTTTGCGGGACAAAATAATGTAGAGAATTGTTACAGCGTGTAGTTTTTTATTTGAGTAAATTTTGTATATTTTAAACTGTGGTGCGTGCAGTTGCGTTTACTAAATTGAATGTGCCACTCTGCCCCCATTAAGACGCCAAGCACGCTCAAGGCTAACCCTACAATACTAACTTGGCGCAGGGTGGGGAAAAGTTTTTTTGTATGTGTGTTTAGACAATTCTCACCCACGAGTTTTACAAACTACGGACTACGGTGAGCCCGACCTAACCATTTAATCTCATACCAGCTCTTTTTTACCTAAATTGCCCACTAAGCCGCCTCGATTTATTTTTTGACCAAATTACTTACGTTGTTCTATTTAACACGGCCAAATTCTTGTGTGAAAA
>NZ_JBEIET010000255.1:0-1534 GCF_040382755.1 Flavobacterium sp.
GTTTATTTTGAAAGATGGGATAAGTTTAAAAGAAATGCAGATGTTAAACTTGATTCTTCATTAAATGAGCAAAGCACTAGAACGAATAAATATAGATATGATTTTTCAAGATTGTTTAAAAGGTATTTTATACACTACAATAATGACTATTCTGATATTGTAACATTGGATAATTATGTACATCAAGCTTCAGAATACTCTATACAAAACAATCCAGATTCACCAACAGCAACATTAAGTACAGTAAAGGGGTTGACTGATATTAACATACCTTTTTCTTTAGCTTATACTAAGCAGTCCACAAATTGGTTTGAGGATATTTATGAGGGGTTAAAAGATGCTTTCCAGTGGGTTTCTAATGGAGGTGATGACTATTCTGATAAAAAAGGTGTAGTTCTAGTTTCACAATTATACTATTCGTCTACTAAAATATTTGTACACGATGGTGTAAGTAGACCAGTTAAAAATTCTAACCAAACATTATTAAGCACATCTGTATTATGGGATAAATTTCACTACATAAATAGTCCTAATTCTGGATTTATGAGGATTATTAGAAACAATGTGAAATTCCCTATGGATTCTAAAACGTTTTTATCAATCTATAAAAATAACTTTATAACTATAGATGGTCAAGATTGTGAGATTATTAACATGGAATATTATGATGAAAAAAAGTATTCTATAATTACTTATAAAGAGCCAAAAAATATAAATACCAATAACATATTCTTAAAGAAAATATTTTAATTTTGAATTATGGAAAATGTTTTTGCAGATACAATAAAATCAATTGAGGAAACAATTGAAAGACAGCGACTTATATATGAGAGTTTGTTGTCTAAAGCTGAAACTGATGAGCAAAAAGAATCTATACAAAGATTGATGGCTTTAAGTAATAGCATAAATGAAGCTATTAATAAGAAAGATATTACAGCTTTAAACAAACTTTTAACAGAATTGTCAGATGCCAATAACACTAATAAATAGTACGTTTACTGATTCTTTTAATCAGACGTTTAAAGTATTTACAGCTAATGCTGGTGATAAAACTACTTGTAAGTTTACAGTTCTTGAAGATATATCTATTGTTACAACACCTACTGTTTTCTTTACTATAAATAGTTTAGTTAAATCTATAACTATAAGTGGAAACAATGCTTCATTTATTAAAGAGGGATTTAGGGTTGGTGATACCATTACATTTAATGCGTTTGATGGTAACGATGCTTTGGTTGTTAATAAAACTACAACTATAGTTTCTTTAAGTGATACTGAATTAATTTATTCTTCTAGTATAGGATTGTTTCATGGTAGTCCTAATAGTTCTACTACTTGGTTATTATACAAAACTACTACTAGAAGCTCTTTTAATTTAAGCTTGAACTTTATAGCTGATAGCAATAATGTAGCAACACCATCTTTAGGTTCATTAATTGATGGAGAAGAAACAAGACTAGGTTTATCAAGTAATATATCTTTAGGTTCATTAGCAGTAGATGGTATTGCCACTTTAGTTCCTAGTGGAAAGAGA
>NZ_JBEIET010000256.1:0-1519 GCF_040382755.1 Flavobacterium sp.
AAAAAAAAGAGCTACTTTTTCAAGTAACTCTTTCAGAGGCATCGTCCGGATTCGAACCGGAGTAGACGGTTTTGCAGACCGGTGCCTAGCCGCTCGGCCACGACGCCATTATTGGATTGCAAATATAGATATAAAAATTTCAATATTCAAATCACAAATTCCAAATATTTTAAAATCTATTTTCTTTTTTCAATCTTTATTTTCTTAAAACTATCTTTTTTTCTTCATTCGTATCGTAACTCCTTCAACATCACCACCAATTGGCGGATTTAGCTTCGTTACTTCAATTTTGATTTTTAATACGGGAAGTAATTCTTTTAAAACTCTATCAATTATTCTTTGTGCTACGTGTTCTAAAAGCTTGGCACGAATTGCCATTTCTTCTACTACAATTCGATTTAAATCTACATAATCTACAGTATCATTTAGTTCGTCTGTTTGAGCAGATGGTTTTAAATTGGTTTTTATAGTTAAATCAACACGATAATTACTTCCAATTTTTGCTTCTTCTTCCAAACATCCGTGATATGAAAAGGTTCGAATATTAGTTAATTTTATGATTCCCATTTTTTATTTGATATTAGTAATCTGTTTACAATTCTTTTACACTCATAAACATTTTAAACTTATAAACTTATTGTTATCTTTGTCAAAATTACAAATTCTTATGTCTGCAGAAGAAAAATCTTTAAATTTTATAGAACAAATTATAGAAGACGATTTAAAAAACGGTTTATCATCTGATAAGTTACGTTTTCGTTTTCCTCCAGAACCTAACGGATATTTACATATTGGTCACGCAAGTGCTATTTGCCTTAATTTTGGTTTAGGTATAGATTACAATGCGCCCGTTAATTTACGTTTTGATGATACGAATCCTTCAAAAGAAGAACAAGAGTTTGTGGACGCGATTAAAAAAGACGTCGAATGGCTTGGTTTTAATTGGGACAAAGAATGTTATGCTTCGGATTATTTCCAACAATTATATGATTGGGCAGTAGAATTAATTAAAAAAGACAAGGCGTATGTGGATAGTCAGTCTTCTGAAGATATGGCCATTCAAAAAGGAACACCAACTTCGCCAGGAACTGACTCGCCTTTTAGAACGCGTACCATAGAAGAAAATTTAGACTTATTTACACGTATGAAAAACGGAGAATTCGAAAAAGGAACTCACGTTTTGCGCGCTAAAATAAGTATGAAAGCCAATAATATGCTAATGCGAGATCCTATTATTTATCGTATTATGCACGCACATCATCATCGTACAGGAAACGATTGGTGTATTTATCCTATGTACGATTGGGCTCACGGAGAAAGTGATTATTTAGAACAAATTTCACACTCATTCTGTACATTAGAATTTTTACCTCATAGAGAATTATACGATTGGTTTTTAAATCAAATTTATGATGAAACCAAAGTACGACCAAAACAAAGAGAATTTGCTCGTAGAAATTTATCGCACACCGTAGTTTCTAAACGTAAATTATTACAATTAGTTGAAGAAAAGCACGTT
>NZ_JBEIET010000257.1:0-1511 GCF_040382755.1 Flavobacterium sp.
GATTGATGTGCGTGAAACAAAGCTTCATTATCAATTAATCGGAAATCGCGTTTGAACCAAACAATATGTATCGGTTTTTTTGTCAAAATTAAATTATTGAAGTAATTTCCTTGTTTGCTTTTGCGTAACTCAATCTTGAAATTCGTGTTGTTTTATGATAACTGTCCAATCCAGAACAAGTTAACGATGCAGCTTTTTCAATATCTAAAAAACCATCTTTTTGCAAACAATCTTCAGGAAAATATACCTCTTTAACTTCTCCAATAATCAAAACTGTACTATTGATAGAAAGCGTTACTTTTTCTTTAAATTCCATTGCTAATTTCACATTACTTTCTTTAACAAAAGGTGCAAAAAAGTCGTTTTTATATTCAGGAATTAAACCAGTTTCATCAAATTCTGAACAAGCTCTATCATATCTTGCTGAAGTTTGATGCGCTTGTTTATGAATTTTTTCTGTGATGTGATTGATGGTGTAAAAGCCTGTTTCTAATATGTTTTCAAGCGTATGACGTTCCACAACACCTGGGCGAAAAACGATACCAAATAATGGTGGGTTACTTCCTATATGAAGAATTGAGTCGACAATAGCTAAATTGGTTTGGTTGTTTTTGTTTTTTGTACCAATTAATCCAACACTTTTAAAACCACCCAAACTATTTGCAAAATGAACACGTTCTTGTTTTTCCATATTCATTATTTGTTCATAGGAAATTTGATTTAGTTTTACTCTTGTTTCACCCATTTTTTATCACTGTTTAATTTGAATGTTCCAATATGTTCTTTATTCCATTCGTATGGTGGTATTAATGATAAAAAATGATTTCCTTCGTTTCCAATATATAAATGATATATTTCTCCTATTACTGGTTCAAATGAAAATTTTGCATTATAAATAATTTCATTCCATTCGAATTCTTCCATTAAACTTTGATATTGCAGTTTTAATTCATTGAATTTATTTTCAAATTCTTTATTTACATTTCTAACGCCTCTGCCTTTCCAAGCGGCTACATCGTCAACTTTAATAATAGGTGCGCCTACACTTGTGGCATAGGGTAAAAAACTGGCGTTGTATCCTTTTTCTTTAGAATATACGATATTATCTGGAATTTCTTTTTGCATTTTTTTATCTTTTAGATATTTTATTGTTCGAAATAGCTCGTTGTAAATTGCATTTAAACCTATCAATTCCTTCTATACGTTTCGCTGTGTGTTTGGTTTTGCAATTTTCAACACGTTTTCGCCAAAGTTTGTAACTTGAGAATTTTAATTCTTTTTTCATTAATGCTTTAACATCCGCTTCTGCTAATCCGAATTGGAATTTAATAGCATCAAATGGGGTTCTGTCTTCCCAAGCCATTTCTATGATTCTATCGATGGCAATATCATCTAATTCTGTTTTTTGAGCAACTGGCATTATTTTGTTTAATTATAATTAAAAAAGAATAAACAAAATTAAGTAGAATAATTTGAATTTCAATACAGAAAAGGAATAAAAAAATCCGTTA
>NZ_JBEIET010000258.1:0-1508 GCF_040382755.1 Flavobacterium sp.
GCTCTTTTAACATCGTCTGATGTTAAAACTGCATTTTCAGCAGGGGTAACGGGTTGTTCAATAGAATTGTTCATCTAAAACAAAATTAATGAATACTATTAAAGTAACCAACAAAAGTTTAATTGAAACTTTAACATTTAAAACTGAAGATGTAAAAAAGTCATTGTCGACAAAAATAATTTTACAGCATTGACTTTTTTTAAATTAATTATAAAGCAAAATTTATTCAACAGGCTCTCTATTGGCGTAAAATAAAAACGTGTGTTTGAAATTTTGTAAAAATAAATTTATTTTAACACTTGTAATTTTTACCTTGTAGAGTGGTGTTGGACGGTCAAAGGTTTCACAAACAATGATGTTTAAAAATTTTTCCGTCAAAAAGTGAATTTGTCTTTCTTAATTATGCGCGTGTGTGTGTGTGTGGGGTCGCACAATTACCTATTGATGCACCAGATTATTGAACTAGTTTTTGCACGGGGTTGAACGATAAGTGCAAAATGAAAAACAAGAAATTTATTTACAGACACTGTTGCACGGATTTAACGAACTGATTGTAACGACTGTAACCGATTTTTTCACGTACTTTTTACAGTACGTCATCACGTTACACAAAAAATGTGTGAAAATTTGTTTAAAAATATTGGCTATGAACTCTCGACATGTTTTTTAGGCTGAAAACGTAGATTTTTTAGTTCTTAATTTATTTTCACACCTTTTTTGTGTTACCCACGAGGCAACGTGTTGTTGCAGTTGCAGGACGGCGAGTCGTCGTTGTAGGACGGCTAGTCAGAATTTTTTAATACTTGCTGCTACACTGTAGCAATAAAAGCTAGCCAAATCAATGTCAAATTCATTAGACACCGACAACTAAAAAATTTGACTGTTTTGTTAGAAGCGACACAGACGCTGTCGGTATATCGGATAAAACTTTTTCAATATGAAATGTCCACGAGATGTCGCCGGTAGTAATTGTTGCTGATTACTTGTTTCATATTAGATCATTTAGTAGTTACATTCGTTTAAACAAATGCAACCATGTTCGAGTGAAATATAATATTATTAAAATCTTTAAGTATATTTCTTTCCTTTAAAAAGAGAGTTTTGACTCTGTTTTGGCTAAAGTCTGACGTAATTGTATTAACTTAATTAAAAAAAGTATGTCTTAAAGCTAGTAAATACAAAACAAATAGTAATGGGTTACGATCTTCTCTTGAGCAAAGTTCAGTGTGGGAAAGATTTCGTTTGGCCAGAACCCACACTAATTTCTTGAAGATTCACCCAACAGTTACATGCGTACTGAGACGGTTGAGCCCGAGAAACTCACGCAGAAAATTTACTCTGCATAAGTTTGTCTAAGTTTGGTGTGTTGAGAAAATGTATTCGAATATTTTTATTAAATGTTATGACCTGTAAAAGCAAAAAAATCCTCAAAAGGAATGAAGAAAAAATATGAATTTCGTAAAAAGTTCAGAAAGAGAACTTTCAAAAAGAACAAGCAAGCGTGTCCA
>NZ_JBEIET010000259.1:0-1503 GCF_040382755.1 Flavobacterium sp.
TTAAAAGCAAAATAAATATTATTTTGTTACACTTTTTCTTAAATATAACAGACGTTATCTTGAACCAAAATTTACATAATGAAGATAAACCGCTACCTTTCTTTTTAAAAGATGTCAAGTAAATTTGCAGCTAAATAGTTGGTGCTACTAAAGAGTATCAAGCCAACGGGTTTCAGTTTACTGTTCTAGAATTTAGACATTTTAAACATGTTTGTAAGGTCCACTAGATGTCGCCGGTAATTATTACGTCTAAAAACTTGACTCGGTGTTTGTTAATTTTAAAATTAGAGTTGACTCTACAAAAACAACTTTGTACAAGTAAAACATAATATTTTTGAAACGTTTTTAAGTCGACTACTTTTGTTGTACTATCGAGTCTCGACATTGGTTCTGCCGGACGATTACTCCTTAGCAATTAGTTTTGAAATTTTCAATTTGAAAAGTATGTGTTGTGTAGTCAGGGGTAGCACATTCTCCACGCAGCCCTCGGGTAGGCGGGTGCCTAAACCTTAGCACATTTTTTGGTCTGTTAATGTCATAAATACACCATAGGTCCAGTTCTCACTATCTTAAACGGGCCTCAGGACCGGGTCTACTTTTTTTAAAGGTCGCTTTTTCAGAGCGGCCGCTACTCTTTAAAGCCTTGCTAATCTCAAGTGCAGTTGGCATATTATTACTCTTGTACTACTTACTGTGTAAGTGCTACAGCTGACTAAACTGTAACGTGTTAAATTTTGTTATATTTTAGAAAAAGTGTGACCAAATAATATTTATTTTGCTTTTAAGAAAAAACGTAAAGCTTAGATTCAAAATATTGCTCGTTTGTATGCTCATTTTTGCGTTTGAATTTTTGTTATTGAATTTATAATTTATCGTAGCTAAAAAACGAAGATCATTGACCTCTTTTTCATCTCAAGCGTGCAGGCAAGTAAGTAGGGTTAGAGTTGTGTATAAGAATTTCCCTCCCTTTTTGATTTTTATCAGTTGAGAAAGAAATACCATTATCAACGTGACTTCAAAAATAGCTGCTTTGCTTAATCAGAAAAATGGGAAAGAAAGAAAAACTACTTCGAAACCTTCAAACAGTAACCGAGGGAAAGAGGACGTCTGCTGGGGAATCTTTATTATTTACTTAAAAAACGGAAAATATTTGAAATAGGAAAAACATAGGAAAAAGATAGGCTTACCCTACCCTATCTCTATTTGTAAAATCATTTTTTATGCCTGCGCGCGCATCGTTTGCGGGGCAAGCTAAAGTTGTTTCAAAGAGAATTGCTTAAAAATGCTTTAGTTTACTTTCGGTCACTTACAACGTTAGTAAAGTATTTGCGAGTGAAAAAATGGACCGGCTTGAGAGAGATCTGATATTTTTCGAGCTACAGCTGGAGAGGGAGAGGGATCCGTTCCGCCGAAATCTACTTCTGGGGCAGATCCGGGACATAGAGGAACAGATCTTGGCGGATCTAAGGAGACAGAGGGATCGGGCCGAAAGACAAAATAGAA
>NZ_JBEIET010000260.1:0-1496 GCF_040382755.1 Flavobacterium sp.
AAAAAATAACAGAAAACGCGTATTTGTCAAATTATTGTTTAATTTTGCACTTTAAATAAAAGCAACATAACTTATAATTTTATGGATACCTACGCTCAATTTACGAAATCGATTTCGTTAGAAAAATATGGAATCAAAAATATTACCGAAATCGTATATAATCCCTCATATGATTTACTTTATAACGAAGAGTTAAATAACAACCTTCAAGGTTATGAAAAAGGTCAATTAACAGAACTTGGTGCTGTTAATGTAATGACGGGTGAATTTACAGGTCGTTCTCCTAAAGACAAATATATAGTAAAAGACAGCACAACTGAAAATACCATTTGGTGGAATTCTGAAAAAGCGGTTAACGATAACAAACCAATTTCAACAGAAACTTGGAATGCCTTAAAAGAAACTACTTCTACACAATTATCAGGAAAAAGACTTTTTGTAATAGATGCGTTTTGTGGCGCAAATGAAAACACACGTTTAAAAGTTCGTTTCATTATGGAAGTGGCTTGGCAAGCGCACTTTGTAACAAATATGTTCATCAGACCAACCAAAGAAGAATTAGCAAACTTTGGAGAGCCTGATTTCGTGGTGATGAATGGTTCTAAAACATCGTTTAAAGATTACGCTGCACACGGATTAAATTCGGAAGTGTATGTTGCGTTTAATTTAACTGAAAAAATTCAATTAATTGGTGGTACCTGGTATGGTGGAGAAATGAAAAAAGGACTTTTCGCCTTAATGAATTATTACTTACCCTTACAAGGAATTTCATCGATGCATTGTTCTGCAAATAAAGGAACAAATGGCGATGTAGCTGTTTTCTTCGGACTTTCTGGAACAGGAAAAACAACCTTATCTACGGATCCTAAACGCGAATTAATTGGTGATGACGAACACGGTTGGGATAATGATGGTGTATTTAATTTTGAAGGCGGTTGCTATGCAAAAACTATTGATTTAAGTGCGGCAAACGAACCAGATATTTTTAAAGCTATAAAAAAAGACGCCTTATTAGAAAATGTTACTGTTGATGTTAATGGAAAAATTGATTTTAAAGATGGTTCTGTAACACAAAATACGCGTGTATCTTACCCTATTTATCATATAGACAATATAGTAAAACCGATTTCAAAAGCAGGACACGCTAATAAAGTTATCTTTTTAACCGCAGATGCTTTTGGGGTGATGCCACCAGTTTCAAAATTAACTCCTGAACAAACAAAATATTATTTTTTATCAGGATTTACAGCTAAATTAGCCGGTACTGAAAGAGGCGTGACGCAACCAGAACCCACGTTTTCAGCTTGTTTTGGAAAAGCCTTTTTAACTTTACATCCAACAAAATATGGAGAAGAGTTAGTAAAAAAAATGGAACAACATCAAGCTACTGCTTACATGGTAAACACAGGTTGGAATGGAACTGGAAAACGAATATCTATTAAAGACACAAGAGCTATAATTGATGCCATTTTAGATGGTTCAATTGAAAAAGCAGC
>NZ_JBEIET010000261.1:0-1483 GCF_040382755.1 Flavobacterium sp.
ATACAGTTGGTCAGTTATTGGATTGGCTCATTTAGCACATTAATTTCATAGTTTAAAAAAAGAATACGGCGTGGCTGGATGTCACACGAAGAAATCATTTCCACGGCTCTTGCCTGTAAAACTATTTAAACGATTAATTCTTACCAACTTAAAAAGATGACTATTCTCCTTACTGCCTTAAAGATACTTTGTTGCTGTTGTTTACACGAAGAAGTGATTTTTACGGCTCTTGGGATCGTAAAACTATTTAACCGTTTAATCCGGCCCATTTTAGCAACTTAATTGTATAGTTTACAAAAAGAATACGGCGTGGCTGGATGTCGAGTTTACACGAAGAAGTGATTTTTACGGCTCTTGGGATCGTAAAACTATTTAACCGTTTAATCCAGCCTTGTAAATTTTACCTGGGAGACGAGCTGTTTGTCGCTGTTGCTGTCCTTGTTGTTTCGGCAGCAAGTTGCGACGCGGGCTGAAAACATGGAAATTTTAAAAACTAAAGCTATTACAATTCCATTTGAATGCCAAAACTACCAAATAAACCGGGCCAAAGCTGAAGGAATTGGCTTTAAACAAAAACGTATTTTTGTTGTGGCCTCAGCCCTTGCATTGCTGAGAGGGATGCTATTGCTTTTTTGTAGTTTTTGTATTACGACACAAATACTTTGACCGAATGCATTGTCGACAGAAATCAGTAGAAAATTTGTTTATATTTGTAAATAATGTTAATGCGTTACTGCAGCCCATGCTTTCACTTTGACTAGAATTTAACTGGACATTGAAAACCATTAGTAATGCTACCCAAATTTTATGCCTTTAAGTGAGGCCGCCGTCAGAGGTTTTACACAATTGATCATTGGTAAATACTTCATAAAAGTTCGTAAAATATAGATCTTAAAAGTTCTAGATCACATAAAGACTGACGTTGTAGTTCCTTTTCTCGTTTAAGTTCTGTAGTCTTCATAGTATTACATTGGTAATTTTCTTGATAACGTTTTATAGTTAGTCTTAGTGGAATAGAAGTTTTAACGTGTAATGGGTTAATTTTACAACTAACATTTTTTGAAAATTTTCTGCATTAGCGCTCTCTATTAAATTTTTTATAAAAAAAATTTAATCATTATTTTGAATCGATTTGAAATCAGAGGCCATTGATAATGGGTCGGCAGAGGCCGCTCCTTCACTGTACTTTACTAACGTCAAGAGTGACGTTGTAGTTTGTAGTCTTAATAGTATTTCGTTGGTAATTTTTCTAATAACGTTTTTATTGGTAGTTTTTAGACACAACTACTTTGACCGAAATCAATAGAAAATAATTTGTAAATAATATGAATGCGCATGAGTCGTTGTGGTGACACCACTGGTCATGACCAACAAACATGAGCAGAGTCACGGCAATAAAGAACTTCATTTTCTGAAACAATAGATACACTATGATGTAGAAATAATAATAACTATTATTTTTATAATAATAATTTTTATTAAA
>NZ_JBEIET010000262.1:0-1473 GCF_040382755.1 Flavobacterium sp.
GGCGATTATAAACACTTCACCTCTTTAAAATTATTAACGAAAGTGTTGGGTATTCCTTCTCCTAAAGATGATATTGATGGAAGTGAAGTAGCAAACGTTTTCTACAAGGATAAAGATATCGACCGAATTGCAACCTATTGCGAAAAAGATGTTATAGCTGTTGCACAAATAATATTAAAGTTGCGATTACAAAAATTATTAACATCAGATGAAATTTTGAGAGTATAAGGCATAAAAAAACCACGTAATAACTTACGTGGTTTTTTTGTTTCAAATTGTTTTTTTTAGTTTCCTACTAAAGCATTGGTACTAAACTTTTTCACATCAGCAACTGTGTTATCAGAATATACTACTGCGTTTAATGCTGTTGAAGTATAAAAATTCCAAAGACCTGTTTTTTTACCTTGTTCGAAAGAACCTTCCGAAACTAAATTTCCTGTTTCGTCAAACGATTTCCATAAACCATCTGCTTTTCCATCAATATAATTTCCTTGGTGCATTACTTTACCGTTAGAATGATAATATGTTACTTTTACTGTGTTTTCAGAAATTTGTTCTCCAACTGCCTCTGTTTCTTGAGCAAAACCGAGTGAAGTAAACAAAATTAAACCAAAAATAAGGGCTAAATTTTTCATAATTATAGGTGTTATGATTAATAATCATATAAACCTACGACATATTTTTACATTAACCAAACAAAAACTTAACAATTTCGTAACATTGGAAAAAAGAACATAAAAAAAAGCGATCTAATATAGACCGCTTTTCTTATTTATTTTGGGTTATTCTTATTGTAATAATGTAGCTCCGTTTACTGTTGACCAAGCACCATTTGTTAAACTTGCTCCTGTTGAAGTAGTTGAAGTAGTGTATTGTCCAGTTGGGAAAACAACAGAAGTAACTGTAGATGTTCCTCCAAATTGAGGTGTAGTTCCATTAATTTTAACATTCGTTAATTTAATTTTACTTGCATTTACTTGATTAGTATTTGTGTTTGCATCTTGAATTCTAACCGCTACCGCGCTTGCATTAGTAGTATATCCATCAATTAATATGTTTGAATATTCTCCGTTTCCTTGATTTTTAAATTGGATTGCATCATATTCAGCAGAATTATTTTCTGTTAATGTTCCTGAAGCTCTTTTTAAAGTAATGTTTGCTACTTTAGGCCAGAAAGCATTGTTGTTGTTTTTACATTCAATTTCCATTCCGAAATTTCCTGTTCCTGTTTGATATGCAAACCAGTTTGAGTTTAATTGACCTTGCCATCCATCTTGCCAGTCAAATGAATCATCAAAATTTCCGTAAGAAATTGCATTAATTAAATTAACAGTTCCTCCGTAAAATTCGAAACCATCATCAGCTCCTTTATAAGCTACTAAGTTTTCTAAAATTGTTCCTGAACCTACAGAGTAAAATGAGAACCCGTTCATTTCTGAAGTTCCATCAGTAATTTTCTTTCCTGCGTATTCA
>NZ_JBEIET010000263.1:0-1473 GCF_040382755.1 Flavobacterium sp.
AACAAGATTAATATTTGTTAATCTTAAAGATTCAACTGGTGCTTTAACAAGGGTAGATTTAACAGCTTTACCTAACTTTTCTAACTTATTTACTGCTGTAAATCCAAAAGATAGATGGTATCCTTTAGAATCGTTTGATAACGTTGAAATGCCTATTGCTGATAGTTCATTTGAAGAAACAGCTAGTGGTAGAAAATTCTTTATTAAGTCTGGTAAACGAAGCTTTAATGGAGATATGTATTTACAAAGTCCAGAAGCTTTAAACATTATAAATTCATTTACTTGTTCACAAGTTGGTGTTTATGCTGTTGATGCTAATAATAACTTAATTGGTATTAAAGATGGTAGTTACCTTTACCCAATATCAATCAATAATAAGTCTTTAGATGCTAAGATAGTATTTGCAAGTGATGCTAATGTTCAAAAAATGAACTTAACATTTGACTTCTTAACTTCAGTAGAAGAATCTAAAATGTGGTTAATACCTTATAGTGATACTAACTTTGATTTTAACTTGGTTAGTGGAATTAAAGATGTTGTTATTGCTAATAGTGAAACTTTTTTTGTTGATAATGGATTTTTCTTTCAGATTGATTATTTAATACTTGATATTGTTTATAAAAATGCTGAAAGCGATATTCCTATTAGTGGTTTAAATCCGTCATTTTTTAAACTTTATATTTTTCAGTTTTATGAAGATTTTAATGGTAATCCAATTTATGTACCACCATTTGAAGCTACTAATGGAGTTGATATTAATTGGGTGATTACAGATTTAGGAAATGGAAAATACAAATTAGATATTAGTCCAGTTGGACAATGGAGTTCGATTAATAATCTTTACGGATTAAAGTATTTTTCTGGAGGTTTTGAAATGAGTTCAACTTTTTTCAATCCGTATCAGAAAGTAATTTTCTAATCAATATAATCTAATTGAATTAAGGGTAGCTTGTATGTTACCCTTTTTTTTTACCTTTGAATTATGGTTAACTTGATGGATACTAGACTTGGTGAAATGCTGTATAGTGCTTTAGCTTTAAAGTCTGCTCATGGTAATGCCTTTAATTTTGCTTTCAAACACGACATCATATCAAATTTAGTTACTTACTTGAATACTAGAAACTTAGAAAAAGGTTTAGACAGTAAAGGTAGGACAATCAAAAATAAATACACTAAGAAATCAGTTTATTCAGCTAGGACTGAAAAGATTTATAAAGAATCAATTGGAAGAATTGTTAAAGCTGGTTCTAATTACACAATGAAATATTCTGGAGATTTTTGGCAATCAATTGAATTAGCACAGCCAAACTTTGATTTTGTAGAAATAAAATCTGACAATATTAAAAGAAGTTTTACAAATAGGGGTGTACAGACTGATGAGATTGATTTGTTTAAAATATACGGAGAAGATATTGTAGGGTTACAAGAAAGAGATTATATTATTTTAAGAAAAAACGTTTTACCATACTACAT
>NZ_JBEIET010000264.1:0-1471 GCF_040382755.1 Flavobacterium sp.
ATCGATGAATACTTTGTTTAAAGTTAGGTAAAAATATATATGTTGTTTAAGATATTAGGTTGGCCAAACGGTTTCACCAGTGCTGGTAAATTCTGGCAATTGTGTGATTGACCATTTCTACTTTTTAAATAATATTTATCGAACTTTTGAAGATTTCAAAATTTTCATTCTTTTACAGTTCATAACATGTAATAAAAAT
The DNA here is from genome assembly GCF_040382755.1 of Flavobacterium sp. Lineage (GTDB taxonomy): Bacteria > Bacteroidota > Bacteroidia > Flavobacteriales > Flavobacteriaceae > Flavobacterium. Next base: position 200 of record NZ_JBEIET010000264.1, read on the forward strand.
AGAGGTAATAACAACACAATACCACAAAATTTCTCAACACAAACAACATCTCTTACACGTTTAAAGGCTAAAATGTTGGAAAGATTAAAACATTTGGGCAATTACTGTCTTCAGTTTACTCGTTATCCGCTAGATAGCGCAACGATAGACTAAAGCCAGAAAAATGATAGTATCAATATTTGGATTATTATAAATAACAAAATGTAACCAACAATTTAGAATAGTCACGGTCAAATAAATTATTACACGACACAGACAATGCTACAACAACATTAGACTAACGCCAGAAACTAGTCAGAAGAATAGTCAAATAGCTAATTATAAATCTAAGATTAGACTAATTGACGCTTAAACGTCAAAATTACGTAGGCTCGAAAAGGCACCTTCGGCGAATTATCAACCTCTGCTTTGTACTTGCGTGTCTCAGCTCTTATGTGCAATGCAAGTTTTTGCTCAAGATTGCTTTTTCGAACCTCTTCGGTGTAAGCCGGAGAAACGCAAGTACAAAGCAGAGGTTGATAGTCCGCCGGAGGTGCCTGTTCGTGCCTCCATTTACATTCCATTGTGCCTGTTGGTCTCGCTTAAGGGAAGGTTCAAATAATTCGATGTAAAAATTTGACACGTTTCAAACCACGTTAAAAGCTTTAAAATATACCAAAAAATTGTGTCAAAAAATGACGCTACGACAGATATGAAAATGCGACTCTAAAACAAACAATGTCAACACAAGTTAATTTAAACCTAACCTAAAAGTTTATGTCGAACAAACATAAGTCGATATACAAATTGAAGGACAATTCGTTTTATCCGATACTCGCACTTTTTTTGTCCAAACTCAATCATTTAAATTCTAGTACAAAAAAACTTTCTCCAACCAGCTCATTTCATTTCATAGTTTCGAAATAAATTTTCTTCGTTTCTTTTTCAACGGTAATTCAACCGTTTTTAAGGTTAATACATTTTTAGTTACCAACCTTAGTACATTTTCTGCATGAGTTTCTCAGCAAGTGGTGATGGCTCAGCGGTAACAAGACTGTGTCTTGGAGCAACAAAAGAAGTCAGGTGGGTTCGAATCACGGGCAATGCAAAAACTTTCCCACCTGATGACGTTGATTTGCTAAAGACGCAACCCATTACCATTTGTTTTGTATTTACTATCTTAAGACATCCCTCTAGTAAATACAATCATTAGACTTTAGCAAAAACAGAGTCAAAACTCATTTTTAAAGGGAAAAAATGTACATAAAAATTTTTAAAGGGAAAAAATGTACA
>NZ_JBEIET010000265.1:0-1406 GCF_040382755.1 Flavobacterium sp.
ATAAAAAATTGCTTTATTTGTTCCGTTTTATGTGGATGTTTAAGCATTTGTGATAAACCTCACCCTGAACGAGTCAGTCATTATAAAGAACATCTAAAGACCCTTCAATACGATGAAAAAGATATGCCGATGAAAATAGATAAAATGATTCATTGTGAAAAACGACACAAATTGAGAATTAATGTATTTGGCGAAGGTGATAATTCAATTTATCCACGATATGTATCATCTAATAGAACTAATGAAGATTTCAAATTGATTGATCTATTATTTATTGGTGATAAAGCAAACAATCATTATTGTTATATTTAAAACTTTGACAGACTTATGAAAATTGATGATGGTAATCATAATTCAAATTATGTCTGTCAAAATTGCTGTCAATATACCACAATCTCAAAAGAAGGATGGGAAAAACATTCTAAATATTGTATCGCAGGTCAAGCAGTAGAAATTCCGGAAGAAACATCAACTTTAAAGTTTAAAAATTATCAGAATATTAACGAATGCCCCATTAGAATATATGGACTCGAGTTGGTCATGAGCTTCCGCGGGCTAGCACGTCGAGAGCGTGGGGTAGAAGCGCTGCCCGCGTTGATCCGTGCAGCGTGCACTCAAGAGCCGTCGGGTGGAATAAATTTGTTCACAGTAAAGACCCAGAAAGAATACGTACAGAGAAAACAAAGCATTAGACCTAAGACTGCTGTTAAATGGAAAGGAAGGAAAAGCAAAAAATTGATTGAAACTGTTGAAAAAATACAATCATTTTTTAAAACTAAAAAAGAAAGTAATAAACTATTTACAGTAGAACCCAAAAAGACTTGGAGAAGTCCATTCCAATATACGATTCAAAATAATTTAAACCCTCAAGGAGATACACCATTAACTATTGACAATTTTAAAGATGTTTTTCATTTTTATAAAGTAACAAAGTTTATTTGAGAAAAATTGAAAGATTTTCCCGCTGGATTCAAGTTAAATATTGGGTTCAGTTTATCTATTGGTAATTTATGTGAAAGAAAAAATAATGTATATCAAAAGATAATAACAGCAAAACAGATTTTAAACAAAGCAGATGTTTTTCATCATATTGATGAAGTTTTTTATGATTTCTCAAAGGTATTTGAAAAGTCATACAATAGTTTCAAAAATTGATGGTATGATTTTTAATGTCAACAAAATCAAACCATTAAATGGAAAATCATATATTGCATTACCTGAATGGATTGCTAATAAAAAAGCAGTTATTAATATCAAGAATGAAGATAAAAAATTGCTTTATTTGTTCCGTTTTATGTGGATGTTTAAGCATTTGTGATAAACCTCACCCTGAACGAGTCAGTCATTATAAAGAACATCTAAAGACCCTTCAATACGATGAAAAAGATATGCCGATGAAAATAGAT
>NZ_JBEIET010000266.1:0-1404 GCF_040382755.1 Flavobacterium sp.
CGATAAATTCGGAGTAGCGCAACCAAACATTCAAAAAATTGGTGAAACAGGAAGAATTTTAGTAGAATTACCAGGTGCTAAAGATTTAGATAGAGTTGAAAAATTATTATCTCAAACCGCACAATTAGAATTTTGGGAAACCCTAAAACCAGAGGAATTAGGTAATTTCTTTACTGCTGCAAATGATGCTTTAAAAACAACTGAGAAAAAACCAGCTGCAAAAGTTGCAGTTGTTGATACAACGAAAGCGGTTGATGCAAAATCTAAAGTAAATGAATTATTAGGTGATAAAAAAGATGCCGCTAAAAAAGAAGCAATAGATGCTGGTCCTATTTTTAACAAAATAGTTCAAGTGCCTTCAAATTTATATGTTTTTAGAGAAAAGGATACAGCTTATATAGGTGGTTTATTACGTAAAGATAATGTTAAAGCATTATTAGGTAGTACTCGCGCTAAGTTTGCTTGGGGAAAAGCTACAACTGCAACACAATTATGTAAAAATTTCAAAGAAAAAGATTTAAATACAATAAAAACTAATCTTGCAAAAGAGAAGATTTTAATGGATGAGGCTTTGTGTGAATTATACATTTTAAAAGACACTCCAGACGGCGTAGCTCCATTATTAGGTGGTGCCATTACAGATGCAAGTGCTGATTTTGACCAATTAGGTAAACCAGCAGTAAGTATGCAAATGAATCCAGTTGGTTCTAGAAAATGGGAACAATTAACAGGCGATATTGCTAAAAACGGAAATCAAGTTTGTATTGTATTAGATAATGTTGTGTATTCTGCAGCTACTGCAAAAGCAGCTATTTCTGGTGGACAAACACAAATTTCAGGTTCTTTCACATTGGAAGAAACTGCCGATTTAGAAAACGTATTACGTGCAGGTAAATTACCAGCTAAAGCAGATATCGTACAAAAAGCAGTAGTTGGACCTTCTTTGGGTCAAGAAGCTATTGATAATGGTGTTTTATCATCTATCATTGGTTTATTATTAGTTTCTTTCTGGATGGTTTTCTATTACGGAAGAGCAGGTTGGTATGCTAACGCAGCTTTATTATTAAACTTAGTTTTGTTATTTGGTGCTATGGCTAACTTTGGTTTTGTTTTAACATTACCAGGTATTGCAGGTATCGTTTTAACAATGGGTACTGCGGTAGATGCCAATATTATTATCTACGAAAGAGCAAAAGAAGAATTAAGAGCTGGCTTGTCACTAGAAAATGCAGTTACTACTGCTTTCGGATGGAAAGGCGCTATGCGTTCTATAATTGATGCCAACGTGACACATATATTAACAGGTACAATTTTATATATTTTTGGAGAAGGAATGATTAGAGGTTTTGCGATTACTTTATTAATTGGTATTTTAACTTCATTATTTACTTCAATCTTTATTGC
>NZ_JBEIET010000267.1:0-1355 GCF_040382755.1 Flavobacterium sp.
GTCCAAAACACATACTTTTCAAATTGAAAATTTGAAAACTAATTACTAAAGACTAATCAAGTAGGTCGGACTTTAGCAGAAGCAAAGTCACAATTCTAGAGTACAACAAAAGTAGTCGACTTAAAAACGTTTCAAAAATATTATGTTTTGCTTGTACAAAGTTGTTTTCGTAGAGTGAACTCTAATTTTAACATTAACACACACAAAGTCAAATTTTTAGAGGTAACGGGCGACATCTACTGGACACCAAACCCAGTTCAAAACTACTGTAAGTTTTAAAGTTGTCGATATAGTTTAAGTCAAGTTAAGTTGAGCATGTTCTCTTAAACGTTGGTTTCCGGTTTCTTAAATGCAACGAGCACAAGTTTAACTATAAAAATGACATGCCTACTGCCATTAACACAACAAACACATTATTTCTTTCGTGTCATATTACCAGACACAAACAGTGTAGGATATAAATCACAATCATTTTCATGTGCAGATCGTTAGATCCGAGGTAAGATGGGCGCTTTCTGTGCCTCAGGGCCCAAGTTCGGGTCTAGTGGTGTGCAAATTTTATAAAAAAAATTATTTTTTTTCGTTACAAGTCGTTTTATACACTTATACTGACAATTTAGTGCAGCCCGACATATTACGTTGGACGCAAACGCGTTGGAGAAGACATTTTGAAGCTAGGATTCTACACATTATTTCTTTGGTGTCATATTACTCGAACAGACAATGTAGGATAAAATCCCAATCATTATTAGTTTCAGTTGATTGGACCCGCGGTATAATATGCGCTTCCCGTGCCTGCGGGCCCGGGTTCGAGACTAATCTACTGAAATTTTTATACAAAATTTCATTTTTTTCGGTACAAGTCTTTTAATACACTAATACTTAAAAATTAGTGCAAACCAACATGAAACGCAAACTCAGTTACATAAAAAATTCATTCAAACAGATTCCAATCAGCCAAGATTTTTAAACAAAATTTCATTTTACAGATTTTATGCTATTTATTTCAACATTTCAAATAGTTTTAATGATGGAAATTATGTAATGCATAAAATTAATGTCATCTTTTAGTATAAAAGTCTCGTGTTTTTGGTTGAAATAAGTTTTTGTCTTGTTGCCGCCCAACACATTTTACGACAAAAGTAAAAAATAATATACCAAACATTAAACGCGCGCGCGCGCTCCAACCCTTTAACACACACACACTGCTAGATTTTTTATCAAGACCACACACACAAACACACGCACGCAACTATTCAGACAGGTCTAGCTAGCACCTGCCAGTGACAAAATCAAAAGTGAGCAAGTCTCTAAATTGTCTTTGGTTGAAGAAACGAGAAAAATAAACTTTGAAA
>NZ_JBEIET010000268.1:0-1347 GCF_040382755.1 Flavobacterium sp.
CAATAGCGTCCTAAACGATTAAAAAAAAAGAAAAAATAAGAGGGATAATTTCGTATCTCAAATTAACTTTGAGTTGCACAACAAAACCCACTCCCTCTTATGGCAAATATAACTTTGTTTTCTCAAATAATTTCCAAATTAGACCGAACAAAATTCAACAAATTAGTCAAGGATAAGCAAACCGATAAACATTGTAAGGGATATAATAGTTGGACACATCTAGTTTCAATGCTATTTTGTCAATTTGCCAAAAGTCAATCTGTTCGAGATATTAGTAATGGTCTCCGATCTGCAACTGGAAATTTAAATCATCTTGGTATATCCAGTGCCCCATCTAAGTCAACCATTAGTTATCAAAATAAAAATCGAACTCATGAACTATTCAAAGCATACTATTTTCATTTGTTTGAAAGTTTAGGACAGCATCCAAAATTCAAACAAGTAAAGTTTCGTATAAAGACAAAGATTTTCCTTTTAGATTCAACAACAATTAGTTTATGTTTAAGCATATTTGATTGGGCTAAATATAAAACAGCAAAAGGAGCTGTCAAAATGCATACACTTCTTGATTTTGATGGTAATTTACCTGCTTATGTAAATATTACAGATGGTAAAACAGCCGATAATAAAGGGGCTTATGATATTCCGTTGCTAAAAGGAAGTGTTGTTGTAGCAGATAGGTTTTACAATGATTTTCAACTATTAAATGTTTGGGACAGCAAAGGGGTGTTTTTCGTTATTAGGCATAAAGAGAACTTACAATACGTATCTCTCAAAGAAAATGAACTACCAGAAAACTACAATCAACATATATTAAAAGATGAAATTATTGAATTGAAAAGTGATGTGTCTAAAAATAAATATCCAAAAAAACTGAGAAGAGTTTCTGTGTGGAATGAAGAAAAAAATCAGGTGATAGAACTTATTACCAATCAATTTAATTGGTCACCCAATACCATTAGTGAACTTTATAAAAGCAGATGGCAAGTTGAAATATTTTTCAGAGATATCAAACAAATACTTCATATAAAAAGCTTTATTGGTACGAGTGAAAACGCAGTGATGACTCAAATTTGGACAGCATTGATTACTATACTTATCCTAAAAGCTTTAAAAGCTCAATCGATATTTGAATGGCATTTATCAAATTTAGTAGCCTTTATAAGGCTAAATCTTTTTGTTAAAATTGATTTACAAAAATGGTTGAATAAGCCGTTTGAAGAGCATATAGATCCACCTCCAATATCAATACAGGGGGTTCTATTTTAGAAAAGACTAAATTTGAATAGTTTTACGAAGAAAATTGAAGAAATATTTTTTTTTGAAAATTTATTTAGGACAGGATTG
>NZ_JBEIET010000269.1:0-1339 GCF_040382755.1 Flavobacterium sp.
CTGAAATGACGACAATTTCGACTATCTCTTGAATGGGGGCAAGTTGGCCGAGATGTGTCATGCTATGCGAGACCAAAAGTCGAAACATAGGACCACACATCAGGCCTGGGTTCGATCCCATCTTGCCAACATTTTATTTTATAGGTTTTGCTGGATTATGTTTAACCCAGAGTTAGTCATAGCCGAAATTTATACTATGTTTCTTTGCTTCCAATAAGTTATTTTCCCAATTTTAATTAATAATTAGTGTCTTTATTAGTATTATGGTTCTTTGAAATATTTTCGATAGATGAAAAATTTTCCTCAAAATTTCCCGTCTCCTTATTATTCTCGTTCCAAATTTTTATTTCTATTCCTTAGGGTGATTTTACGATTATTTCTTTTTGCTTCTTTATTATGGGCAACAACGGTTCTTTTTATCTCCTTTTCGCTTGGCTTCTCCTGAGAAAATTCCCAAGGGAAGTCGGCGAATTTTAAAATGAAATTTTAGTGGGTTGGCTCAAAAGCCTACCCGTTCAAAAATTGAATCAATGTACTCTGTTATTTACATGATCCAGACCTTATTCCTTTCTAAGCATTCTTAAAGCATTCTAATACTATTAGTTTCATTGGAATGTTACTTAATAATTTTGCTAGGTTTTCTTCTCAAAGCTCTTTTTGCCTTAACTTTATCAATTTTAGTTTTCCATTTTTACTTTTGGCTTTTCGACTGGGTTTGCTCTTTTTGGTTTGAATCGGTGCTTTTTAAATCAATTTATTTGTTTTTCTAGCTTCATGGTTGCTTAAGAATTCTGATATTTTAGTAATCTAGTCTAATTTCAAGTGATTTTTTAACAATCGATAGTTATAACAGCGCCCTCTATTGTTGGTTTTTGTAATGAGATTATCGGGATTTTTGTTCTTCTTGAACTCTAGTCCAGTTTTTGTTCGGTTTTACGGCAAAGTAAAGTGACGTTTGTTCTTTGCGAAAAATTTTATAGTAATTAAATATGTTATGAAGAGTCTAAAGGTAACTTAAAAGTTTCAAAAAGTTTTCCCGTCAGATGTGGGATTCGAATCCACGAGGCAATATTTCAGCCATCCCAGAGTTATACCAAGGGCATTTCGCCTTCATGGCTACATAGGACGCCTTAGACCACTCGGCCAACCTGACCATCGATGTTAGATATCAAGATCTGAACCAGGTGATCTATGGTGATTTTATAGTAGGGTCTAAGATAAATTTAAATACTACCCCTATTCAGGAGTATTTCAAAAGAATGTGTAACACATAAAATTTGGCCTCTCGACGGAGACGAGTTCTTCCATTTAATGGTTTATGACCAATATAAGTAGTTTC
>NZ_JBEIET010000270.1:0-1329 GCF_040382755.1 Flavobacterium sp.
AGGGAAAGCGTATATTTTTTTTCCTTTATATTCAAAATAAGACGCTTCTACCTCGTCTACTCCTAAATATTCCCCGTTTTCAAAATATTTTTCTTTGATGGTTACGGCAAATTTATCGCCTTTTTTTAGCTTGAAAAAGTCGATAGAATATTTATAAATCTGTGCCAATTCGTTTGCTAAATCTGCGCTAACACCTTTTTTAGATAAGGTTTCTGATAAAGATCCATCCAATTCTGCTGCAATAGTTCTTCTTTTAATTATGGTAGGACGGTTTTTTATTTCTACACGAATAGAATCTCTTAAGTCGACTACCAAAAAGCTGGTTTTGTCTTGCACATATACCAAAGCTTTTAAGTTTTTCTTGTTTTTTTTATCGGAAAAAGTTAAAAAAGCTTTACCTGCACGGATGTTTTTAATGTTGAAAGAATCTTTAATTTTTTCAGTAACATCAAATGTTTTTAAACTATCGGGTAGTGTATACGATTCTAAAATGGTGCTAAACGTATCGCCAGATTGCAGGGTGTCTTCTACCACAGAAAAATCATTAAAAGTAAATCCGTATTTTTTAATTATAGGAACTTTTTTTGCGATTTTATCTGCAGTTTTTTTGTCATTTTCTTTATTTTGACAGGAAAACGTGAGTAATAATATAGCGTATAATATATATTTCAAATCTTGTTTTTTAATTATTCTCCCCAGTTTTTTAATTCTTCTTCACTCCAAAGTTCTGGAAAGAAAATACGTTTTTGGTATTTTGGCAGCATGTATTTTTTCCAATCACTTCCGCCGGTAGCTTCATGATTTCCGGGAACGCTTTCGATATATTTTTTAGCAGCATTAAAATGTCCCATCACCCAAGTAATGTTAACAGTTTTGTCATAATGACGCATAGCGGCTACTAATTCTGGATTTTTTTGATCGTTTTCTGGTAATTGTTTAAATTTTTGCCAAAGATTTATGGTGTTGTATTCTTCCATAAAAGACAAAAATTCTTTTTTATATTTTCGTTCAAATTCGCTTAACAAATATGATTTTTCTCCTGTTTGATGATCTTTCCCTGCAGCTTGCCAATACAAATGTTCTAACGCGTGTGTGTATGACGTGTTTCTGTCAATCGTTGCTCTAAAACGAAAATCGATTAAATTAATCAAATCGGTTGATGCAAATTCAATCATTCTGTATTGCGCACTTTGGAAACCACTTGCGGGCGTTAACGTATTTCTGAATTTTAAATATTGTTCAGGTTCCATGCCTTCTTTCATAATATCAAAAGAAGTGGTTAACATATCAAAATAGCGGCTAATTCTGTTTAATCTTTCTGTAAAAAAT
>NZ_JBEIET010000271.1:0-1313 GCF_040382755.1 Flavobacterium sp.
CCACTGCAGTGCCAATAAATATTGCTAAAAGCAACGAAACACCGTCTTCAATTATGACCGAAACGTTGGCGCAAATTTATCTTGAACAAAAAAAATATAGCAAAGCCATACAAGCTTATGAAATATTAATTTTGAAATATCCAGAAAAAAGTAGTTTCTTTGCAGACCGAATTAAAAATATAAAAATTTTACAACAAAATAATTAATACAGAAGTTATGTCATTTACAATTTTTTTAGCATTAATCATCATCGTTTGTTTTTTATTAATCTTAACTATTATGGTTCAGAATCCTAAAAGTGGAGGTTTATCTTCATCTTTTGGCGGTGGAGGTCAAATGGGTGGTGTTAAAAACACAACCGACTTTTTAGAAAAAACAACTTGGGTGTTAGGTGGAACGTTAATCGCCTTAATTTTATTTTCAACGTTAAGTTTTAATAACGGTACAGGTGGTTCTAAATTAGTAGACGAAAATGCTGCTCCAGCTATTGTTAAAGATGCACCGGCTAAGCAAGCAACTACCCCAGCTACAAAACCAGCAGATTCAGCAAAATAATTTTTGCTACATATATAATATAATGCCAGCCTGTCAGTGCTGGCATTTTTATTTTAAGTAAATTTGTCAGAAATTGGGTTTGGCACAATTTCTGAAATTAAATTAAGCGTTCACTAACAAATATATTCAATATAATTATGGCATTAAACATTAAACCAATTGCAGACAGAGTAGTAATTGAACCATCTGCTGCAGAAACGACTACTGCTTCAGGAATTATTATTCCAGATACAGCAAAAGAAAAACCTCAAAAAGGAACTGTTGTTGCCGTTGGAACAGGTAAAACCGATTATACAATGACTGTAAAAATTGGTGATACTGTTTTGTATGGTAAATATGCAGGAACAGAATTTAAGTACGAAAGTAAGGATTACCTTATTATGCGTGAAGATGAAATTTATGCAATTTTGTAGCAATAGGCTTTAACTAAATAATATAAAATTAACAGCAGTTGGTTCGCGTAAAGCATAAAGCCTTCTGCCTAAAGCAATAAAAAAATGGCAAAAGATATAAAATTTGATATTGAAGCACGCGACGGTTTAAAACGTGGTGTGGATGCATTAGCAAATGCAGTAAAAGTTACTTTAGGTCCTAAAGGAAGAAATGTAATTATTTCGAAATCATTTGGAGGACCAACGGTTACTAAAGATGGTGTTTCGGTTGCAAAAGAAATTGAATTAGCAGATCCGTTAGAAAATATGGGTGCCCAAATGGTAAAAGAAGTCGCTTCAAAAACTAATGATTTAGCTGGAGACGGA
>NZ_JBEIET010000272.1:0-1312 GCF_040382755.1 Flavobacterium sp.
TCATTTTTCATCTTCACCAATAGCAACAATATAAATACTCCTCATCCAGCACAACACATGGCTACCGTTTTATCCGTTTCCTCACCGCAAAACCGCAGAAACTTCTAGGCCCCAGATCAATCTTCACGACATCACATAGCAACCGCAGTTTCAAAACCGTCAACCGCAATCAAGGTCTCTGGTATCAAGAATTGAAAATGTGAGTAATTATCAAAATTTTAAAAGAGAAACGAACTTTGCGATAAACAATATAGTGAAACAGCCCAAGAATAAGTGAACCAAGTGAAATCTATACAAGACCAATGAAAACAGCCTAATTAATTGAATTACGTAAGGAACTATCCACTTTTTCTTCTAAAAACCTATACCCCAGTATTTATTTCCTTTTCCAAATGCTGAATCTATGATAGTAGATATATTAAGGAGATTACCATAATTTTTAAGTTTTAGATCAATCACATTAAGCGTATTTGTAGTATTTCTAATAACAACATCTTTGGAAATAACATGAATATCATTCAAAAAGTAAGTAGTATAGTTAGAATGTCGTTTGGATCCACCACTTCATAGCGATGGCTGCAAAAACAAATATTGTTGGTATTTTATCTTTTTAGAATAAAACACACATAAGTCATTTATACAGTACATTTTATGATTATAATTTCAGTGATAACTATACGTATACGCACGAGATAATAATTATATAATTTTCTCTTTTCTTTTGGTAGAAAATTGAAAATACAATGTTTAGGTAGAGTACAGATGATACAGCCTTAAAAGCAAAATAAAATATCTTGGTATGGCATAGAAATAATTTCAAAATTCTTGTTTTAAGTAAAAATAATCAAAAGGCATTTGTTTACCCTGAAAAGTATTATACCATGTAGAATTTTATATTTTCTCTCTTTAAAAAGTTACAGTGATTAAGCAATTTGATATTGATTTTAACGACAGTATACAAAGATCCTTTTGAGAATACCACGTTTTCTTATCGGAGATCCCAGGTTTTCGTTTTTATCATCTAAGAGATCCAAATCGTATTTTTTCACATCTTTAGCACGGTGTTGGCATGATCAAAATACTTTAACTTTTGAGAAAATTTTACTTTGGTTTTCTGAGAAATTTTACTCCCACTCATTTGAAATAAATATCACAAGTTAAAATACATTAAAGTAAGTCTCCCCACGTAATCTCTTTTCTATATTTGAAGACGCACATGACAGTAGTTTATTTAGAAAGTAAAACTCCATATTAACATAAAATTCCATCTAATTATAAAATGTTATCAGTACATTGATACCTTTTTACTGAA
>NZ_JBEIET010000273.1:0-1307 GCF_040382755.1 Flavobacterium sp.
AACCTTTAATGTGAAGTAACCTAAAAATTGAGTTGAAAAATTGATTTGAAAAATGTTTTGAAAAATTTTAATAGAGAGCGCCAACGCGTAAAATTTTCTATAAATGTTATTGTGAAATTAATCCGTTAAACGTTAAAACTTCTATCACACTAAAACTAACTATAAAACGTTATTAGAAAAATTACCAACGAAAAAATATTAAGACTACATAACTTAAACAAGAAATGGAACCACAACGTCGCTTTTAATGTCTCGCTCTTAATTGTCTCTAATATTTATAAACAGCTTCTTTGGAGTATTCACCAATTATCACTTTTTTATGTGTAAAATGGGTGCCCCAGGCTAAAATTATTACCGTGATTAGTTTTGAAATTTTCAATTTGAAAAGTATGTGCCTAAAATTTTGACAAAAAAGTAAGAGTAGAAAATATATATAGTTTGTGTAAGTTTGGTGTGTTGAGAAAATGTGTGTGTGTCACATGTAATGTCAAAAAATGTTGAAATAAAAACGTGTGTTTCAAATGTTGTAAACATAAATTCATTTTACCGCTTGTAATTTTTACTTTGTGGAGGGACGGACAAGGGTTTCACAAACAACGATGTTAAAGAATTTCCCCGTCAAAGTGTGAATCTGTTAAGGCTGTGTGTGTGTGTGTTAAAGCACGGGAAAGTTTGTAGAGTAGTGTAGATTGTTGGTAAATTGCACATTACAGGGGGTTCAAAAAATGAGAACCCTCTTTAATAAATTTACTCTACTCTAGCATAAACTTAGAGTGAGGTTTATTACTTGGAGTCATTTCCAACTCTAGTTTTTTTTGATCTTCAAGAGCCAGAGAAAGTCCTTGTACTGCTACTACTTTTTAGCCTGCGCCATTTTATTTTAATCTGTCAACTGTTGTTGATTTTCTACGATCGTACGTTATATTAATCTAAGACTTTGTTGTCTTAGGTATTGACAATAAACTGTAGGGTACTACGTTATTTGTGTTTACAATTTCTTTGCTATTTTAATTGCAATCTCTCTTACAACAGTGTTGGTTATTTCGTTTCTATTTTACACATCTTTAGCTGCTTGACAGAGCCATCTCATGTCTGTTTTTTAAGCTATCTTTTCCAAGTTTATTTTTCTCGTTTCTTCAACCAAAGAAAATGTCGAGACTTGCTCACTTTTGATTTGGTCACTGGCAGGTGCTAGCTAGACCTGTCTGAATAGTTGCGTGCGTGTGTTTGTGTGTGTGGTCTTGATAAAAAATCTAGCAGTGTGTGTGTGTTAAAGGGTTGGAGCGCGCGCGCGCGTTTAATGTTTG
>NZ_JBEIET010000274.1:0-1304 GCF_040382755.1 Flavobacterium sp.
ATTTAACTGGACATTTAAAACCATTAGTGATGGTACCCAAATTTTATACACATATTTTAGCCTTTTGTCAGAGGTTTTACACATGAAAAATTGATAATTGGTAAATACTTCATAAAAGTTCGTAAAAAATATAGATCAAATAAGTTTTTCGATCATTAAAATCGACTGACGTTGTGGTTCCGGTAATTTTCCTAATAACGTTTTATAGTTAGTCTTAGTGGAATAGAAGTTTTAACGTGTAATTTTTAGGTTCCGATTTGAAATCGAGGCCAATTTCTCCGTCAGAGGTTTTACACATAAAAAAATTGATAATTGGTGAATACTTCAAAGAGGTTATTTATTTGTAAGCAGAGGCCGCTCAATTAAGAGTAGCCTTCAAAAAAGTAAGCCTTTACAGGGATAAAGCCATGGATAACATCAAGAGTGACGTTGTAGTTCCATTTCTCGTTTAAGTTCTCTAGTCTTAATAGTATTTCGTTGGTAATTTTCCTAATAACATTTTATAGTTAGTTTTAGTGTGATAGAAGTTTTAACGTGTAACGGGTTAATTTCACAATAACATTATTGGAAAATTTTCTGCGTTGGCGCTCTCTATTAAAAATTTTCAAAACATTTTTCAAATCGATTTTTCGACTCAATTTTTAGGTTCCGATGTACAGTTTAACAAAAAATTAACAATATACTACACAACTCCAACAAACTTGACAACCACAACACACACAACAAACAACACTTCACATTGAGTATGTAGTTTTAAGCTTGCTCTTTTTGAAAGTTCTCTTTCTGAACTTTTTACGAAATTCATATTTTTTCCTTTATTCCTTTTGAAGATTTCAAAATTTTCTTGCTTTTACAGTTCATGGTACATAACATTTAATAAAAATAGAAATAATATCTTTGATGACATTTTCTCAACACACCAAACTTGCAGAGTAAATTTTCTGCAGAAGAAAAAAAACCAGTTGTGGGTTCGAATTGAGATTGTGTTAAAGTTAAAGCATGGTGATGAAAAGGTGGGGAGTTTGTTGTTGTAGTGGGTGTTGTTGTGTAAATGTTGACAAATATGTATATTTAAATTGCAGGGGTTAGAAAAATAAGAACACTCTTTAATAATTTTACTCTGATGTCTTCAAGATGAGTAAAAAATCGATAGTACTAATACTACTTTTCAGCCTGCGCCATTTTATTTTAATTTGTCAACTGTTGTTGATTTCTACCTCCTTGTGTTAGTTTAATCTAAGACTTTCTCGTCTTAGATATTGGTAATAAACTATCATTGTAGGGTACTATGTATTTATGTCTAC
>NZ_JBEIET010000275.1:0-1293 GCF_040382755.1 Flavobacterium sp.
CCTTTGATGGTTTTAAAAACATCTTCGTCAATTTTTTCTCTAAGTTTTCTGATGTGAACATCTATGGTTCTTCCGCCTACAATGACTTCATTGCCCCAAACTTTATCTAAAATTTCGGCTCTGGTAAATACTTTGCCTGGTTTTGAAGCTAATAAATATAAAAGTTCAAATTCTTTTCTTGGTAAAACGATGGTAATTCCGTCTTTAATAATTTTATATTCTTCTCGGTTTATTTGTAAATTGCCAACCGTTAACGTTTCAGAATTTTCTAATTCTTCGTCTTTAAGTCTGCGTAATAATCCTTTTACTTTGCTAACTAATAATTTTGGTTTTATCGGTTTCGCAATATAATCGTCGGCACCAACTTCAAAACCAGCTACTTGCGAATAATCTTCACTTCTGGCGGTAAGAAAGGTAATAATAGTATCTTTTAATTCTGGGATTTCTCTAATTTTTTCACACGCTTCCATCCCGTCCATTTCTGGCATCATTACATCCATAATAATTAGATGTGGTTTTACTTTTATAGCCAGTTTAACCGCTTCTTTACCATTTTCTGCTTTGGTAACGTGGTAGCCTGCTTGCTCTAAATTATAACCAACAATCTCTAAAATATCCGGTTCATCATCAACCAATAATATTTTTATGTCTTTCTTTTTCATATCAAATATAAAAGTAATTAAAATAATTTAACTTGTGTAAAATTATATATAAAATTGACATTAATTGCTTGTTTACCATTATTTAATATGTTAACACTATCTTAACACTATCTAAACTAATAAATAACTTCTAAGTAACATTTACATAATTAAGGTGGTTCTATTTTTGCATCAAAAATAAACACAAACTCATGAAATTAAAATTTCTACTTATTGGATTATTCTTTACAATAATCTCTTTCGCACAAAATACTGCTAAAGTTAGTGGTATTATTACTGACAAAGACAGCAAACAACCTGTAAGTTTTGTTTCAGTATCCTTAAAAGGAACTATGATAAATGCGGAATCTGACATTAATGGTAATTATGAAATTGCTATGAAACCAGGAAAATATACAATAGTATATGCTTTTATTGGTTATAAAACTTTTGAAAAAGCTATTACTGTTGCTGCAGATGAAACGATTACTGAAAACATAGCCTTACAAGAAAATTCAAATAGTATTGAAGGGATTGTAATTAAAGGTTCTACAAATAAAACCAAAGAAACGGCTTTGTTGAAAGAACAACAAAAAGCAGTGGAAATGAAACAAAGCATTGGTGCCCAAGAAATGGAAAGAAAAGGGATTAG
>NZ_JBEIET010000276.1:0-1290 GCF_040382755.1 Flavobacterium sp.
AGAAGACCTATGTAAGCAACCACTTTTAGCTGCTAAAGGCTATTCGGTTATTCATTTTGATTCGCCAGATAGACGTGGAATTGATACCGGATTTTTATATCAAAAAGGACATTTTCAACCTACGAGTTATAAAAATTATGCACTTATCGTAACTGAAGATGAAACCGATAAAAAAGCAAAAGACAAAGAAAAAGTAGAAGATACCGATGATAATGTGGTAGACATAAAAACCAAAAGAATTTACACTCGAGATCAAATATTAATGACGGGATTATTAGATGGTGAAGAAATGCATTTTATAGTAAACCACTGGCCATCTCGAAGAGGCGGTGAAAAAAGAAGTAGTCCACTACGTGAAGCTGCGGCAGCACTAAACAAAAAAATTATCGATTCGTTACAAGTTATTAATCCAAATGCGAAAATCTTCACAATGGGCGATTTGAATGACAGCCCTTTTAATAAAAGTGTGAAACAGGTTTTAGGCGCAAAAGGAGATGAAAAAGAAGTACAACCGTTAGGACTTTACAATCCTGCCGAAAAACTAATTAATAAAGGAATTGGAACCTTAGCTTTTAGAGATTCTTGGGATTTTTTCGATCAAATTATCATATCTGAGCCTTTATTAAGAAAAGACTATTCTTCTTGGAGATATTGGAAAGCTGGGGTTTACAATGCACCTTTTATGATTCAACAAACCGGTCAATATAAGGGATATGCGTTGCGAAATGGCGCATTAGGACCTGGATATTCGGATCATTTTCCATCTTATATTTACCTTATAAAGGACGCAAAAAAATAAAAAATAATTGAAGGTACATTAAAAGTGCCTTTTTTTATTTTGTAACTTTACCTTTTAAAATTCTATTTATGTCAATTGCAATACCTTTTAACTTGAATAAGTGGATAGAAGAAAACAGACATCTTCTCGTTCCGCCAGTTGCAAATAAAAATTTATATATAGATTCTGGCGATTATATTGTTATGATTGTAGCAGGACCTAATGCCAGAAAAGATTATCATTATAACGAAACTGAAGAATTATTTTATCAGTTAGAAGGTGATATTACGGTGTATATTCAAGAAAACGGCGAAAAAAAAGCAATGCATCTTTCCGCTGGAGATATGTTTTTGTTACCGGCTAAAGTACCGCATTCGCCAAGCAGAACAGAAAATTCTATTGGTTTAGTAATTGAAAAAAAACGAAATCATTTGGATGTAAAAGACGGATTGCTTTGGTTTTGCGATTCGTGCAATCACAAACTTCACGAAGTATATTTTGAGTTGAACAAT
>NZ_JBEIET010000277.1:0-1280 GCF_040382755.1 Flavobacterium sp.
AAAGCTACTGAGGCGTCGAGCCCTGACTAAACCAAAATGTTAACGGTAATAATTACAGCTAATTGCTTGCTTCATCTTAACTTTAAAATTAGAGTTCATTTTACAGATACAACGGTGTGAAACGTTTTTAAAATGAGTTTTGACTTTGTTTTTGCTAAAGTCTGACAGTTGTATCTACTTGTGGGTGTTCAGACTTTTATTGCGTGTTTAAATTATGTTCATGTTCATTAAAGGGGGAAAACTACTTTTTAATATTTATCAAAAAAGAATTAAATGAGTTGCAAAAAGTTCAAAGTCATGTTTCGTTGTGCAAAGAACCAAAGATTCTGCTCTAGGTTTCGGTTTAAACCCAACCCTTAAGACACAGTGAAGGAAATTATGCAAGTCAATTACACTGTACCAAATTTTTACGTTTGAGCCTGAACATTCCCTTAAGCGAGACCAAAGATTCCGCTTTTTACGTTCGAATCATTCTCTTAAGAGAGACGTCGCTCTAGGTTACACTTGAGTTAACTAAGGCAGAAAGAAGCCGCTCTGAAAGAGCAGCCTTATAAAAATTAGTGGTTAAATGCAGAGAACCACATCAAAACTTAGCTTTGGAGACTCCGTTACGAATTATGTGACCAATTATTATTACGCAACAACTTTTTTAAAAATTAGATTTACCAAGGTAAAGACGGTTTAACGGTTTAATTATAAAATAACTGTTTTTGAAAATTTTAAAATGTTGCGTTAGCGCTCTCTATTAATTTTTCAAAAACATTTTACATTTCAACTTAATTTTTAAGTTCCGATGTACGTAATTGGGTAATTGACTTGTATAATTTCCTTTAATTTGTAAACGCCCATGCAAGATTAATATTTTTGCCATGTTTTTCAGATGGACACCGCCGTCCCGTGCACGACAGCATGTGTGAAACACTTCACAACAAGGCGCTCGACAATGTCAAAAAACTACCGAGGATTAACTGCGAGCTTAAAAAATAAAACACTAAAAGTTTTTTGTGTTAATCAAAATGTTACATTGTGTTTTTTCTGTGTTAAATCATTTGAATCGTTGAGACAGACAAACCAAATGTTTGGGGAATCTAAAAAATTTAGAATTCCAGGCAGTATTGCATTTTAAACCTTTCATCAATATATTTCGGTCCAAACAGCAGGTCGACTTTTTTGACTTTGAGCAAATTGTCAACGTAGCACCGTGTTTCACTTTAAGGAGGTACAGTGTTTCCGCAAACTCATCGTAGCATGGGCTTTACAAAAGATTTTGCTTTACACTT
>NZ_JBEIET010000278.1:0-1255 GCF_040382755.1 Flavobacterium sp.
AAGAATTAGTCTAAAAAAATAAAAAGACATGAAAAAAATATTTTTACAATTCATTTTGTTGATTTCACTATCCAATTGGGCTTTTGCTCAAACAAATATTTATGACAGTATTTTTGTTGGAGGTCGTTGGAGAACTTTTTTAACTCATCTTCCAACAGGATATAATACTTCGAACAACTACCCATTAGTTTTAGCATTTCACGGTGGTGGTCTATTAGGTTATCAATCCATTCAATATCAATCTCGTTTATCTCAAAAATCAGATACTGCAGGTTTTATTGTTGTATATCCCGAAGGAGTAAAAACTGCAGGAAATAGAACTTGGAACGCAGGAGGTTGTTGCGCCCCATCAACAACACAAAATATAGACGATGTTGGATTTGTAAATTCTTTACTAAATAATTTATTTGCAAACAGACCAATTGATACAACTCGTGTTTATGCAACTGGTTTTTCAAATGGTGCATTGTTGTGTTATCGACTTGCTAACCAACTAACAAATCGATTTGCCGCCATAGCGCCAGTTGCAGGTGATTTAATGTATTATCCTTGGAATCCTGAAAGATCTATCCCAATAATTAGTTTTCATTCTTATCAAGACCAGAATGTAAAATATTTTGGAGGCGTAACAATTGGTTCAACTGGAACATATTTTCCACCGCAAGACAGTATGTTTAATATAATAAGTACAAATTATTCCTGCGGTATTTTGAAAGACACCTTATTCCATAACATAAACCAATATGACCATTTCAAATATTCAAACTGCTCCTGTAACGCAATAATAGAGCAATTTGTAAGCTATGACGGGGAACATTCTTGGCCTGGAGGACTTTCTTCAGGAACGGTAACTGTTAGCAATCAATTTAGTGCAACATATTTAATGTGGCAGTTTTTTCAGAATTATACAACAAGCTGTTTAACTACTGGTATTGAAAATTTTAACGAAACAAATATTAAAATAGAGGCATTCCCTAATCCATTCTCAAACAAAATCAATCTGACTAACACGACTGGAAATGAAAATTTCACGCTTATTAATTATTTTGGTCAAGTTATTTGGACAGGTAAAAATATTGAACAGCAGAATTTTTCATACTTAACAAATGGTCTTTATTTCCTGAAAATTGACAATAGGACAATTAAACTAGTTAAATAATGAAAAGAATATTGTTACTAATCTGTTTGAACTTTATTATGCTGACTTGTTGCTTCGGACAAACAGATATTTACGACAGCATAAACGTTGGCAACG
>NZ_JBEIET010000279.1:0-1255 GCF_040382755.1 Flavobacterium sp.
ATTTTTACACACGGTTAAATCATAAATTGACTTGGGGACAAAATGACTACAAATTAGCCTCGCTTAAAGGCTAAAATATCGGAAAGATCGAAACAATTTACACAATCATTGTCCGCTAAATAGAGTTAGAAAGTCGATTAAAACAACTTCAATAACCAATAACTTGGAATATTCATGTTCAATGAAATTATCATATAATGCACATGATGCTATTACAACATTAGGCTGACGCCAAAAACTGTTCATGAAAATATTCAAACGTCGTGGTCCACCTATTTAACTATCACCATTTCGTCATATTTCATTGTGAATAGAACGAAATCTTTGATGTCGCTTAAGGGAATGTTTAAATGTTTCAGACTAAACCAGGTGTAAAAGTTTGGTGCAGTAGTCTACAATTCCATTCGAATCCCGTCGGGAAAAATTTGCTACCAAATAAACCACCGTTGGGAATAAATCAAAGCCATGTAAATTCAATCTCAAAGCTAAACAAATTAGCTTTAAACAAAAACGTATTTTTGTAATGGTTTTCAGAACATTACAAATTTGCATAATCAGCCCTCAAACGCGCACACATGATAACTCGTTTTGTGAAAACAAAGACTGAGGGCGCCATCGCTGGAATGCGGTAAAATTGTCGAAATTTAAATCTTCGAATCACGGTTTCTCGCAATTTGTCATAACGTTAACAGTAAAAACGTTGAATGTGAAAACGTCAACCGGAAAGTAGAAGCTAGACTTGTTTCATTTTCTGATAACAAAACATCAAATTCGACGTTTTTACATTCGACGATTTCTAAGTTTTAAAGCTTTGAAGGCGAATCAAACGATAATATTACATGAGTTTGGCCGTGTGAAATTGAGCCACGTACGTAATTTGGTCAAAAAATAGATGGTGGCGGCTTTGTTGGCAATTTAGGTAAAAATGAGATAGTTTGAGATAAAATAGATCGATAGTTAGGTCGGGCTCCGCAGTCCGTAGTTTGTAAAACTCGTGGGTGAGAATTGTCTAAACACACATACAAAAAACTTCAAATCCATTGCCCCACCCAAAGATCTTTTGGAAACGGCCAAAAAGTAATAACTAAGCCGATAGCGAAAATTCAAAATTACGGAAAGTTCGAAAAAAACTTAAAATTTTGTTAAATTGTCCCCTGCCGAGAATAACAGGCATCTGCTAAGAAAACATTTCTGTAAATCTTTTTTACAACCGTTCCCTTCTCCAACCAACGGAAAATGTAGAAATATTCTAAAA
>NZ_JBEIET010000280.1:0-1251 GCF_040382755.1 Flavobacterium sp.
AGTTTAATTTTCTCTAAAAACGAATTAAAAATTCATATTATTGATGCGTTAAAAACAACCATTCAAGGTGTGGTTCGAGGTGCGATTGCGTTTAGTGATGTGGAAATTGTAAGCCCGAAGTAATTTACGATTTGGGATTTAGGATTTACGATTTGGGATTTACGATTTACGAATTTGGAATTTTGGATTTGGAATTTTATATAACATTTACATCACCTTTACCTTCTCGTACAATAATTGGTTCGTGACCGGTTAAATCGATGATGGTTGATGCGATGTTTTCGCCGTAACCGCCATCAATAACTAAATCGACTTGGTTTTGCCATTTCTCAAAAATTAATTCTGGATCGGTGGAATATTCAATTACCTCATCTTCATCGTGAATGGATGTTGAAACTATTGGATTTCCTAACATTTCCACAATTTGAATGGCAATATTATTATCTGGCACTCGAATTCCGACTGTTTTTTTCTTACGGAAGTCTTTTGGTAAGTCGTTATTTCCTGGTAAAATAAACGTATACGCCCCAGGTAACGCTCGTTTTAAAATTTTAAAAGTTGGCGTATCAATTTGCTTTACGTAATCTGAAATATTACTTAAACTACTACAAACAAAAGAAAAATTTGCTTTTTCTAACTTCACACCTTTAATTTTCGCTAATTTTTCCAACGCACGAGAATTGGTAATATCGCAACCTAAACCATAAACCGTATCCGTTGGGTAAATGACCAATCCACCGTTTTTTAAAACTTCCACTACTTTTTTAATGGCTGTTTCATTTGGTTTGTCTTCGTATATTTTTATGAATTCTGCCATATTATTTTTTGCTTTATGCAGTAAGCTTAATGCTTATAGCGTTATCCAATCACATTCAACTTTGCAAAGCGCAACAGCAGCTTCTTCAAGCCACCAACATCAAAACGAATTTCTGCTTTTTTGTCGGCTCCAACGCCTTCTAAACCTACGATTTCGCCTTTTCCAAAACGTTCGTGCATTACAATATTTCCAACTGCTAAATTAGCATCTGTAAAATTGCTGTTAGAGCTACCTGCACCACTACTCAATGGTTTTAATCTTCTAATATTTACAGACGAAACAGGTTCGTTTTTGGTAATGTATTCAGGTGGTGTTCCTGCTGTTGGTTTCGCCAATCGTAATTTAGATTTATCCACATCGCCAAAAATATCAATATCCATAGATGGTTTGTATCGGTAACCCGAATCTATCGGATTCATATATTCCAAATATTC
>NZ_JBEIET010000281.1:0-1250 GCF_040382755.1 Flavobacterium sp.
AAAACACCAGGGTTAAAAGTGATATATCCGGCTTTTCCGTATGATGTAAAAGGGCTTTTAAATACCGCAATTAATGATCCAAATCCGGTTTTGTTTTTTGAACACAAACAATTGTATAGAAGTATTCATCAAGACGTTCCATCTGATTATTATACGATTCCTTTAGGTAAGGCAGCTTTACTTAAAGAAGGTACTGATATTACTGTAATTTCTTTTGGTGCAGGTGTGCATTGGGCGTTAGAAACCTTAGCTAAGAACCCAGAAGTTGCTGCGGATGTAATTGATTTAAGAACGCTTCAACCTTTAGATTTAGATACTATTTATACTTCGGTTAAGAAAACTGGAAAATGTATTATACTGCAAGAAGATACCTTATTTGGTGGAATTTCAAGTGATATTTCGGCTTTAATAATGGAGAACTGTTTCGAATATTTAGACGCACCTGTAAGACGTGTAGGAAGTTTAGAAACCCCAATTCCGTTTGTGAAGGCTATTGAAGATCAATATTTACCAAAAACTCGTTTTGAAATAGCTTTAAAAGAAGTTTTAGCATTTTAATAAAATATAGTACATTTGAAAAATGTAAATGCGTACTTGTTACGCTTTTTTTATGCTTTATATAATTATTTCTACTATTTATTAGTGGAAATGAAAAAATAATATAAAAAAAACACGAATTCTATTTTATTATATTGCTAATTTAGTATATTTATGCAAAATTTATATATATGGAGATTTTAGCCTGTCCAAAATGTCAAAATAATCAGATCGTAAAGAGCGGAATTGTTAAAAACAGACAACGTTATTTGTGTAAACCGTGTAATTATTTTTTCAGCGTCAATAAATTAGGTAAAAAAATTGACGATTATTACGTAACAAAAGCCTTACAATTATATCTCGAAGGATTAAGTTTTAGAGAGATTGAACGCATTATTGGCGTATCTCACGTTTCAATTAGTAATTGGGTTAAAGAATTTAAAATAAAAAAACCTGAAAATTCAAATTACCATCCTACTTATAAAATTTTTAATCATTTAGAATTGGTAGAATTTCTTAAAAACAAAGAAATGTTATCCGGTGCTGGAATGATAATTACCGAACTTGGTGACAAGTTTATGCTAATTAAATGGGAACGTTTTAAAGATTAACTATACTGCTTTACAATTATATATATTAAAATTTTTTTGTTTTACTATTTTTTAGAATTTGGCACCACTAATCAAATACTAACTATATTAAATTATGAAAAA
>NZ_JBEIET010000282.1:0-1249 GCF_040382755.1 Flavobacterium sp.
CAAAGCCATAACACTTGTAGACTCAAAAGTTTTAGCATGAATCGTTTCATTTAAAAACGCATTATTAAACAAACAGCACATTCGTTATACAACTTTTTTATGAATGAAGCCAATCTTAGTCTAAGAGAAAACTAAGAGGGCAAGAAACAGAATTAATGAAGCTATAACAGAAACTTGTAAAAAGCAAGTCGGGATTTTTTTGTCCAAAATAAAGTGACACAATAAATTAACAAAACTAAAAAAACGTAATTGTCAGCACTAAGATTAAGAAAGTAGAAATCCATTTTTACACACGGTTAAATCATAAATTGACTCGTTATCCGCTAGATAGGTTAGAAAGTCGATAAAACAACTTCAATAACTAATAACTTGGAATATTTATGTTCAATGAAATTATCATACCATGCACATGATGCTATTGCAACATTAGGCTAACGCCAGAAACTTTGCATGAAAATATTCAAATAGCTATTTATAGCGAGATCAAACTAATTGACGTCAAATCATTAGCACCTTCTTACGGGTTTGTAGGCCCAAATCCACCAAAACCAATTTATCTATCACCATTTCGTCACACGTACTTAGAACGAAATCTTTGATCTCGCTTAAAGGAATGTTCGAATGTTTCAGACTAAAACGGGTGTAAATGTTTGGTGCAATGCCATTCGAATCCCGTGGAGAAAAATTTGCTACAAAATAAACCACCGTAGGGAATAAATCAAAGCCATGTAAATTCAATCTCAAACCTAAACAAATTAGCTTTAAACAAAAACGTATTTTTGAGATCGTTTTCAGAAAATTACAAATTTGCACAATCAGCCCTCAAACGCGCACACATGCTAACTCGTTTTGTGAGAACAAAGACTGAGGCGCCAAGTCGGTGGAAGGGGGGGTAGGGGTAAAATTGTCGAAATTTAAATTTTCGAATCACGGTTTCTGGCAATTTGTCATAACGTCCGTCAACAGTAAAAACGTCGAATGTGAAAACGTCAAACGGGAACTAGAAGCTACACATGATGTTACATTTTTGTTAAAAAACGTCAAATTCGACGTTTTTACATTACACGTTTTCACATTCGACGATTTCTAAGTTTGAAAACATCAAAAACGTGTTAAATTCTTTGAAATTTTACATTTTCTGATAACAAAATGTCAAATTCGACATTTTTACATTTGACCTTTTCACATTCGACGATTTCTAAGTTTTAAAGCTACGAAGGCGAATCAAACGATAATATTACATTTTCTC
>NZ_JBEIET010000283.1:0-1241 GCF_040382755.1 Flavobacterium sp.
AATTTTTTCGTAAGGAGTAAATTTTGTGGTTGGTGGTCAAGCTGGAATGATTATTTTTTTGCTAAACTATCCATCAATAACTTAAAGACTTGACACCTTAGACAAGCAGATACAAGCTACAAATTGCGACAGATTTTTGTGCGAAACCATTTTTGCGAAATTTTTCCAACGACAAGCACGTTTGTGCGACACTGAATTTTACGACAAGCACGTTTGTGCGAAATTTATTCGACTACAGACTTTTGTGCGAAACGGGTTTTTGTGCGACAAGGTTTTTTGTGCGAACGGGGAGCTGCGCCGCAAACGACGGTTAACCAATTTGTCGCAACTTTTTACAACTTTTTACGACTTTTTACGAGCTTGTCGTTGAACTAGACCTAACCTAACCTAACCTAACCATCCACAATGGAGCTACTCCCTAACCTATCAATCCCCTAACCTATCACACCGGAGCTAGTTGTTTTTGTTGTTTATAATAATTACAGATTCTTATAGTAATACTACGACTCGATAATTTAATTTTCGTGTGATTTCGTGTCTATACATGCTGACATCTCCCTTTAGTTCTGCTAAAAGTAGAGGGATCGGGAAGGGATCAACCAGTAGATCAGTATAGTGTTTTCGAAGATATTACAATTTAATACAAAAGCATTGAAAATCTGGCAAGTTATTGTCACGATTACCAAGTAATCTTATAAGAAAATGTAAATAGACCCCTTTTTTGAGAACTTAATGTCTATGTTGCAACAAAAAATTTTCTTTTTTTTGAGCAACGGGCTCAATTTCACGGGTAATTTCACACAAAGATTTAGTAACTAAATGTAGTTACCGACGATTTAGTTCCCGGTCAACGATTTAACCCTTATGCCATTAATTTTCGAAGATATCACAAAACGCCAGATACCATGATTCGAAGATATAATTTTCGAAGATATCACCCGCACCCCTAACTTTTAACACTCGTGCTTTTCTGGGAAATCGAATCCTTAATTTTATGATTTGAACAATAATTTGTGCATTGCTAAAGCCCATTACAATTGCTAAAAATAATCTTAACTAACAAGGGACCAAACATTTCTGTGACAACGACAAAAATCTAATGACGAATGTATATACTTTCAATATAAAGAAATGTAATTTATACAACTTTGTAACGAAATGTAATTGAAAACGGGTAGGGGTAAAATCTTCGAAAATTAAATCTTCGAATTCGTTTTGTTAAAATCTTCGAAAATTTTATG
>NZ_JBEIET010000284.1:0-1218 GCF_040382755.1 Flavobacterium sp.
AATGATTTTCATTTCTTCAATTAAATTTTTAGCACCCGCATATTTATCTATAATAAATAGAATATATCGTGTATCTACCATGATATTTCTACAAATTTCTGGAGAATAATACACATCGCTCATTGTACCTTCCCAAACTCTATCAAAATTTAGCCCAATTAAGTTTCCATTAGCATCAATAGCTGGACTTCCAGAATTTCCTCCTGTGGTATGATTTGTAGCGATAAAAGCCACTGGCATTTTACCATTGTCAGCATATTTACCATAATCTTTAGTATTATACAAATCAATCAATTTTTGCGGCACGTCAAATTCATAATCTCCAGGAACATATTTTTCCATCACACCATCTAAATAGGTAACCGGTGAATACAAAACCGCGTCGCTAGGCTTGTATCCTTTTACTTTTCCGTAGGTTACACGCAAAGTAGAGTTGGCATCTGGAAAAATTCTCGCCGATTTTGGACTTAACTCTAAAATGGCTTTCATATAGGCCCGTTGCATAGCGATATTTTTCAGGTTAATTTCGTCATATTTTGGCGCCACATTTTTGTTATATGCTTCAGCAAGCGTTTTCACAAAAGCAAATCCTTTATCTTGATTTAATCGTTCTAAAACCGTTTTAGCATCTCCAGATAACACTTCTTTTAAACCAGCATAAGAAGTTAACTTTGATGAATTAAAAATTTCAGATGCTAATTGAGTTGCATCAATTCCTTTTACACTTTCAGGTAAAAATTGTTGCGGTGATTTTTTACTATAAATAGCTATTAATTTTTCGAACACTTTTTCGTCAACTTGTGCATTAAAATCTTTATATAAAGGTTCAAAAGCTTCAATCAAATTCTTTTTTCTATCATTAAATGCTTGTTCACCTTTTGAATTATACACTTGCTCTAATTGATACAAACGGTAGCCAAAAGACAAAATTTCGGTATTTCTTAAAACTACTTCTGTGTAGTAATCTCTTGCAATAGCATATTCTTTAATAGCAGCATAATTTGTAGCAAAGTCAGATAATAAATTTCCATATTCTGCTTGTTTTCCGGCTTTGATAATTTTATCAGTTAGGTCTTTTTCAAAAACTTGCTTAGCACCAACTGCATTGGCTTTTATTAATCCTTTACGCTCACCTATCCATTTTTTCCAATAATTGGCTACTCCGGCATATTTTGAAGCATATTGAATTTTTATTGCTTGGTCTTTTCTCATAAAACC
>NZ_JBEIET010000285.1:0-1217 GCF_040382755.1 Flavobacterium sp.
CGCATCTCACGCATTAAGAATGTTAACAGAAATGTCTGGCAAAACACATAAAGTGATTACTTCTGTTTGCATAAAATCGACTAAAAAGGAAGTGGTTTTTCACGATGAAACCTTGGTTACTTTTACGGATTTATCTCTTGATGAAATTGAATTTTATTTAAAAAATTACAAACCCTTTGATAAAGCAGGTTCTTATGGTATTCAAGAGTGGATTGGTTTGGTAGCCATTGAAAAAATTGAAGGAAGTTATGCCAATGTAGTGGGCTTGCCAACACATAAATTATATAAAGAATTGATGAATTTTTAATATAGATTTAACTTTTAAAACACAGATTTAAGAAATTAGATAAATTTTTAAAATTTCTTATATCCGTGTTTAAAAAAATGATTTTTTGGATTGCTTTTGATATTCTAATTGAAATATATTACATTTGTAGTCACAATACACAAAATATGAGTCAAAAAATATTGCTCAATTCAAAAGAAGTCAACATTATACTACATCGATTGGCCTGTCAATTAATCGAAAAACACCTTGATTTCACTACTACTATTCTTATTGGAATTCAACCCAGAGGTGCATTTTTAGCCAAAAGATTATCACAAATTTTAAAAGACGACTATCAAATTTCTGATTTGAAATTAGGGTTTTTAGACATTACTTTCTTTAGAGATGATTTTCGTAGAAACGAAAAACCATTTGAAGCCAATCAAACCCAAATAGATTTTTTAGTAGAAGATAAAAATGTCGTTTTTATAGATGATGTATTATATACCGGGAGAAGTATTCGTGCAGCTTTGACTGCAATACAATCTTTCGGAAGACCAAAATCAATAGAACTTTTAACCCTTATAGATAGACGATTTAGTCGTGATTTACCTATTCAACCCGATTATAGAGGTCGACAAGTTGATGCAATTAATAATGAAAAAGTTTTAGTAAAGTGGGCTGAAAATGATGGTGAAGATGCCGTTTATATTGAGGTAAAAAATTAATAGTTAAGTGACTTCGAGATCCTCAGTCACAGTTGCTTGAGGTTATCGAAGGCAACACAAAATATAGTTTAAACAACACATTAAAATGAAAGAATTAAGCGTCAATCATTTATTAGGAATAAAGTACATCAATACCAATGATATTAATTTAATTCTTGAAACCGCTGATCAGTTTAAAGAAGTAATCAATCGTCCTATAAAAAAAGTACCTTCTTTACAAG
>NZ_JBEIET010000286.1:0-1215 GCF_040382755.1 Flavobacterium sp.
CTGCCAGTGACCAAATCAAAAGTGAGCAAGTCTCGACATTTTCTTTGGTTGAAGAAACGAGAAAAATAAACTTGGAAAAGATAGCTTAAAAAACAGACATGAGATGGCTCTGTCAAACAGCTAAAGATGTAAAATAGAAACAAAATAACCAACACTGCTGTAAGAGAGATTGCAATTGAAATAGCAAATAAATTGTAGACACAAATAACGTAGTACCCTACAGTTTATTGTCAATACCTAAGACAACAAAGTCTTAGATAAAAATAACTTAAGGAGCTAGAAAATCAACAACAGTTGACAAATTAAAATAAAATGGCGCTGGCTGAAAAGTTGTAGCAGTACGTTGGTTCCCCTTGAAGATCAAACAGAACTAGAGTCCTAAATTGACTCCAAGTAATAAACCTCACTCTAAGTTTATGCTAGAGCAGAGTAAATTTATTAAAGAGGGTTCTCATTTTTTGAACCCCCTGTAATGTGCAATTTACCGACAATCTACACTACTCTACAAACTTTCCCGTGCTTTAACACACACACACAAACAGCCTTAACAGAGTCACACTTTGACGGGGAAATTCTTTAACAGCGTTGTTTGTGAAACCTTTGTCCGTCCCTCCACAAAGTAAAAATTACAAGCGGTAAAATGAATTTATGTTTACAACATTTCAAACACACGTTTTTACTTCAACATTTTTTGACATTACATGTGACACACACACATTTTCTCAACACACCAAACTTACACAAACTTATGCAAAGTAAATTTTCTGCGTGAGTTTCTCAGCAAGTGGTGATGGCTCAGCGGTAGCGTACTCAGTACGCAAAAGAAACGAAACCAGTTGTGGGTTCGAATCACGGACAAGCGAAGTCTTCCCACAACTGGCGAGCGCGAACTTGGCTAATAAGATCGCAACCCATTACCATTTGTTTTGTATTTACTATCTTTAGGACATACTTTATTTTAATTAAGCTAATACAATTATGTCAGACTTTAGCCAAAACAGAGTCGAAACTCTCTTTTTAGAGAAAAAAAATTTACTTAAAGATTTCAATAACATTATATTTCACTCGGTTGCATTTGTTCAAATTAATGTAACTACTAAATGATCTAATATAAAGAAGGTAATCAGCAACAATGACTACCGGCGACATCTCGTAGACATTTAATACTGAAAAAATTTTATCCGATATATATTTTCTACTCTTACTTTTTTGTCA
>NZ_JBEIET010000287.1:0-1215 GCF_040382755.1 Flavobacterium sp.
ACTTTAGTTGGGCTACTTCCTAAATATTCCATAATATCAATTTCACCGCATTGCGGCCAAATGGCTGTATCAGAATTAGAACCTAACATCCAAAAAGCAGGCCATAGCCCTTTTCCTCTAGGCAATTTAATTCTTGCTTCAATTCTTCCGTACTTAGTTTCAAATTTACCTTTAGTTAAAATACGGGCAGATGTAAACGCTTCACCCATATATTGTTCTCTACGTGCAGTGATTTTTAAAACCCCATTTTCAACTTTAATATTTTCAGGTCTATTGGTATAATATTGCAGCTCATTATTTCCCCATCCGTTACTACCAGTACCAATATTGTAAGACCATAAATTAGGATTAGGTGCTCCGTCTACATTAAATTCATCACTCATTACTAAATTATTTTTAGTAACAACTGTTTGTTTTTCATCTTTTGTACAACTATTTAATAACAAAACAAGAGCTGTAGCTATAAAAATTTTGTGTTTTATTTTATTTAAAATCATCTTTAATTATCTTTTAATTGTGAAAATATATATTATCTACATACAATATTGAATTGTCCCCACCTTCAAGAATAATTTGAGCCAGGTTTGATCTACTTAATAAACCAGGCATAGCAGAAAATGGAATTTCAATTGAAATCCAATTTTGAGATACCACAGCGGTAGAAGTTGTTGCTGTAAATGTTGTTGAATGTCTAGTATCATCTCCTCCGCCAAAGACACCATTTGCGCCAAAATCCACTACTAATACTCTTAACTGTCTTCCTGGAGCTATAGGCCCTGGAATAAAAGCATCTAAATGAATATGCGTCATACTATTAGCATTCACAGTTGGACTACTAAACTCGATTCCAACAAAATTAAAGTTGGTGTAATTTAAAACGTTATCTCCCAAAACTGAAAAATTATTAGATTCTGTAGTTTGCCATGGTTGCCAATAACCATTATAATAATTAACTGGAACATTAGTATATACATCTGAGAATATAGAAATTACATTAGATGGACTCAAGGTAGGAATAGGTGCATTGACATAGGCACCTGAACAATTAATTATCAAACTTCCAGTAGCGGGTTGACCATTAAATGTTGCTCTAATTGTTGCTGTACCCGCTGCGATAGGAGTTACAACACCTGCATCATTTACAGTAGCTACAGAAGGATTTGAGGATGTAAAATTTAAAAAAGCCGGACTAATAGAAACAGATTGATTGATACC
>NZ_JBEIET010000288.1:0-1162 GCF_040382755.1 Flavobacterium sp.
AGCACTCACGCGGTCAACTTTTACCTCTAACTCGGGACTATCTTTATTTACATCCACACTTAAACGTTCAATTCCAGGAATATTTTTCGAATTGATAAATGCAATCATTTTATCTGCTTCCACCAGCATTTCTTGATAATCTGTACCCGTTAATTGCACACTAATTGGATATCCAGCTGGCGGTCCGTTGGCATCTTTTTCTACCGTTACGGTTGCACCTGCAATGCCTTTTACTTTCGCGCGAATTTCATCTAAAACTTCAGTAGTGTTAACACCATTTCTAAATTTATATTCCGAGAAATTTACGGTTACTTTTCCTTTGTAAGGCGTTTCTGAAGCGGAACCCGCATCTACATTTGGATTACCAGCACCCACTCCCACTTGCGAAACAATACTTTCGGCTAAGTAGTTTTTATTAGTCTTTGGATCTACATATTTATTTAAGATTTCAATTACTTGTTTTTCAACAAACAAAGTCGCCTTATTGGTTTTTGCAATATCGGTTCCTTGCGGATATTCTATATACGTAATAACTTGATTTGGAATATTATCAGGGAAAAATAATACTTTTCTTGGGAAAATTCCTAATAAGATAAACGAGAAAAATAACATTCCAATTATTGTTGCTAATGCCAACCAAGCTCTTTTTCCAGTTAAAATTTTGGCTAAGAAATTTTTATACTTATTTTCCATTTTTGGAAAAAAGTTGTATTGAAAATCTTGCGTCCATTGGTATAATTTTATTTTATATAACCACATTAACCCTAAGGAAATAATGGCTAAATGACCAATCGCTTTTGCAAAAGTAGAATCGGTTAAGTGTCCTAAAAACACAAACACAATTCCAACCACACTAAAAATAATCGTATATAATTTTGCTGATTTATTCGAAACATTTCTGTCTTCGGTATCCATTGAACCACCTGTCATAGCTGCATTTACTACCATCGCTACAAATAACGAAGCCTTAAGAGTAACCGTTAAGGTTATTGGAAAATATTTCATAAATTTTCCCATCGTTCCAGGCCATAAAGCAAATGGTAAAAAGGCCATTAAAGTAGTAGCTGTGGAAGAAATTACAGGCCAAGCGATTTCGCCAATTCCAATTTTTGAAGCGGATACCCTATCCATTCCTTTTTGCATATTGGCAAATACATTATCG
>NZ_JBEIET010000289.1:0-1156 GCF_040382755.1 Flavobacterium sp.
GTGAGTAGGTGTCCATCTGAAAAACATGTCAAAAATATTAATCTTGCATGGGCGTTTACGAATTGAAGGAAATTATACAATTACCTAATTACCTACGTCGGAACTTAAAAATTAAGTTCAAATCGATTTGTAAAATGTTTTAAAAAATTAATAGAAAGCGTTAACGCAAAATTTTAAAATTTTCAACAGTTATTTTAAAATCAAACCGTTAAACCACCGTAGTAAATCCGTTACACAAATAACCAACGTAATAATAAT
Organism: Flavobacterium sp.; assembly: GCF_040382755.1. Taxonomy (GTDB): domain Bacteria; phylum Bacteroidota; class Bacteroidia; order Flavobacteriales; family Flavobacteriaceae; genus Flavobacterium. The sequence continues at coordinate 259 of NZ_JBEIET010000289.1, forward strand.
TAGTCGGATAATTCGTAAAGGAGTCTGCAAAGCTAAGTTTTCATGTGGTTCTCAGCATGGCCTCTAAACTCACTCCAAGTGTAAAGCAAAATCTTATGTAAAGCCCAATGAGTTTGCGGAAACACTGTACCTCATTAAAGTGAAACACAGACTTGAAAATTCGCTCAAAGTCAAAAAAGTCGACGCTGTTTGGACCGAAATATATTGTTAAAAGGTTTAAAATGTAATACTGCCTGGAATTTTAACACAGAAAAAGCATAATGTAACATTTTGCTTAACCCAACAAACTTTTACGTCCTTTAAGCGAGACCAAAGATTTCGCTTTAGGTGTTCCGAACATTCCCTTAAGCGTTTACAAGCAATGAACATTTTGCTTGTATCACCAATTTTTTACGTTCGGGTCAAATCATTCGCTTTAAGCGAGACCAAACGTTTGAGCCTGAAACACGATAAAATGGTGAAAGCTGAGTTGTTTTAGCAAATATAGGTCAGTAGAAATTACGTACGTACATTTATAATTACTTTTTTGATAAAAATTAAGAATTAGTTTTTTAAAATAAATATTTATAATTGAATTTAACTTTTAATAAGTTTGTTTCTCTAATGAAATGTTTTTTGAAACAGAAAGCAACATTTAAAAAATAATAACATTGCAATTTGGTTTCTAAATAATACATGATTTTTCTGTATTTGTTCAATAATTTGGATTTTTTTAAACTGATTTACCTGCCATCTAGCGATTGGGCTCGAGTAAAATGTTTACACATAAATTTTTGCCAGTAAAAGAACGGTTTGAACATCGATCACTTGCTCACTGCCAAAAACGTTTTGGTGATTAACGAGAACTCTGTCAGGGGCAACGTTCTGAGAAATTCCGCCCAAGCAGTTTTCTGAAAAA
>NZ_JBEIET010000290.1:0-1154 GCF_040382755.1 Flavobacterium sp.
AAAAATATAAACAATTGAAAATCAGTAAATTAAATTGATTTTTTCTTGTTTAAAACCTTGAAATTCAGTATCTTAGACAATGTTTCCCGACAAGTCTAAAATTCCAAATTCCAAGGTTAGTAACGAAGATACTTCCTTATTTTCAGTTTTAAAAGAAGAATTAACATGTATTAATGTTGCTCGACTAAAATTAATGTCATTTTTCATCTGTGCTCTGTGTAAGGTTCAAACCGTGAACTACGAACGCTTGGCTTTAGGTTTTGACACAACCGTAGAAAAGGATTCAAATTTGCGTCGTATACAGCGTTTCTTTGCAAGCTATATTTTAGATCATGATTTAATCGCTAGACTAATTTTCAAATTATTACCTAAACAAAATAAGTATGAATTGACAATGGATAGAACCAATTGGAAATTTGGTCAATCAAATATCAATATTCTAGTGATTGGTATTGTTCATCAAGGTGTTGCTTTTCCTTTGCTTTTCAAAATGATGGATAAATTTGGTAATTCAAATACACAAGAGCGTAAAGAAATACTTGAGCGATATAATAATCTTTTTGGTTTTCAGACTATTGAAGTTTTGGTTGCAGATAGAGAATTTGTTGGTTATGAATGGTTAAACTACCTCAACATAAATAAAATACCCTACCACATTAGAATAAGAGAAAACTTTGACGTACATATTCCAAGAAACAACCATATCGTTAAGGCTAGCTGGTTATTTAAAGATCTAAAAATGGGACAATTCAAACATTACCCTAAAATCATTTACATAAATAAAGTAGCTTGTTATTTATCTGCTAGTGTTATCAAATCTAAAACTGGACAACCTGAATATCAATTCTTAATTTCATTCAAGAATCCTAAAGACGCAAATCAGTGTTATAAAAGAAGATGGCAAATAGAAACCATGTTTAAGGCTTTAAAATCAAGTGGTTTTAATCTTGAAGATACACACTTGAAAGATCCAGATAGAATAGCCAAATTAGTATCAATGGTTTTCATTGCTTTCATTTGGTGCTATAAAGTTGGTATCTATCTTGATGCTTGTCTAAAGCCTATAACGATAAAAAAGCACGGATACAGAGCGAAAAGTTTATTCAAATATGGATTAGAATATATCGCCAACATATTACTAAAACCTCAAAATC
>NZ_JBEIET010000291.1:0-1133 GCF_040382755.1 Flavobacterium sp.
AGAATCATAAATCTATTAAACGACAAAAAAGAAACAATTTCTGAAACGGATTTAACAGAATTAAAAACCACATTAGAAAGTTTTGTTTTTGATGTTTTAGGATTAACAAATAAAAAAGCTGAAGGAAATAACAATAAATTAGGAAGTGTTATCGAAATGCTAATTGAAATGAGAATGGAAGCAAGAGCCAATAAAAATTGGGCTTTATCTGATGAAATTAGAGATAAATTAGCTGTTTTAGACATTCAGTTAAAAGACGGTAAAGAAGGAACGAGTTTTACGTTGTAATTTCTGATTTACGAATTGGGATTTACGATTACGAAATAAAATTATGAAGAAACTAATCATTTTTCCATTTATAGTAATTATTCGGTTTTATCAGATTGTAATTTCGCCTTTAACGCCGGCAACTTGTAGATTTGCCCCTACTTGTTCGAGTTACAGTAAAGAAGCATTAGAAAAACATGGCATTTTAAAAGGAAGTTGGCTCGCTATAAAAAGAATTACAAGTTGTCACCCATGGGGAAAAAGCGGTTACGATCCAGTTCCTTAAAAAGTGACTTCGAGTGCCTCAGTCACCGTTGCTTAAAAATCTCGAAAGTAACCGTTGCTTGAGGCTCTCGAAATCAGCGGTTTAAGAAGCTCTCAAAAGTAACCGTTGCTTGAGGCTCTCGAAAGCAACATAAATAAATATAAAAAATTAAACTTATAAAAAAGAAGATTCGAAAATCCTTTTAAACTTTTAAACCTATAAACATTTAAACTAAAAAATTATGATTTGGAATCCAACAGAAGGCATCGATTTAGGTTTTTTCATGATTCGTTTTTACAGCTTAACGTGGGTAACTGCTTTTGCTTTGGGCTGGTACATTACTAAATTTATCTTCCAAAGAGAAAAAGAGTCTATAGAAAAATTAGATAATTTATTTGTGTACACTATAGTAGCTACAATGCTTGGTGCACGTTTAGGACACGTGATTTTTTATCAACCTGAATTATTCTCACAAGACCCTTTAAGTGTTTTATTACCTATAAGCACAAAACCAGAATTACATTTTACAGGTTTTAGTGGATTAGCCAGTCATGGTGCAGCAATAGCTATTATTGTTACGATGTATTACATAAAAACAAAA
>NZ_JBEIET010000292.1:0-1124 GCF_040382755.1 Flavobacterium sp.
CATTTGAACTTAATTTTTAAGTAGGTAATTACTAAGGCGAGCCCTGACTAAATCGAAATGTTAACGGTAATAATTACAGCTAATTGCTTGCTTCATCTTAACTTTAACTTTAAAATTAGAGTTCATTTTACAGATACAACGGTGTGAAACGTATTTAAAATGAGTTTTGACTTTGTTTTTGCTAAGGTCTGACAGTTGCATCTACTTGTTTGTATTTAGATTTTTATTGTGTGTTTAAATTATGTTCATGTTCATTAAAGCAATATAGACATGTGAGTGGGAAAACTAATTTTTAATATTTATCAAAAAAGAATTAAACGAGTTGCAAAAAGTTCAAAGTCATGTTTCGTTGTGCAAAGAATCAAAGATTCTGCTGTAGGTTTCGGTTTAAACCCAACTATTTAACATTCCCTTAAGACACATTGACTTGTATAATTGCCTTCAATTCGTAAGCAAGATTAATATTTTTGCCATGTTTTTCAGATGGACACCGCCGCGCCCGGGCTGACAATGTCAAAAAGCTACTGAGGCGAGCCCTGACTAAACCGGAATGTTAACGGTAATAATTACAGCTGATTACTTGCTTCATCTTAACTTTGACTTTAAAATTAGAGTTCATTTTACAGATACAACGGTGTGAAACATTTTTAAAATGAGTTTTGACATTGTTTTGCTAAAGTCTGACAGTTGCATCTACTTGTTTGTGTTCAGAATTTTATTGTGTGTTTAAATTATTTTCATGTTCATTAAAGCAATATAGACATGAGTGGGAAAACTAATTTTTAATATTTATCAAAAAAGAATTAAATGAGTTGCAAAAAGTTCAAAGTCATGTTTCGTTGTGCAAAGAACCACTGCTCTAGGTTTCGGTTTAAACCCAACTATTTAACATTCCCTTAAGACACATTGAAAGAAATTATACAAGTCAATTACACTGTACCAAATTTTTACGTTTGAGCCTGAACATTCCCTTAAGCGAAACCAAAGATTCCGCCTTTTACGTTTGAGTCGAATCATTCTCTTAAGAGAGGCGTCGCTCTAGGTTACACTTGAGTTAAAAATAAGGCAGAAAGAAGCCGCTCTCAAAGAGCAGCCTTATAAAAATTAGTGGTTAAATGCAGAGA
>NZ_JBEIET010000293.1:0-1121 GCF_040382755.1 Flavobacterium sp.
CTTGGTCAAAAGTTTCCGAAAACTTCAGAAGTTTCACAAGAAAAGTTGGGATGAAGCCAAGGATCTCTGGGTTCAGCAATCCCTGGACAAAGAAGAAAAAGAAAATGCTCTCGAAGAACTGGCTCTATTCGAGATCTATTGTTCCCTTATCTTGTTTTCTTGTCATCCCTTATATGAGTTCATGTCAGTCAGGGAAATCGAAAGACTTGAATTCCCTCTATCTCGTTTCGCTAGACTGATTATAAAACGTTTAGTGGTTTCGGGTGACTGCATTGGCTATTGTCCTAATTAAATGATCATTCTTGTAGTTGGTGAGAAAATAAACAAGTCGAATAGTTTCACATCGATTTTATTTATTTCGAATTTTGAAAGCATGGATTTTTACCAAAATAGGGATATTTATCACAAAAGCCTTTTTTGTACTAATCTAGGAAATAATTTTTTATTTGGTTTTTCTAAAATTTTATTAGTTTTTATTAGTTTTTATTTGGTTTTATAATTTTTATTGGGTTTTATGGTTTTTCTTTTTCAATCTACAGGCTTTTTTAGTTTTGTTTTCATCTCTCTCATCTGGGATTTTTAAGTTTTTTATGGTGAATTTTGAAAGGTTTTTTAGGGTAATTTTCGGGAAAGAAAAGTTTGTAATTTTTACACTATTTCTGTCTCCTCGTTAAGAGCAATTGTGTCATTTAGCTGTGAAAGGTTGAAATGGTGATTAAAAGAATCTCTGATCTCGTACCTAAAATACCAAATTATTAGTAAAATGTTGAGAATAACGAGGGTAAAATAAATGATGAGAAAGATCAAAAATGCATCCCAAGAATCCATGGTATAAATAGGGTTTTTTAATCTGCCAAAATTTTCAAAACATTAAATCTTAGTCCGGTATCAGGTTAAATGGTCAAAATTTCAATTTTCAATTTCACTGTTTTTCACTCCTCATTTTGATCTGGGGATATGAATAGGAGGGGTTGAGCCCTGAGGGATTGAAAGTCCCCATTTTGGGACCTCCTGTCTGAGCTCATAGTCTCTTATATTTACCCCGAACACTGGAGTTTGCTGAAGTGCAGCCTTACGGGTGTCCAACAGGTTATTGTAGGCGACCTCGAAGTCCCCCATGA
>NZ_JBEIET010000294.1:0-1117 GCF_040382755.1 Flavobacterium sp.
ACGTTTACAGACGACGAAAACAATACGATTTATGTGTATAACAAAGAACGTATGAAGTTGACGTTTTATATTGAGGAAGACATGAAATTGGGCTATATTACGACTACACATCCAGACATTAAATTATTTGGAACGACCATTATAAATAAAGTATGGGATTTAGTAAATGGCGATTTAGCACTAAACAAAATCACCAAGTTTGAAAAAGATTCAGAAGAAGGGATTGATATTTATTTTAACGAAGACAATTGGTTGTTTTTCCACGTCGATTATGACGAAATAGTTGAAGTAGAAATTGGTGCAATCATCAATGATAAAGACGAATTTGAATGGAAATTTAGAGGATAAAAACAAAAAAAGGCAAACATCTAATTTAGAGTTTGCCTTTTTTTATTTCTGTATAATAGTATTAGATAACCTTTTTCTTTTGAGAAGCATAAATGAAATAGAATCCCAAAATAATAAAAGGAATACTTAACCATTGACCGGTTGATAAGGCATTGAACATTGGGTATTCTTCAAAGCCACCTTGACTGTCTTTTACAAATTCCACAAAGAAACGAACCGACCAAAGTAACACTAAAAATGTTCCACATAATAAACCTGGTTTGTTTCTGGCATCCGTTCTCCAATACATATAAAACAATATGAAAAATACGGGCACATATAATATAGCTTCAAATAATTGTGCTGGATATCTGTAAGGAATTTTGTCCAAAATACCTTTAAACTGAACATCTTTTGCAATCGCATTATACGCTTGCGTTCCGTCTGGTATATTTGTTAATTGCGAGGCTACTTGCGGCGGCAAATTATCTTCACCTTTTACAAATTTCATAGCCATAAAAGCGTCTTTTGATGTTTCTTTTCCAAAAATTTCAGAATTCATAAAGTTTCCTAAACGAATAAAAACGGCTCCTGATGCAACAGGAATTACAATTCTATCTAAAATCCACAATAACGGACGTTGTAGCACTTTTGTTTTTATGTAATACATCGTAACAATAATAGCTATTGCTGCACCATGACTGGCTAATCCACTAAAACCTGTAAAATGTAATTCTGGTTTTGTGCTTATAGGTAATAAAACACTTAAAGGGTCTTGTGAGAATAATTC
>NZ_JBEIET010000295.1:0-1106 GCF_040382755.1 Flavobacterium sp.
GGCACCCGCCTGCCTGAGGGCTTACGGTGCGGGGAATGTGCTACCCCTGACTACACAACACATACTTTTCAAATTGAAAATTTCAAAACTAATTGCTAAGGAGTAATCAAGTAGGTCGGACTTTGGCAGAACCAAAGTCGAGACTCGATAGTACAACAAAAGTAGTCAACTTAAAAACGTTTCAAAATATTATGTTTTACTTGTACAAAGTTGTTTTTGTAGAGTCAACTCTAATTTTAAAATTAACAAACACCAAGTCAAGTTTTTAGAGGTAATAATATACCGGCGACATCTAGTGGACCTTACAAACATGTTTAAAATGACTAAATTCTAGAACAGTAAACTGAAACCCGTTGGCTCGATACTCTTTAGTAGCACCAACTATTTAGCTGCAAATTTACTTGACATTATAAAAACTCTTGACTCGTCAAATTATCTTTCATTTAGGGTTCAAACAAACCTAATTTCCAACACACGCAAGTTTAAGTTTAAGTTTGAGTTTTACAATAAACGACAACAACAACAATACATTACACTTTTTATAACAGCTGCCCACAAAAAATAAACATAAATTCTTTTTGTATTTATATTTTTATTAAACAACACAAACAAATTTACATGTCAGGATGTAATGTAGTAACCGTTGAGCCAGTTATTCTTTTTTCATATTCTTGGCTTCAGCATCCTGTATATTTTGAAGTTGTTTTGACTTCCGGTCGCGTTCTTCACGCCAAAGCTTGAGCATTTGTTTTTCGACATTTTGAATGTGACCAAGTAGCAAATTACGCCGAACTTCGTTTCTTTCCATTTTCAATAGTTGTTGTAAAAACGACAATTCTCCCTTCAATTTATCCATTTTTTTCAAATTTATTTGAGGCTTGGAATGGTTAACTTCTGTTGGCGCGCACGAAAAATTTTAATGTACAAATAATAGCTTGCGTAAGCAGCTTTCATTTAAACTATTCTAAAGTTGCTGTTTCATTTCAAACTATAATTTGTCCGAATTCAAACATATTTTATTAAAAAAGTTAGGTTCAGTTTAGTTTTAACGAGTAATTATGCTTTACGTTTTTTCTTAAAAGCAAAATAAATATTATTTGGTCACA
>NZ_JBEIET010000296.1:0-1100 GCF_040382755.1 Flavobacterium sp.
AATACCAGCGGCCTGTTATCGGGGTAAAAGTGTATACAATTTTTTTTAAGAAAACATTATTTATAAAGCTATTGCGTAAGGCGCTTTGGATATATTGTGTGCCTCAATATTTTTCCATGGGCCCCGTTTTGGCTGTATATAAAAATTCTAAACCAGACTTTATGGGCTCGGCAAAGTAGGGTTTGTCGTTTCCCATTTAGCTCTATTTATAGCTTCAAAATTTATAGCTAGATAGATAGATAGAAATTTTATAGATAGATAGAAAAATTGTAGGCGATTTTCTGGGGCTCGGCAAAGTTGGGTTTGTCGTTTCCCATTTGTTTTTATGTGTATTTTTCATTTGTTACATGTGTAAATTTGATTTAATTTTTGTTTGTATCAATATTTTTTAAAGACGAGATGGAAAATAGTATTTCCTACGGATTCTTTGCAGAAAGTTTGTTCTGAGCAATTTGTATGCAACTTCAAATCCTATTTAAAGGCCAGGATTTGACAGCCTTTATGAGGCTATTACAGAATGCTTGAGGGCCTTTGTCGCACTTTTTTATATTTTTGGTCTTCTTCGAAATGCAAATATTTCCTCAAGGCAAAAGTCTCGTGCTTTTGGTTTTAATAAGTTTTTGTCCTTTATCTTTTATCGTGCATGTGATGACATGATTTAAATTTTAAAATAATTAATTTTGTAGTTTTGCTCATAAACGACGGAAATTTTTCTGTAAAACTTTTTACCAAGAAAACCAACCAAGAAAAAAATAGAAGACTAAGTTGAAGAGATAGAGAAAGAAAAAGAGCACTACTATTATGCACAAAAATGTGCCCTTGTAGTGAAATTAACATTGTAACATTGTTACATTGTAACATTTCTTGGAATATTTTGCCGGAAAGATTTGATCAATTTCTCCTATCAATTCGTGTTGAATTTAGTATTAAAATGAAGAGGCTTTTCATTGACTAAATTAAAACTTAATTTTTTCTAACAAATTAATAATATTGAATATAATTTTTTATGAAGTTTGTATTTCTAGTTTGTATTTGTATTTCTATCTATGCAGAAGTTGTTGTTGACTCGTACCACAAATTGCAGGCATCTGTAGGCAGTC
>NZ_JBEIET010000297.1:0-1096 GCF_040382755.1 Flavobacterium sp.
ATAAAATATCCAGAAGTTTTACTCACAACCGATTCTACAAAAGTATATTTGTATCTTGAAAAAAGAAAAAACAACACTTTTGATGGTTTTTTAGGATTTGGAAATAAAGAAGAAACACAAAAATTACAATTTAATGGTTATGTAGATTTGAACTTGTATAATAATTTAAATTCTGGAGAACGCTTTAATTTGTATTGGAAAAATGACGGAAACAAACAAAGCACGTTCAATGTGAATTTAGATTTAGCCTATATTTTTAAAAGTCCGATGGCGTTGAAATCAAATTTAAGAATCTTTAAACAAGATACCATTTTTCAAAATAGTAGTTTCGATTTCGATTTGGGTTATATGATAAATTACAATACAAAAGTTTTTATTGGTTACAAAGATAATGTTTCGGAAGCCATTCAAAAAGCATCTTCTTCAACCATAAAAGATTTAAAATCTACATTTATTACTTCTGTTTTTGAGCATAAAAAAGTTAGTTTTGACGATTCTTTGTTTCCAGATAAATTCACCGTTTTTACAAAATTCGGAATGGGTAACCGAACAACAAGTGCTGTAAAAACGAATCAGTTTTTTGCTCAAATTCAACTACAAAAATTGCTCGAACTCAACGAAAAAAACGTTATCCATATTAAAACAGATACCTATTATCTTCAAAGCAATGATTATTTCACTAATGAATTGTATCGATTTGGAGGCATTCAATCCATAAGAGGTTTTAACGAAAACAGCCTGCAAGGAAACGTATTTACTGGTCTTTTTGCCGAATACCGATATGTCGCTTCTCCAAATTTATATTTTTACAGCATTACTGATTTCGGATATTATCAAGATAAAGCCAATAATACCGAAGACCAACTTTACGGACTGGGTTTTGGTTTCGGATTACTTAGCAATGGCGGCTTATTTAATTTAGTGTATGCTAATGGAAATACAGGAAACCAAACCATAAAACTCTCTAATTCTATAGTTCAAATTAGTTTTAAAACGTATTTTTAAAATAAATTTGAATAAACTTACCTATATTTGCAGCTATGAAAAACGACAATCAGATTTTTGGAATTAGAGCCATTATTGAAGCCATACATTC
>NZ_JBEIET010000298.1:0-1091 GCF_040382755.1 Flavobacterium sp.
CGTCACACGTGACAAATGTGACAGAAACATCAGAGACGGCATTACGCAAAGAAAAATGTCTATTGCCTCCTGCAGATTCGATAGTTTATCCTACTTTTTTGTTTCTGCGTTCTCGCCTTCAGTACAGTAATGTTCATGTTTTGGCATATTAATTTCACAACTTACAAAAAAGTTCTTGAATGCGGCAAGAGCTACACCAAGGTTATCGGGGTTAAGTTGTATTTATTATTAACAATTTAATTAATATAGACTACCGTAACAATTTCTCGCAAAAAATTGACGAAAAATTGAAAAAGAAGCCATAAAATTATTACATGTTAATTTATCTAAAATGAAAAATTAAAATTGGACTTACCAGTAGGACCCAAGCCGAGCAAGTGAAGCGTTGGACGATGCGGAGTTAGGGCGTTGAAAATGGCCACGCCAAAGCCATAACACTAGAGATGGCATAACTTGTAGACTCAAAAGTTTTAGCATGGATCGTTTTATTCAAAACGCGTTATTAAACAATCAGCACATTCATTACACAACTTTTTTATGAACAAAGCGGGACACAAAAGTAAGAGGGCAAGAAACAGAATTAATGAAGCTATAACAGAAACTTGTAAAAAGCAAGTCGGTATTTTTTTGTCGAAAATAAAATGACACAATAAATTAACAAAACTAAAAAACGTAATTGTCAGCACTAAGATTAAGAAAGTAGAAATCCATTTTTTACACACATGCTCGGTTAAATCATAAATTGACTTAAATAAAAAATGACGTAAAAGTTACACTAACCACGCCACACAAATTACACGAGATAAAATATTTTTATATTTTTCATTTGAGGACAAAATGACTAGAAATTAGCCTCGCTTAAAGGCTAAAATATCGGAAAGCTCGAAACAATTTACACAATCATTGTCCGCTAAATAGAGTTAGAAAGTCGATAAAAACAACTTCAATAACCAATAACTTGGAATATTCATGTTCAATGAAATTATCATACCATGCACATGATGCTATTACAACATTAGGCTGACGCCAAAAACTGTTCATGAAAATATTCAAACGTCGTGGTCCACCTATTTAACTATCACCATTTCGTC
>NZ_JBEIET010000299.1:0-1080 GCF_040382755.1 Flavobacterium sp.
AAAAAAACCTATAAAGAATTTTTCCTTATAGGTTTGAAATTTAAATTAGATTCTGACCCGAGCTTGCGAACTGACGAAGTAAACAAGTTCAGAATGACAAACGTGTTTTTATTGTTCAGAAACTTTTGCCCAAGTATCTCTTAATCCAACGGTTTTATTGAAAACTAATTTTTCAGCTGAAGTATCTTTATCAACACAAAAATAACCTAAGCGTTGAAATTGAAAATGATCAAGTTCTTTTGCGGTTTGTAAACTTGGTTCAACATACCCTGTAATTACTTTTAAAGACTCTGGATTGATGTATTCTTTAAAATCAACCTCTTTATTGCCATCAGGATTTTCGTGTGTAAAAAGACGGTCATACATTCTAACTTCCGCTTCAACCGCGTGTGGTATAGAAACCCAATGAATTACACCTTTTACTTTTCTATTACTCGCTTCTGTACCACTTCCTGATTTAGAATCTACATCGTATGTACAATGAATTTCGGTAATATTTCCTTCTGCATCTTTTACAACAGATTCACCTTTAATGATATACGCGTTTTTTAAACGTACTTCAGTTCCTAAAGTTAAACGGAAAAATTTCTTGTGCGCTTCTTCTTGAAAATCTTCTCTTTCTATATATAATTCTTTAGAAAAAGGTACTTCTCTATAAGTCATAACTTCTTCTTCTGGATTGTTTTCTGCGGTTAACCACTCTTCTTTTCCTTCTGGATAATTTGTAATTACCAGTTTTATTGGATTTAAAACCGCCATCACACGAGGCGCAATTTTGTTTAAATCTTCACGAATACAGAAATCTAAAAGCGACACATCAATTAAATTCATACGTTTTGCAATTCCGATTGTATTTGCAAAGTTACGAATGGCGGTTGCGGTTATTCCACGTCTTCTCATACCAGAAATCGTACTCATTCTCGGATCGTCCCAAGCTGTAACGTGCTTTTCTTCAACTAATTGTAATAATTTACGTTTAGAAACTACGGTGTGCGATAAATTTCTACGAGCAAATTCTCTTTGTTTTGGTCGTACTTTGGTTTCATCATAAATTTGATTTAAAAACCAATCGTATAATTC
>NZ_JBEIET010000300.1:0-1060 GCF_040382755.1 Flavobacterium sp.
CATTTTCATATGATACATTTGAATAATTTTCAAAACGATTGACTTGATTTCCTGATCCAGAAAATGCAACATCTCCACCTAAAAACCACTTTCTATTTCCTAAACCGGCACCTAAAACTAATTTTGATGGTACGATTAATTTTGAATCGGCTACATTAACTTCCGTATCTGCTGATGCAGGAATAATTGTGCCATTTGCCAAAGCTGAAATTTTAGAAACATTTCTAGTATTAATAGAATTCAACTTGGCTTCAGGTGCATAGGTTACACTTGAAAAGAAATCCAACTTACTATTAAACTTGGTTTTGAAATTTAATCCTGTATTAATTGCTATTCCGGAAACGGTTGACTCATTTACTTCTCTTGAACCAGAAATTACATTCTGATTAAATACATCGGATTGTGTATTTAATATTCCAAACAAATATTGAAAGTCCATACCCAAACTAATCTTTGGGCTTAATTTGTAACCAGCACCAAGGGATACTTTATTTACGCCACCTTTACCTTGGTATTGTTTTGTAAAACCATCTACCGATCTTGTATCTGATTTTAGCCTATAACCTACAGCACTATGAGGTAAAAGCCCTAAAGAAACACCAACTTTCTTGGAAATTGGAAAACCCATAACCACATAATCAAATGTGGTTTTTTTTGCTTTTTCTGAAGCTGAAGCCGTGTTTAAATTATAAAAACTAGACGTCATCCCAACTTGAAAAGTAGTAATTAATTGATTCGAATAAGAAGCAGGATTTAATACATTAATATGTGTACTATCTGAATAAACAGAAATTCCACCCATATTAACAAAATCATTTGTTCCTTTAAATCTTGTGCTTCCTAATCCGTAAAAAGAATAAGGCGAAGCTGTATTTTCTTGAGTAAAACCGAAGTTGGCAAGTAATATCGTAATTAGTATGACAATTTTTTTAATCATTTTGTAAACTATAAGTGTATAATTGGTGTAAACTTTTTAATAGGAAATTTTCATCGGCAAATATGGTGCTTTTTAATCGATTCGCCAAAAAAATAGCGTCGCCGCCTGTTAAAATTATTGTAA
>NZ_JBEIET010000301.1:0-1057 GCF_040382755.1 Flavobacterium sp.
AAATAAAAATGTAAGCAGTTAAATAAATTTTAATTGCTGTTGTTTCATACCTGTTCAGATAGAGGTTTGTTTTTGCTGATTAGAATTGTGTTGTGCCCAGCAGTCGGCTTTATTAGCTTCATTTGTGTCACGCAGTTGAAGAGCAATTTTGCCATTCGCTGAACCTCAGCTTCCAACTTCTGATATTGTACATCTTGTTGTTGGACCATTTGCACAAGTTGCTTTTGGTCTTGCCAAAGGGTCTCAGATATGACTAGCAGCCGGTCAGCTATATAAGCAACTTCTTGATAAGCTACTTGACGCCTCTGTTCTCTGATAGCTACCAAAGAAGTTAAGACAACTCCCAAAAAGCAGCTCGAAAAGAATAAAATAAAATGGGATCTTGCCATCGTTTACAAGCAGCGAGTTTAAATTTTTAAGGAAGCCTAAAATGGTTTGGTTTTGTTTTGCACTCAAGAGCTGTTGACTTTTGACTGTTGTTGAGTACACAAATATTTTTTGGAAGGGGGCGTTATAAGTATCAGGAAAAAGAGAGATAAGGAGAGAGAGAAAATGAGCTAGCAACAGTGGGGTATCGCTATGTATTGTTATGTTTTTTTCTCTTCCCGCATTTTTCAAATATCGTAAAGATTAGTCAAGTCAGTTTCTTTAAAATTATCTTAGTTCCAGACTTTATCTGAGCCGTCGATAGTATTTTGTTTTTTATGAGTTATGTTATCGAACTATATATTTAAAAACAATACAAGTTTTTCAGCACCCTCTCAACTTTTTAAAAAAATCAGCACCCTCTTGGTTTTAAAAAAATCAGTACCCTTTTTTGGATAAAAAAAAATCAGTACCCTCTTGGTTTAAACAAATCAATATTTTATTGTATATGGAAATTTTAACCACGATGTTTAGTTTTATTTCTTCGGTTCGGTTGTAAATTTACAATGCAAAATAAAAAGCAGATATTTTATTTTGTCATGATTCAAATCAGTTTCATGTTAATGAAATTCGACTCCATAATCTTCAGATTCTATTTAAATGTTATGATATAATCACATCTTTATACGGC
>NZ_JBEIET010000302.1:0-1031 GCF_040382755.1 Flavobacterium sp.
ACATGACATGACGACATTACATGACATCACTATTTTACATCTTTAGCTGTTGACAGAGCCATCTCATGTCTGTTTTTAAGCAATCTTTTACAGAGAATATTCCCTCGTTTCTTCAACTTGCTCACTTTTGATTTGGTCACTGGCAGGTGCTAGATAGACCGAATAGCGTGCGATTGTGTTAAAGTTAAAGCTTGGTGATGAAAAGGTGGAGAGTTTGTTGTTGTAAGAGTGTCGGTGTTGTATATTTCAATTGCACATTACAGGGGTTCGAAAAATAAGAACCCTCTTTAATAATTTAATAATCATATTCAAGTTGTAAAATTTGGTCAATAGTACTAATACTACTTTTCAGCCTGCGCCATTTTATTTTAATTTGTCAACTTTTGTTGATTTCTACCTCCTACCTTTTACCTTAATCTAAGACTTTCTCGTCTTAGATATTGATAATAAACTGTAGGGTACTGCGTATTTATGTCTACAATGTCTTTGCTATTTCAATTGCAATCTCCATTATAGCAGAATTATTTATGTCGTTTCTATTTTACATCTTTAGCTGTTGACAGAGGCGCCCTCTCATGTCTGTTTTTAAGCAATCTTTTACAAAGAATATTTCCTCGTTTCTTCAACCTGCTCGACTGGTCGAATGGCTGACCTAGTCGAAATTATTCCCACACCTGGCGATCGCGAACTTGGCTGACAAGATATAGCAAATCATTACCATTTGTTTTGTATTTACTAAGAAATACTTTATTTTTATTAAGTTAATACAATTATGTCAGACTTTAGCCAAAACAGAGTCGAAACTCTCTTTTTAAAAGAAAGAAATCTACAACAAAATGTAATATTATGAACATTTTCAAACCGAGAAATCGTAAAATGCAAAACGCCGAATATAAAATTGTCAAATTTGACGTTTTTGAAAATGTAAAATTTCAAAGATTTCAACACGTTTTCTACGTTTTTAAGCTGTAATAATTCTAGTTCCCAATAGTTTCAGTTCGACGTTTTTACTTTCGATGTTTTCACAAACC
>NZ_JBEIET010000303.1:0-1030 GCF_040382755.1 Flavobacterium sp.
AATCCGAAAACGGTGACCAAATCCAATTTTTGCATAGCGCACATGCGCGCGCACCTATAAAACACGCATCGTGTTTTTTAAGGTCTATGAAGCAATGAAAGCATAAATTTATAACGTTGTTTGATTGGTAAAATTTACAAATTTCTTAGGAAATTCACTTTGGCATCATTTCAGACTAGTGTGGATCATGTTTTTATTTAAAAAATAAAATTTAAAATGCAAATTTAATACGTAACCTTTCAGTTTTTTCAGATCTTAAGGACCGATCACAAAAAGTGATATCGTGCCCGTTTGGTGTTCGATCCACCAAACATAGGTCACGAACAAGCCGAAAGGCTTCACTTTTCCAATTGAATTGGAGCGATCGGACGTCTTTTCAACGTTGGTTCATAGATTTTTTCAAATCTAAATTTCTTTCTCAAACCTTCATAAGTCCTTTTAAGGCAACCATTTAAAAGTTTTTTATCGTTTTTTCTACATAAAACGTGGTCTACTCTGGTAAAAACCCAGGTCAACAGGGTCGCCCAGGTAACTGAAGCGGTTAGTTAGGTTATCGTAAGTGTGTAAATTGGCCCTTTCAAACATAAAACCCGTTATAAATTGTGCAATAACCAACTTCGTAA
Source organism: Flavobacterium sp. (assembly GCF_040382755.1). Taxonomy (GTDB): domain Bacteria; phylum Bacteroidota; class Bacteroidia; order Flavobacteriales; family Flavobacteriaceae; genus Flavobacterium. The sequence goes on from NZ_JBEIET010000303.1 coordinate 624, forward strand.
TTTAACCGACTTTGCAAAGATCGACTGAAAACAAAAGTTTGTCGGGATCTGTCGCAATTTAACGGTCTAATTGCCTAAGAGGTTATCCATTTGCCAATAACTAAGTTCGTAATTTAGCTGACTTTGCAAAGATCGACTGAAAACACAAGTTTGTCGGGATCTGTCGCAATTTAACAGTCTAATTGCTTACGAGGTTCTTACTGCCTAGTAATTTTGTTTAGAACCTTTCGTTGTGAACCACACAGGTGCTAGCATACGAAACTCTAAATAAAAGTACTATTTTGTTGTCGGTGTCGGTATAAGTTCATTTAAAGTAAATTTAACCTCTGTCGGTACTACGCAACGTACTACATTCAAGCTAAATTGTACTTACTTGTTCTTAAAAGTTGTCGGATATCGGTTGTCGG
>NZ_JBEIET010000304.1:0-1001 GCF_040382755.1 Flavobacterium sp.
CACCAAGGAGCCACCCTTTAAAAGTGCAAAAATGGCTCAAAATCAATATATATATAATCAGTCAATTTTGTAAAAACCGATTTGTGTGAAATTTATTCTCATACAATCGATGAATATGGTCTATTACGTAAAAACCAATTTGCACAGATTAGATTAGCCCACTTAAAATTAAATCAATTTGCAGAGATAACCCAATTACATAGCCTGATTCGCAAAGTTGATTAATAAATTTTTAATGCTCATGTTTAAAACAGGGAACTTTTGTCATCTCTTTACGAAACACTTACCTGTGGCTGATGGAGGATATTTTTTAGCATAAAATAATGTGAAATTTTATAATTATTCCTGACTTTGAAAAGTTGAGAAAAGACAAAACAATTTCTACGATCCTCAAGGGCGCAGTAAAGTTGTTTTGGATAAAAGTAAGTGAAAACAATTAACTATTGCTTTCTCTTAAAAGTCAACTTGAAAAGAAAAGAGAAAAGTTATGAAAACGAAATAAGATAATGATTAGCTAATTAGGTTATTAATTACATTACGATTTAGCTTAAAGTATAAAATTAGAATTTCACCATAATCTAAATAAAGATAGAATTTCACCATAGATTAGAATTTAGACATCTTTTAGAGTAGATGGTTGCAGGATGAAACGTGTTTGAACATGTTTTGCATCCTCGCCTGGTTCGCCGAACTTCACAATAGTTCGCCGAAGTTTAGACAAGCATTTTCTGAAGACAGATGTATTCAGAATATCAACCCCTTCAGCTTTTATGATTGAAGTTGGGCGGAAAGTTAGCTTGGCTTGGGTTTTGCAAATATGTGTCTGAATTTCACCATGTTTGAGAAAAGACGCTTGCAAAATAATTGCGATAAGATACCGTAAGTAAGAATAAAGAAAGAATAAGTTAAAAGATAGAATAGAGGTAGAATAGAAAGACTAGATGAAAATATGATTAGAAGTAGAGTTGTGATACTTCCATAGTAAACTAACCAAGTTTTTC
>NZ_JBEIET010000305.1:0-1001 GCF_040382755.1 Flavobacterium sp.
ATTCCTATCCCCCGATCAAAATGAGGAGTGAAAAACCGTGAAATTGAAAATTGAAATTTTGACCATTTAACCTGATACCGGACTAAGATTTAATGTTTTGAAAATTTTGGCAGATTAAAACCCTATTTATACCATGGATTCTTGGGATGCATTTTTGATCTTTCTCATCATTTATTTTACCCTCGTTATTCTCAACATTTTACTAATAATTTGGTATTTTAGGTACGAAATCAGAGATTCTTTTAATCACCATCTCAACCCTTCACAGCTAAATGACACAATTGTTCTTAACGAGGAGACAGAAATAGTGTAAAATTACAAACTTTTCTTTTCCAAAATTATCTCAAATTCCCAAAATTTATCATAAAAACTTAAAAAATCCCAGATGAGAGAGATGAAACAAAACTAAAAAGCCCGTAGATTGAAAAAGAAAAACCATAAAAACCCAATAAAAACTATAAAACCAAATAAAAACGAATAAAAACTAATAAAATTTTAGAAAAACAAATAAAAAATTATTTTCTAGATTAGTACAAAAGGCTTTTGTGATAAAAATCCCCATTTTTGGTAAAAAATCCATGCTTTCAAAATTTGAAATAAATAAAATCGATGTGAAACTATTCGACTTGTTTATTTTCTCACTGACTACAAGAATGATCATTTAATTAGGACAATAACCAATGCAGTCACCAGAAACCACTAAACGTTTTATAATCAGTCTAGCGAAACGAGATAGAGGAAATTCGAGTCTTTCGATTTCCCTGACCGACATGAACTCATATAAAGGGTGACAAGAAAATAGAATAAGGGAACAATAGATCTCGAATAGAGCCAGTTCTTCGAGAGCATTTTCTTTTTCCTCTTTGTCCAGGGATTGCTGAACCCAGAGATCCTTGGCTTCATCCCAACTTTTCTTGTGAAACTTCTGAAGTTTTCGGAAACTTTTGACCAAGGTCTTGAACCAGTTTGCTTCCCTGAAGCGGTAGTCAAAGAAAGGCCTG
>NZ_JBEIET010000306.1:0-1001 GCF_040382755.1 Flavobacterium sp.
GGATGTGTTTCAATGTATTTTTGAATGTATTTTCGAAACAAACCTAAGTTTGTCATATTTCGACCATTTACGTTTAATGATTTGTCGATGTTATTCGCCATATTAAACTTATCAATATCCAATTTTTTCTTATCAATATAACTCGATACAAACTGAATACGTTTAAACGATTCCAATTCTTCATTCGTAACAAACCGAACGGTAGCACCTTTTATTAAAACGTGTCGTTTGATTCGTCTTCCGTCGGAATTAATCATACCGCGCCAATTTCTAAAACTGTCTGAAATTAAGCTATAAGTTGGAATAGTGGAGGTAGTGTTATCAAAATTTCTGACTTTAACCGTTGCTAAATTAATTTCTTCAACTTCGCCATCAGCGCCGAATTTATCGACAGTTATCCAATCGCCAATGCGAACCATATCGTTTACTGTAACTTGAATACTGGCAACAAAACCTAATATTGTATCTCTAAAAACTAAAATAATTAACGCTGAAATGGAACCAAATGCGGTTAATAAAGCACTTTTTTTAGTATCAAAAAGCAATAAGATAATTGATAATAAGGCATAAATCCACAATACAATCATTATAACTTGAATGTAACTATCTATGGGCTTATCGTTATATTTAGGTAATGTTTTTAAATAATCTTTTAAGGAATTAAAGACACTTCGAACAATAAAAAGTGATAAAATAATGATGAAAATTTTAACGCTTTTGCCAAATAAATTTTCCCAATACACAAAATCATCTAAAACAATTGGTATTTTTATACTTATATAATATAATGGTACTAAATGAGCAATATATTTAGCGGTTTTGTTGGCTACTAAAAAATCGTCAAATGTAGATTTTGTGTAGGTTGCCACAATAGCCAAACCAATTATTAATATTTTTTTTGCCAAATAATCAATAGCATAAGCCAAAACCATTAATACCAATAAATTAACGAACAAATTTCCGTATAAGGTAAAATCTGCACCGAAATCAAGCTTTTTTAA